>JBDGSA010000136.1:0-7522 GCA_042217755.1 Haloglomus sp. | reverse complement strand
AGGACGACGATGCAACGGGGGACGCCGAGTCCGCACGGGCGGACAGCGTCCCGGAGGACGACCGCTCGGCGGACGAGCGGGCCGAGTCAACGGCCGACGAGCGGGACGATGCGCCGCTCTCTCCGACCGAGGTCGACGTCGACGAGCTGACGGGTCCCGAACAGTCGCTCGAACCCGCCGTGCGGCTGGTGTGGATTCTCCGCGCGGGACTCGTCGCGGTCGTCCTCGGGGCGGTGGCGGGGGCGTTGACCGTGGTGTTCACCGGCCCCATCTGGGCTGGCCCGGCGCTCTTCACGGTGCTGTTCGTGCTGGGCGCGGTCCGGGCGCACCTGCGCTACGAGTCGTGGTCGTACCGCGTGCAGGCGGACTCGCTGTTTCTCGACCGCGGCGTGCTCACCCGCGTCCGGACGGTCGTCCCGTACGTGCGCATCCAGCACGTCGATGCCTCGCGGGGCCCGGTCGAGCGGGCGTCCGGCCTCGCGTCCGTCGTCGTCTACACGGCCGGCTCGCGCGGCGCCGACGTCACGATTCCGGGACTGACGCCCGAGCGCGCCGACGACCTGCAGGAGCGGCTGAAGCGCCTCGCAATCGCCGCCGAGGGGGAAGACGCGGTCTGAGATGCGCCTGAGTCCGCTCTCGATCCCGTACGGCGCGGGCGTGACCGCCGCTCGACTGGGGTGGCTTATCGTCATCGCCACTTTCAGCTCGACGCAGCTCCCCGGTGCCGGGCTCGCCGTCGCCGCGGCCGTCGTCCTGGGGGTCCTGGCGCTGGCGGGACTCTACCAGTTCGCCCGCTGGGAACGCTTCGCGTACGAACTCACCGAGGACACGCTCGACATCGAGTCGGGCGTGCTCTCTCGGCGGACGCGCGAGATCCCGTTCCGTCGGATCCAGAACGTCGACATCAGCCGGAACGCGCTTCAACGCGCGCTCGGTATCGCTGCCGTCACCGTCGAGACGGCCGGCGGGAGCGACGTCGAGGCCGAACTCCGGTACGTCTCCGAGGCGGAGGCCGAACGGCTCCGGGCCGAGGTCGGGCGATTGAAGCGGCGGTCCGAGGGCTCGGATGCGGCCGGCGCGCAGGAAAGCGAGTCGACCGACGACGAACCGTCCGAAGCGGAACTGTTCTCGATGTCGGTCCGCGAGCTGGTGCTGCTTGGCCTCGTTTCGGTCGACCTTCGGCTGCTGTCGGTGTTCTCTGCCATCATCCCTATCGTCGCGCCGTCGCTGGCGCGGTCGGCGACGGAGCCGCTGTTCTCGCTCGCGGTCGCCGCGCCCTTGCTCGCCGCCGGGCTCGTCATCGTCGCGGTGCTCGCGAGCGCCGTCGCCTCCGTCGCCAACTTCTACGGCTTCCGCCTGACGCGTGCCGGCGACGAACTCCGGTACGAGCGGGGTCTCCTGAACCGGTACACCGGGACAGTGCCGCTGTCGAAGGTCCAGTCGGTGGTTCTCTCCGAGAACGTTCTCGCGCGGCGAATCGGCTACGCCTCGCTCACGGTCGAGACGGCAGGCTACGCGCCCGGGGATGCGGGGGCTGAGTCCGCGGTCCCGCTCGCGCGCCGGGAACGGGTTGTCGACCTCGCGCGTCAGGTCGAGCCATTCGACGACGTCACATTCGAGCGCCCGCCTGCCCGCGCGCGGACACGGTACGTGATCCGGTATGTGCTGGTCGCACTCCTGTTTGCGGGCGTCGCCTACGGGGTGGACCGGCTCTCCCCGTTCTCCTTTGCGTGGTATCTCGCGCTGGGGTTGGTCGCGCTGGCGCCGGTGGGCGCCCACCTGAAGTGGCGCAATCTCGGCTTCGCCGTCCTCGACGACCACGTCGTTCTCCGCGAGGGGTTCTGGTCGCGCGAGACGACGGTCGTGCCGTACTACCGGGTTCAGACGGTCGTAGAGTCCCAGAGCGTCTTCCAGCGCCGGCGCGATCTCGCGACTGTCGTGGTCGACACTGCCGTGTCACGCGGACTGACGGGCGGCGATCCGCGGGCGCTCGACATCGAGGCTGCCCGCGCGGACGACCTCCGCGAGACGGTCGCAGACCGGCTGCAGGCGTCTCTCTCCACCCGTCGCGCCGCGCGTCGCCGCGAGCGCCGGCGCGATCGATTCGCCAGCCTCGACTAGTGTCGCTGCCGCCCGAAGGCGCGCGTCAGCGCCTGCCCGGACACGACGAGGAGGGTCAGTATCGAGACGAACAGCACCAGCGCCGCCGTCCGGTCGACGAACCACGGGAGGACCATGTACTCGAGCGCGGTGTAGGTGACACCGATGACGGCGCAGAGACCGGCGGCGAGCGCGGCCCTACCGTCGCTCGTGCGGTACCACGGAACGGGGGACGGGATGGAGTCGTTGTCACGTTCGGACATCGGTGCTCACCTCGAGGGTATGCCGACACTCAGCACGCGATAGATTTGGCTCTGTCGCCCGCGACACCCGTTCGTGCCCGTAGGCCGTTACTTCCACCGCCGCGTCGAGGCCAGTCTCGCTCGCAAGCGTCACACACAAGCCTCGTCCCGACGCCCGTCCCGTCGTGGCTTCGTCGCACGCGCGGTTCACCGGAAAGACTGCTGCTCTGGGCCTCGCGAGCGTCGCCGTTCTCGCTGTCGCCGTCGCCGTCGCCGCCGCGCTCGACCCCACTGTCAGCCGCCTCCCGGTCCGAGCACGGCTTTCGGACCTGGGCCGTCCCGGTGCCCCCGGCGCGCTGGTGTTCGACCTCGGCCTCGTTCTCGCGGGATTCCTCGGTCTCGGCTTCGTGCTGGCGTGGATTCGCATGGTCACGGCCCCGCTTGACCGCGCGGCCGCGGCGCTCGCGGGTGCGACCTTCCTCGGGCTCGCCGTTGCCGGCCTGTTCCCCGAACCCGCGGCCGCGCACGTGCCGTTCCTCGCGGCCGCCTACCTGGCAGCGTGGACGGCGCCGCTCCTGGACGCGTACCGGCTCCGGCACACGGAGCGGTCGACGTATCCCGCGGGCGACGTGGGCGAGGGGGAGTCCCCCCGCGCTGGCCGCCCTGCCCGCGCACTCCTTGCGGCGACGGCCGTCGTCGCACTGCTGTGGGTGATTCGAGCGTTCGTCCAGGCGACGACGTTCCTGCTCTCGGGGGCGACGAGCGCGCTGCTGTTGGCGGAACTCGCGACGCTCGCGCTCTTCTGTGGCTGGATCGTGTTCCGCATTCGCCACCACCGAATGCGGCGAGCGTGACGCGGTTGGACGCGCGCAGGGCAGGCTCAGAGCGGACGCGCGCAGGGCAGACTCGGAGCGGACGCGCGCAGGGCAGACTCGGAGCGGACGCGCGCAGGGCAGACTCAGAGCGCAACGAGACCCGCGCTGTTGGCCGCGAGGACGCCCGCGTCGACGAGCAACAGGAGGGCGACGACGCCGGCTGCCCGGTAGAACCGACCGGCCTCCTGTGCGGGCGTCCGGACCTTTTTCGCCTCCAGGCCGTCCTGCATCCGGGCGTTGCCGACCTCGACGAGCGCCGCCAGCACGAGCCACAGTAGTGTCATCGTCAGGACGAGGTGTCCCCGGGGACGACCGGTCAGCCCCGCGAACGAATAGAGCTGGGCGGCCATGTGGCCGCCCGTGAGGAGCATGACGACTGCAGAGCCCCGGGAGAGGGTTGTCAGGCGCCCAAATACCGTCTCCAGCGGTCCGGGCCGAACCTCGCCGGCCCGAGCAGCCGGAAGCACCGCCCAGGCAGCGAACAGGACGCTCCCGGTCCAGAGCGCCCCGACGAGGAGGTGGATCGCGTATGCCGTCGCGTCGACGAGTGCCATGTCACGGATGGCGGGTGGACGGCTCTTGAAACCCGGCGAGACGACCCGACGACGACCGCGAGCGCCTGGCGTCGTTCGCGTCGGCTCCCGGTGCGAGCGGCTTGACAAGTCTTAAATCCAGTCCACGACGACAGGTTTGTATGAGTCAGGCCGACAGCAGCGAGACGCGCCAGTGCGTCTCCTGTGGCATCAATATCGCCGGGACGAACGCCGCCCGGTTCAAGTGCCCCGACTGCGGGCACCTGATCTTCCGGTGTTCGACCTGTCGCAAGCAGAGCAACCTCTACGAGTGTCCCGAGTGTGGCTTCACGGGGCCTTAACTATGGGAAAAGTCGCAGCCAAACTCAAGGTCATGCCGCAGAGTCCCGACGTGGACCTCGACGCGCTCCAGGAGCGCCTGGAGGCGTCGCTCCCCGAGGGCGCCCATATCAAGGGAACGCAGCGCGACGACGTCGCGTTCGGGCTGGTGGCGCTGTTCCCTACCGTTATCGTCCCCGACGACGCCGGTGGGACCGAAGCCGTCGAGGAAGCCTTCGCCGGCGTCGAGGGCGTCGAGTCCGTGCAGGTCGAGGAAGTCGGCCGCATCTGACTGTTCCAGTCGGTCCACCGACATACGAAGGCCGATGTCGCCGATGAGCCGCGGCTATCGTCCTTCACCGGGCTCTTTCACCCCGAGATAATAGCCGTCTGTGTTTTATGTGCACGGCTCCTACGAGTGAGCGAGCATGACTCACGGCAGTCATTCGACCGGGGCAGCGTCGGGGTGGTCGGCATGAGTGCCGGCGCCCGCGAGAACACGCCGGGCGCGGAGGTCGAGCCCGGTCGCGAGCCGCTCGCGCCGGGGGTCTTCCGGGCCGCGATGTCGGGTCTCTCCGAGGAACGGGCCCGGGAGTTGCTGGAGGGAGAGCGGTGCCCCCAGCCGAACCACGAGGAGGGCTGGGAGGCCGAGACCGACACGATAGAGCTCCGCGAGGAGGGCGGCGAGGTCGTGGTGTATCGACGCGACCGGGAGCACGCCTGGCTGCAGTCCGATACGGTCCTCCGGCCGGACGAAATCCGCTGAACGGTCCCGTTCTTCGTGCGTCGCGCCGAGTTCGACGAGCGACGCGTTCGCTCCCGCACGGCGGACGCAGAACACACCATTCAAGTAGTCCTCGGGTCAATTCCGTCTCACGACTATGCCGAACTCCAACGGGCCTCTTCAGGGATCACGCAACAAGCTGCGAAACAAGCCCCGCGAGCGGGGGACGTCTCCGCCACAGCGCGCCGTTGAGGAGTTCGAGACGGGCGACAAGGTACACCTCAACATCGACCCAAGCGTGCCGAGCGGCCGGTTCCACCCGCGCTTCAACGGTCACACCGGGACCGTCGAGGCCCAGCAGGGCCGTGCGTACAAGGTGACCATCACCGACGGCAGCAAGGAGAAGACCATCATCGCAAAGCCCGCACACCTCCGCCGCCAGACGGAGTAACGAATGACCATCTTCAAGGAGACGCTCGACGCCGAGTACGTCACCACGGCCGAGGCCAAGGAGATTCTCGCGGACATCGAACAGGAGCGCGCGCTCGATGAGGACCGCGAGATGCGCTACGAGCTGGCGCGCGCAATCGACCACGCCAACCGGTTCGCGGAGATGAGCGCCGAGGACGCCCGGGCCCTGGTCGAGGAGCTCCTCGAACTGGAGAAACTCGACGAGAAGACCGCACACAAGATCGCCGACACGCTCCCGAAGGACCGCGACGAGGTCCGCTCTGTGTTCGCCCAGGAGCGCTACGCGCTCGACGGCGACGAACTCGACGAGGTCGTCAACGTCGTCGCGAAGTACGCCTGAGAGCCTCCCCTCTCGCTTCCTGTCTCTCGCCTCTCGATTCGCCGTCCCTGTCTGTCATCCGGACAGCTACGGCGACAGCGTGCCCTCGTCGGTGATGACCGAGTCGACGAGGTGGACGGGCGTCGCGTCGTAGGCCGGGTTCTCGATGTCGAAGCCGTCGGCCGGTTCGAGCATCACCTCGCTCGCGGGGCGGAACTCGTTGCGGAACTGGAAGCCGTTCTCGTCGATGATCTTCGCCGAGGAGCCGACGACAGTGAGCGGCACCGCGAGTTCGGCGGCCGTCGCCGCGATGGGGAAGGTCCCGATGCGGTTGTAGAACGTCTCGTCGACGATGCAGTCCATCCCGACCATCACGCGGTCGCAGTCGGGCAGGACCTCGCCGCAGGCCGAGTCGACCAGGAGCGTGGGTTCGATGCGGTCGATGCCTGCGAGGGTTCGCGCGGTCTTGCGACCCAGATAGCGCGGGCGCGCCTCGGTCACGTACACGTCGAGGTGACGGCCCTCGCTGGCCGCGCGTTCGAGCGCCTCGAGAACGGTCGAGGAGTAGTCGTGCGTGAGGAGCACCTCCCCGTCACGGAGCGATTCGGCGGCGTTCGCGGCGGCCTGTTCCTTTGCGGTCTCGACCTGTTCGACGACCGTCTCGATGGCCCGCTCGGTCACACGTTTGGCCGCCGCCACGTCCTCCGGGGCGGCTTCGTCGACGGCATCGCGGATGTGCGCCTGTGTATTGTGGAGGGTGGCGTGTGAGGGCTGGGCGCGCTTGAGGGCCTGACTGTTCCGCTCGAGGTCGCGTACGTACTCCTCGAGCGACGGATACTCGCGGTCGAGCAGCTCGCGCAGCGCCTCGGCCGCCTTGATCGCGACGACCGAAGAGCTGTGTGTCTGCATGTCGCGAATCTCCGCGACGGTCTCGTCGATCATGCGTGGGGAGACTCGCGGAGCGGGCAAAGGCGTGTCGGCCCCGGGTCCGTCGCCGGCGAGTTCGCTCGCCTCGAACGGTGGTATCGAACCGGCGGTGGGCGTAGATGGGCCGGTCGTTCGTCGGGCAGGGGGTTCGGGCTGTCCGGTCGGGCGTGGTGGTTTAGCCGCCAGAGCCCGTATCGGACGTATGGTCACGGTCACGTACACCTGTCCGCGCTGTGACGCGGTGGTCGAACTGGAGCGGGACGCCTACCTCGCGGACAAGGCGGTCACGCCCGAACCGCTTGAGGGCTGGGAGTACGCTTCGGCGTACGAGGCGTTCGAGCAGGCAGACGGCGTCGAGATCGTCTGCGGCGCGAGCGAAACGCGCGGGGAAGGGTGCGGTCGGCCCTTCTACCTCTCGTTCGTTCGGCACGAGAACGGCGAGGCGGTCGACCCGCGTGGGGCCACAGTCGACGCCTCGTTCGATTTTCTTCGCGACTGATACACCCGTAATCCGGCGACAGCGGCCGGCGGGCGCTCAGTCTGGATTCCTGGGAACCAAAGTCTTAAATATAAAAATAATCAGACGTTAGTTGTGCCCCACTGCAACAACTGTGACTCGTACGTCAGCGAGGCGTACGTACGGGTGTTCGCCCCGGAGGGCATGGATACCGTCCGTGTGTGTCCCCACTGTGAGGACAAGCTTCGGGACGGAGCAGACGTCCGCGAGGCGCGCGCCCCACGTCAGCAGTAGCTACCAGAACTGGGGGTACAGTCTGCCGGTCACGTGACCGGCTCCTTCCTTAGATGTCCCGGTCGTGAGCGGCAGCACTATCGTTCCCGCTCGGTCGCGCCACACCGGCTTGTCCGCCGGCAGTTGTCGCGAAATATTCGATAAATGTGCGAAATATAATTATTCACGGAGATATTACAAGAAAATAAGTCGGATTCGGAACTTGTCATCCTTTGATGTTACACACCGGGAACGTCCGTGCGACCCGGTCGCCGATGCCGAG
>JBDGSA010000204.1:5522-7594 GCA_042217755.1 Haloglomus sp. | reverse complement strand
CATTTGGCCTTTTTCTCGGCGAACTACAGCGATAGGAGTTGTGGGTAAGAGACAGGACTGAAGTCGTGGGCTTCCGCGCCGAGCCTCTGTGAAATGCTCGGCGCGGTTGGCGGCGTGGCCCCCGCTGTCGAGGGAGGTCGGCATCGCTCTGCGGAGTTGAAATCCTCCGTCGGTGATAGGTTACAGAGGCCGTGTGGCATACAGAACGCACATCCCAGGCTCACTCGTCAGACGGCACCGCGCTCGGTCTCGATCTGCTTGACGTATGCCTCGACGACTCTCTGGATGATCATTTCCCCGGCTTCAGCAGTCGCCTCGGCTGGATCACCGAGGACGCCATTCTCCGTGATCGACTTGAACCCCTCGCTGAGCAGGCGAGCCGGCGAGATTTCACCTTCTGGCCCCGATTCGATATTCTCCTCTCTGACGAGATCTTCGTCGATTGCCAGCACCATCGCCGTCTCTGCAGCCCCGGCGTGGATCACGTTCTGGTCGTACTCGACGCCGGCTTCGCTGAGCCCCTCGTTCAACAACCGCATGTGTTCGTCAAGGTCGGCAAGGGGGATCACGGCAGCCTCGAGCTCGCGGGCGATGTCAGGTGCCACGGTCCTGACTGGCCCGAAGTTCCCGCCGTGGGTTGGGACGAGAACGATGTGCTCGAAGCCATGGTCGTCGAGAGACCGGCAGTACGATCGGACTACGTTCATCAATGTCTCGGGCGGAACGGTGATCGTCCCGGGGAACTCCATGTGGTGGCCTGAACAGCCGGGACGAATCGTGGGGGCAGCGAGGGCATCCCCGAGTTTCGCCGCAATTCGGCGCGAAAGTTCTTCGCCGTCCAACGTATCCATGTTCAACGGCAGATGTGGACCGTGCTGTTCAATCGAGCCGACGGCCACAATCGCGGTCCGCGTTCCGTTTTCGAGGGCTGATTCGACTTCTGGCCATGCCATCTCCTCAAGACGTACTGATCTGCGAGAAGACACACGACTACGATACCACAATCGAAGTGAAAACCTTGTGAAATCGTCGAATGTGATGACGCGCTGCCCCACGTGGAGCCGCCGCTGACTACAGCCGCTGTATGCAGCACCCGATCTTTGCCAGGTGTCGAGAACTCCGATATATTTGAAAAGTAAAAATTAAGAAATTATATCTAGAATTATTGATAAGGATAGAATATACGTAAGAAATACTGAAAACAAGTCCGTCGTGATGCGCCTCGGCGCGCTACACCGACCGCTTGCTGATGCCGATCGAGAGGACGCCGATGACGATGGTGATCACGCCGACGATGCCGAGGATGATTCGGAACGACGGGGACTGGATGTCGGCGAAGGTGAGCAGCGCGAGGAGGAGGACGCCGGCCACGAGCATCACTGCTCCGCCGCCGACCATCTCCTTCTCGTCCAGTGCTGCGAACCGTTCGGTCACGCTCATGTCCGGCGGTACGTCGACCACCTATTTGACGCCCGCGTTTCGGAGCGACGCGGCCGCCAGGAGACCCGCGTGGTTCCTGCTGTCGCCCGCCTCACTCCCGCTGGCGTGAGATGTTCACTATATGCCCCCCCAGGTGCTGCAGCGCCCGGGAGTCCCCCCGCTAACGCGCGAGCGCCACAGCGGACGCACTCGTATCTTCGGACAGACATGCGGGGTAGTGTTCAGATTAGCTGATTCCATGCGAAGGCGAACGCTTGCAGCCAGTGTTCGACGGTTTCCGCATCGGCGTGGCTAAAACAGTTTGAGAATTGGTTGGTTCGGAGTTTTACCTCTCGAAAGACACGTTCGGCGCTGTTCCGATTCCCGTGTGTTTCGTGCTGGAATCGGAGCCCGTGCCGGTGACAGGCCGCCTGCAGCCACGGCGCGCCATCGACGAGAAAGAGTGCATCGTCGACGAGATGGTTCTCGCGGAGTTCCGCAAGGAACATCTCGGTTACTGCCTGTGTTCTCGTCGGATAGAGCCGGACGTGTAGCAGGCGATTTGTGGCGGGATCGACGGCGGCGTACAGCCAATATCGCTCGTCGTTCAGCTGGATTACGGTCTCGTCAACCGCAACGTAATCCGGATTCGC
>JBDGSA010000204.1:0-5477 GCA_042217755.1 Haloglomus sp. | reverse complement strand
GATGGAGTCGGATACCGAGCTTCATCGCCGGCTCGGGTGTCGCCTCTCGCTCCACAAAATCTAACTCGAAAGAGTCGCCACCTCCATTGAGGCGTGCGATTTCGAGCATAGACCACTGCAAAATCGCACCGCCTCACCTTTCATCCTTATCTGAACACCGCCGACATGCGGTAGATGATGGCTTACAGGGTAATAACCGTCGCGCGCCTCGTGTCTCCGTGAGGCCGTGCCTCCGTGACGCTTTGTCGCTCAGTGACGCCGTTTTGCCTCGCCGTGGTGTGGATTTACCAGCGCGGGCGACCGAGCGGCAGTCGTGTACTACTTCGAGGACATGGAGCTCGGCTGGAGCGAGACGTACGGCAGCCACGAGATGACCGAAGCGGGCATCGTCGCGTTCGCCGAACAGTTCGACCCGCAACCGATGCACACGGACCCCGAGGCGGCGGCCGAAACGCAGTACGGCGGCCTCATCGCCAGCGGCCTCCACACCGTCGGGGTCGCCACCCGGCTGCTGGTCGAGAACTTCCTCAACGACTCCGCGAACCGCGGCGGCCTCGGGATGGACGACCTGACCTGGCGCCGGCCGGTGCGGCCGGGCGACGTCCTCCGGGCGCGTCACGAGGTCACGGGGTGCCGGGCGTCCGAGAGTCATCCCGACGCCGGGATCGTCGTCCGTGACATCGAGGTGCTGGTCGGCGACGGCGGGAGCGGCGACGAGACGAGCGCCTGCTCGTGGACGACGACCATCCTGATGGGCAAGCGCGAATCGTGACGCCGGACGACGCGGACACTGACCCGGGGTCGGGCACCGACGCTCCGGACGCCGACACTCCGGACGCCGTCGACCGCGAGGCGCTCGAACGGCTCCACGACCACCTCGCGGCCACGGCCGAACGGCCCGTCGAGCGAACGGCCAGCCGGTGGCTCGGCGAGGCCGAGGCAGTCGCCGCGGACGCTCGCGACGTTCCGGACCCCTGCGTCGTCCGCGAGCGAGTGGCCGAGGTGGCCCACCTCCTCTCGAACGTCGAGGAGACGGGCGACGCGGCGGCCGACGAGCACGTCCGGGCGGCGCGCTCGCTGGCGGCCGACATCACCGAGGGCGGTGAGTGAGCGTCAGAGGGACCCGGACCCGGACCCGGGATTGACCCGGACCCTGGCGTCGGTCGAGAACCGCCACTCAGGGTCGCGTCGTGGCCCAGACCGCGAGCGCGCCGAGGACGAGCGCCGGCAGCAGCGGGAGGACGAGGAAGGCCTGTCGGAGCGAGAACCCTAGCGAGGCGACTAACCCCTGGACGCGGGGCAGGAAGTACAGCGCGACCGGGATAACGACGAACGCGAACAGGATGGCGACGACCAGCACCCATCCCCGCCAGTCGAACTCGCGGTCGGCGCCGCGGGGCTGCCCGCCGTGTGTTGCCTCACTCCGGGCGTCCCGTCCGCCGCCGTGGACGTCACCCGGGTCGGACGGGGCGTCGGTCCCGTCGTCCGGGTTGTCCTCGCCGAACGCGGCCGGGTCGTGGACGTATCCCTCGTCGTCGCTCATACGCCAGGATTCGTCGCCAGCCACCTGAACCTGCCGCGTCGCCCTCGACGGACGGCGCGGGAGGGGTCGCGCCGCCGGCGCAGGGGTAGCCCCGCTCGCGGGAGTACGCGAGCACGATGAGCGAGAGACAGAGCATCCCCAGCATCACCGCCGGGCAGGCGAACGTCCACCCCAGTTCTGGCATGTTGTACGGGCTCTTGGCGAAGTTCATCCCGTACACACCGGCGACGAAGCCGGGGTCGCCGCGGGCGAGCACGCCGACGGCCTCGCGGGTCGGCCACGCCAGTTTCCGGAACGCGAGCAGGTCCCGCCGGACGCCGTTGATGTGCTCCAGCGCGGTGATGCCGGTCGACTCTAGGACCTCCTCCTCGACGTCCTCGATCCTGGTTCGACGCTGTCGAGGATGTCGAAATACTCGTCGACGGGCGCGCCTCGTTTCACACGTCCTCGATGACGAGCAGGTGGAGGCCGAACACCTCGGCGACGGCCTCGAACTCCTCGGGCGAGGTCTCCGTCACCCGGACCCAGGTGGTCCCGCTCGCGGCCTTCGCCGCCGCCAGGTCGTCGTACTCCTCGATGCCGATCTCGGGCCCGTAGACGGCTGCCTCGATCATCCACTCGCCTCCACGGAGCCGCCACTCCCGATGGTCAGGAGTGCCAGCCCGACGATGAGCCCGGTGATCGTGAACGATCGGCCGGGTACGCCGCTACGGTGCCGGCGGCGTAGCCGAACCGACTCGCGGCGGTCAACAGAACCCGACGCTGAACCGTCAGTTCATACGTCTCCCGCTGGGGGAGCCTCAGAAGGTTGCCTCCGATTTCACGTGGGCCGGTCGCCCGTGTCTAGGCGCTGGTCTCTGAGCCGCCGCCGTCGCGCCCGGAGTGCTGGACGCCGGCGAGCAGCCGGTTGACGTTCTGCTGTCCGTTCTCGAGCTGGGTTGGATAGACGGCGACGGCGATGACGAAGTCGCCCTCGTGTCGCACCTTCGTGATGTGGATGCTGACCTCCGTCTCCTTGCCGGCGGTGGTCCGGGCGTCGGCGCGGAACTTGCCGACCGACGTCTCGGTCCCGAGCATCGTCTCCGTCCGGTTCCCGACGCGCTGGACGTTGCTGATGGACTCGTACTGCTCCTGCAGTCGGAGCACCAGCTCCGTGTTGTTCAGGTCGGCGACGGGGTTGAACGGCCCCTGTCCAGCCACCTCGACGACCGGGGTGGCGAAGACGGTGAACCGGGCGATCTCCGTGTCGCCGAAGACCGGGAGGTCGGCCGCCCGGGCGTACTCGCCCAGGTGGTTGACGACCTTGACCTCCTGTCCAGCGAATGTCCGACTGCTGTTCAGCGTGCGCTTCTCCTGCAGCGAGTAGCCGGTCTCGGACTGGGCGGCCTCCGAGACGCTCACCTGGCCGGCGATGAACACGGTCGGATTCCCCGTGAGAGCCGAACAACCCGCCGTGATCGTCAACAGCGCGAGCAGCGCGGCGACAGCGCGTCGTGACATCGGTGGTCCGTTCTCGAGTGTCGCCGATAAGTTCGGTGGCCGGACGTTCGGGCCGCTGTGTCGGCCGGTCGACGCCTACGGGAGGCGGAACTCCGGCCCCTCGTCGGTGTCCTGTACCTCGATGCCGAGCGCCGCGAGGTCGTCGCGGAGGCGGTCGGCGCGCTCGTAGTCGCCGGCCTCGCGGGCGTCCTCGCGGGCCGCGAGGACGAGTTCCACGAGGTCCTCGGCCAGTCGCACGTCGCCGCCGCCACCCGACTCGCCGAGTTCGAAGCCGAGCACCTCGCCGCCGAGACGCTCGAACGCCGACACGGCACGGCGGAGGCCGCGATAGTCGTGCGG
Organism: Haloglomus sp.; assembly: GCA_042217755.1. Lineage (GTDB taxonomy): Archaea > Halobacteriota > Halobacteria > Halobacteriales > Haloarculaceae > Haloglomus. Next base: position 2,095 of record JBDGSA010000204.1, on the reverse strand, counting down.
TTCGTCGGCGACGTGGCGGTTGACGGCGCCCACGAGGTCGAGCAGCGCCGTCAGCGCCTCCCGCGTGTTGAAGTCGTCGTCCATCGCAGCCGCGAAGTCGCCCCGGGCGTCCGCGACGGCCTCCCGCAAGGCCTCGTCTGTGACCGTCGAGCGGGCCCCCGTCGAGTCGCAGGCATCGCGGGCGGCCTCGTAGCCCCGCTCGAGCCGCTCCCACCGTTCCTCGGCCTCCGCGATGGTGTCCGGCGAGAACACCGCTTCCGTGTTGTACGCCGCCGACAGCGCCCACATCCGCGCCACGTTCGCGCCCCGCTCGCGGACGAGTTCCGACACGGTCGCGAAGTTCCCCAGCGAGGAGGACATCTTCTCGTTCTCCTCGCCCGCCTCGACCTGCACGAGCGCGGTGTGGAGCCAGTAGCGCGCGAACGTCTGTCCCGTCGCGGCTTCGCTCTGGGCGATCTCGTTCTCGTGGTGCGGGAAGACGAGGTCCCGGCCGCCGACGTGGATGTCGATGGTGTCGTCGAGGTGGGTCGTCGACATCGCCGAGCACTCGATGTGCCAGCCCGGGCGTCCCTCGCCCCACGGCGAGTCCCACGTCTGGGCGCACTCGGCGGCCTCCTCGGCCGGCGCGGCCGCGTCGTGCCGGTGTTCCGCGATGGCGTCGGGCGAGACGCCGCCGGCCTTCCAGAGCGCGAAGTCCGCGGGGTTGCGCTTCTCCGACCGCTCGTCGGGGTCGCCCTGTGACTCGAGTTCCTCGAGCGTCTGGTTCGAGAGCGCGCCGTAGTCCGCGAACGTCGTGACATCGAAGTAGACCGACCCGTTCGACTCGTAGGCGTGGCCCGCCTCGATCAGCGTCTCGACCATCGCGATGATCTCGTCGATGTGTTCGGAGACGCGGGGGTAGACCTCGGCACGCTTCAGGTTCAGGGCCCGCATATCCTCGATGAGGTCCGCGATGTACGACTCGGCGACGTCGGCCTCGTCGTCGCCGGCCTCGCCGACCCGGGCGACGACCTTCTCGTTGACGTCGGTGAAGTTCTCCACGTGCCGGACGTCGTAGCCCCGGTGTTCGAGCCACCGATGCATGACGTCGACGTGGAGCCACGAGCGCGCGTGGCCCATGTGCGCCGGGTCGGAGGTCGTCAGGCCACAGTAGTAGAGCAGGACCTCGTCTGCGTCGCGCGGCTCGAAGACCTCCGTGTCCCCGGTCAGCGTGTTCGTCACGCGGAGCGTCATGGACGAGCGTAGCCCCGGTCGGGATTTCAACGATGCGGTCCGGGAGAGCGGCCTACAGGGGCTCCTCGACGACGCGAAGTGCCGCGGGGCCGTCTCGCCGGGGGACGACTACCGTCAGTGACCCGTCGGTCGCGCCCGCCGCCGAAACGTCGATGTCCACCGACCGGAGTCGGTCGAGGACGGCCGCCAGATGGGCGGGTTCGACGTCGCCGGTCGCGACGATGGCGGTCTCGTCGCCCCCGGTCGGCGCGAGGACGGTGCCGCCGACGGCGAGCAGGACATCCGCGTGGTCGTCGGCGGGCCCCACTCCCGAGCGCATCTCCACCCGGGCGCTCGCACCCGCCGTCGGGGCCTCGTACGCGCCGAGTTCCTCGGCGTACCGCCGGAGCGCCGCCGCGACGGCCTCGTGGTCCTCCTCGTCCTCGCCGAGGTCGAGAAAGCGGGCGGCGGCGGTGTAGTTGACCACGCCCGCGCGCAGGGCTGCGTGGAGGAACGGCCGCTCGCGGACGGCGTCGCGCGTCTCGGCTGCCAGCGTCATGCCTCGATGCGCTCGCGGGAGTGCCCTGAACGTGTCGGTGACCGCCGCGTCGGTGGTTCCGCTTCTGCCGAGTGACCGGGCGACGGCAGACGGTTGTAGAGGTCCCCTGTCCTGTCTTGCCCGCCGCCTTCTCCATCGAGCGCCCCCGATGCTGGACCGAATCCGCGTGACCTGGGGAAAGAGAGGCCCCGCGAGTCGCAACGAATCGCCCCGGACGGTCGAACCCCGGACGAGCCGTCATGTTCGAGTTGTCTGTCGAATTGTCGAATAAAATCGTAACATAGAGTAGAAGATGATGAATTCGGGGATGAATTGATTCGACGG
>JBDGSA010000144.1:0-7623 GCA_042217755.1 Haloglomus sp. | reverse complement strand
CGCGTCGTCTCCCAGTTGCTGACCGAGCTCGACGGCCTCGAGGAACTGGAGGACGTGGTCGTCGTCGCGACCACGAACCGCCCGGACCTCATCGACGACGCTCTGCTCCGGCCGGGTCGGCTCGACCGCCACGTCGAGGTGGCAGAGCCCGACGAGACGGCCCGCCGCGAGATCTTCGGTATCCACACCCGCGACAGACCGCTCGCCGACGACGTCGACCTCGACGAGCTGGCCGACCGGACAGAGGGCTGGGCCGGGGCAGACATCGAAGCCGTCTGCCGCGAGGCCGCCCAGCTCGCCGTCCGCGAGTACGTCCGGGCGACTGGACGCGACGAGTCGGCGAGCGTCGACGACATCGAGCTGACGATGGACCACTTCGAGCGGGCCCTCGAGGAGGTCGATGCCGACGCGGGCGGTGAGCGCGACGAGGGCGACGTCGAGGCGCTGTCCGGTGCTGTGTGACTGGCGAGCCGTTCGCCATCAGTCACTCGGATAGTTCGTAAAAGCTTCAAATTCCAGTGTAACTTCGATAATTGTTCAAAAATATGGCTCTGTCGGTCGTCCTCCTGGTCGGTATCGCGACAGCAATCTTCGTCGGAACGAACATCGGCGGCTCGTCGACCGGTGTCGCGTTCGGGCCGGCGACGGGGAGCGACCTGCTCTCGATGCGGCAGGCATCGGCACTGATGGCCGTGTTCGTCCTCCTCGGAGGCATCACCGTCGGCCGGCACGTCGTGCACACGCTCGGCTCGGAGTTCGTGCCCCCGACCTACTTCACGCCCGTCGCCTCTATCGGCGTTCTGCTGTTCATCGGCCTCGGCATCCTGCTCGGGAATGTCCTGAAGGTGTCCGTCAGCACCAGTGAGACCGCGGTCATCGCGGTCGCCGGCATGGGCGCCGCACTGGGTGTCCTCAACTGGCACACGGTCGGCGTCGTCGTCATGTGGTGGTTCGTCTCCCCCATCGTCGCCTTCTGGGTCTGTGCGTTCGTCGGCCGCTACCTCTACGACGGCCTCGTCGAGCGAATCGACCTGGAGTCCGGAGACCAGAGCAAGCCGGCGAAGTTCCTGATCGTCGCCATCGGCTGTTACATGGCCTTCTCCGCCGGCGCCTCGAACACGGCCAACGCGGTCGCCCCCCTCGTCGGCTCCGGACAGCTGCGGATGACCACCGGCGTCGTGCTGGGTGGACTCGCCATCGGCGCCGGCGCGTTCGCCCTCGGACCGCGGACGATGGAGACCGTCGGCGAGGACATCACGGACCTCTCGCTCGAGGCCTCGCTCATCGTCGAAAGCATCGCCGCCACCATCATCACGGGGCTGAGCTGGGCGGGCATCCCCGCCAGTCTTGCAATCACGACGACCTCGTGTGTCATCGGTCTCGGGTGGGGCCGGGCGAGCCGCCGCGTCCCACTCGAGGCACTCGTCGACCCCGACGGGTTCACGACGTCCGACCGCGCCGAGTGGAGCGCGGACCAGCTCGACCTGTTCGACCCGACGACGACCAAGCGTGTCGTCGCGGCCTGGATCGCCTCGCCGACGGTCGCCGGCGTCGTCGCGTTCGCCGTGTTCACCGTCGCCCAGCGGCTCCACCTCGTCACGTGACTCTCCCCCGAGTCACGCTTTTGAGCGAAACGAACCAACCTCCACCGAGGTGACGACGATGTCGATCCGGAGCCGATTCCAGGGCAAAGAGACACAGTTCCACATCGAACTGCTCTACGGCCTGCTATTCATCGGCGGCTTCGGCTATCTCGCCTTCCGTGTCGACCCGCGCGTCGCCGCCTTCGAAGGCGGTCTCGTCGTCGGTTATCTCCTGCGCATCTGGGAGAAGATGTCGATCTACGAGCGGATCCTCGAGGAGGCCGTCTCGCGCGAGGCCGAAACCCAGGTCGCAGACGAGGTGGAAGAGCAGGTCGCGGAGGAAGTCGCCACGGAGGTCGAAGAACAGGTCGCAGACGAGGTGGAAGAACAGGTCGCGGAGGAAGTCGCCACGGAGGTCGAAGAACGGGTCGCCGAACGCACGGAGTGAAGAGTACCATCGGCGACCCTCAGCGGGCACGATACGCCCCCGAGCCGGGCCACTCCGGGCTGATTTTCGTTCTATCCAGGAGCTGAAGCGGTCTCGGACGACCACCGCCGGTCCGGCGTCGGTCGCGCCGAGCAGCCCGGTGGCTGCTCAACCTCGATGCCAGGCGCGCGAGCGTCGCTCGGATATCGTCGACGGACGCCGCGAGGCGGATGGCAACGGCGTCGTCCCAGCCGTCGGGACGCGCGGGTCGACGTGGTCGCTGGCGGCGGCGTCCAGACAACCCTCTGGGACGACGGCGACGACGGATTCCCCTTCAGCCAGCCTCCGTGCCGGCACGGGTAGTCATCATGATCTTTTCACCCGTCGCGACCCGTCTGGCGGCAGCCACAACGGCCGTCCTCGCCGGACGGTTGGGCATTCGAAATGTTCAATTGAGTGTATGTACCATGCTGGAGGTGTAATGGTCGACAAAGCAGACCTGCGACAGCAGCTCCGAGAGGCCTTCGAAGGTGCCGACTATCCCGTCAACTCCCCGATGGATCTCGTCCCGGCCCTCCCGAACGGACCCGGCACCACGTTCGAGTCGGGCGACTTCTCGATGACCGCCATGGAACTCAACACGAAGGGCGGCGGGAGCCAGGACTTCCCCTACGAGAGCGTCGACGACCTCGTCGACGACGTCATGGACGGGCTCGAAGAGCAGGGCTACATCTGAGTTCAAGCAGCGACGTTCCTTCGGACGCCGCTCGACCGGCGAAGATGTACCGCCACGCCGACGACCACCGGCGAGGGTGCACCTCCCGACCGCGACAGTCAAATCGCGATTTGACCTACCGCAACAGGCAACTCTCTCCGTTCAATAGCTTCGCCCGATGGGACTGTTACCGCGCCGCGCGGAACCCGCGGAGCAACCAGACACCGCGAAGGTGCTCGACGTCAGCGGCGAGGAGGCCTCCGCGACGTTCGACGCGCTCGGCTCCGAGACGGCGCGCCGCATCATGGCGACGGTCTACGATCGACCCCGCACGCCGACCGAGATCCGCGAGGAGGTCGGCACCTCGCTCCAGAACGTCCACTACCACCTCGAGAAACTGGAGGACGCGGACCTCGTCAAGCCGGCGGGCGTGGGGTACTCGGAGAAGGGCAACGAGATGACGGTCTACGCCCCCGCGAGCGAGGCCGTCGTCCTGTTCGCCGGCGAGGAGCGCGAGCGCTCCCGCATCGAGCGGCTGGTGGGGCGCGTACTGGGCCTCTACTTCGTGCTCGCGCTCGCGACCATCGCGTTCTACTACCTCTACGACTGGCTCGTCCGCTCCGCCCCGGAGCCCCAGACGCTCTCTGCCGAGCGCGGAGGCGCCGGCGTCGAACGGGTCGGTGACGCGGCGGCCACGGCGGCGAGCGGGGGCGGGGGCCTGGACCCGACCGTCGTGTTCTTCCTCGGCGGCCTGGTCGCGCTCTGTGGCGTGACGGCCTACTGGTACCTCGCAGAACGGTAGCTCAGCGCCGCGGGGCCGAACCAGGGTCAGAGCCAGATTCAGGCCTCGACGCCGTCGGCCTCGACCGCCGGGACGACCTCGATGAGGCGGGCAATCTCTTCCGGCAGCGACTGCTCGCCGTCGGGCGTCTCGACGGTCACCATCCCGAACGGCGCGACGTCGACCACACGGAGTTCGACCTCGGGGCGGATGCCAGCGTCGGCGAGGTAGCGCAGTTCCTCGTCGCCCTGGTGGCGGATGCGCTGGACGACGACGCGCTCGCCCTCGTCGACCGCCGCGAGCCGGGTGGTATCACCCCCCTCTGGCAACGAGAGGTCCGAATCCGGAATCGGGTCGCCGTGTGGGTCGACCAGCGGGTTGCCGAGGGTCTCGGCGATGCGGTCGGTCAGCTCTTCGGAGACGTGGTGTTCGAGGCGGTCGGCCTCGTCGTGGACGTCGGCCCAGTCGTAGTCCAGTTGCTCGGTGAGGAAGGCCTCCAGCAGCCGGTGGTGACGGAGGATCTCGAGTGCGACCAGTTCACCCTCCTCGGTGAGAGTGACGCCCTTGTACTCCTCGCGGTCGACGAGGCCGCGCTCCTCTAACTTCTTCAGCATGGAGGAGACGGTCGGCGAGGTCACGTCGAGGTAGTCCGCGAGCGCCGACGTGGAGACACGCTCACCGTTCTCGCTTTCGATGGCGTAGATGGCCTTGATGTAGTCCTCCATGACGGCGCTCAGCATCGTTGGCTCACGTTTCCGGCTGGGATGCATAGAACCTTGTCCTCCACTACAGTGCGATGAACAGCCCGGTCACGTACATGAACACCGCGCCGAACAGGAACGCCCGGGCGTTGACGGGCGTCCCGATGCTGGCGAACGAGCCGTCACCGCGGACGGGCCGGGGACCTGGCCCTGATAGGCCCAGGCCGAGAACTCGACGCCCGGCGCAACCTCGATGGTCGCGTCGACGGCCGTCAGCTCGAAGTACCGGACCCGCTCGCCGTCCTCCTCGAACACGTCCCGTTTCAGGTTGTCCTGCCCGTCGAACCCCGTGTTGAACGTCCGGAGAAACTCGTGAGGGTCGAGGTTCCCCTCGTCGAACTCCCCGCGGGCGCCGAAGTTGGCGTGTTCGCTCTCGCTACCGCCGTGTCCGCTCTCGCCGCCACCGTGCCCGTCGTCGGCGCTCCCGGCACCCATGAGGGCAGCGCTCCCAGCCAGGCCGAGGCTCCCGAGGACCGCGCGCCGGCTGACCCCGGCGTCCCCGTCGAGCGCGTCGACGAGTCGTCCCTCGAGGGCCTCGGTGTATTCGCGTGCCCGCTCGTCGTCCAGCGAGGGACTCACGGGCAATCACTCCACAGCGTCGCCGAACGTTCGGTGGTGTGCAGACCAGAATTGGATATGTCTAATCCATAAATATGGGTCCTGACGATGAGTGTGTAGTCGCTTCGCATCACCGTCGTCGGTCGGGGTCACGGGGCCGAGCGGGGACCCCGATGGAAACCGTTTTTCGCCGCCACACCGAACCGCGACCATGAACGTTCGCCGGCTACCGGACCTCTCGACCGATGAGCGGGCCGCCCTGTTCGAGCGGGACGCCGGGGTCGCCGCGGCCCGCGACGACGCCCGCGACATCGTCGACCGCGTCCGGACCGAGGGCGACGTGGCGGTCCGGGAGTTCGCCGAGGAGTTCGACGAGGTCTCGGTGGGGAACCTCGACGTGACCGACGAGACAGAACGCGCGTACGACCGCCTGGACGACGAGTTGCGAGAGGCCATCGAGGCGGCCGCGGCCAACATCGAGGCGTTCCACGCCGAGTCGGCGCCTGAGGACTGGCGTGCGGACTTCGACGGCCGCGAACTCGGCCGGCGCTACCGCCCGCTCGAACGCGTCGGGGTGTACGCCCCCGGCGGCACCGCCGCCTACCCATCCAGCGTCCTGATGGGCGTCGTCCCCGCGGCGGTCGCGGGCGTCGAGCACGTCGCCGTATGCACGCCGCCCGCCGACGACCTCCCGGACGCGACGCTCGCGGCCGCACACATCGCCGGCGCGGACGCCGTCTACCAGATTGGCGGCGCACAGGCCGTCGCGGCGCTGGCCTACGGCACCGAGACGGTCAATCCCGTCGACAAGGTTGTCGGGCCCGGGAACGCCTTCGTGACGGCCGCGAAGGCCGAGGTCCGTGGCGACGTGGAGATCGACTTCCTCGCGGGCCCCTCGGAGGTGTGTGTCCTCGCCGATGACACCGCAGACCCCGACCTCGTTGCGGCCGAACTCATCGCGCAGGCCGAACACGACCCGAACGCGAGCTGCGTCGCCGTCACGGCCGACACGGACTTCGCCGAGGCCGTCGCCGCGGCGGTCGACGAGCAGGTCCCCGAACGCGAGCGGGCTGACACCATCCGCGAGGCCCTCGACAACGACGCCAGTGGCATCCTCCTCGCCCGCTCGATGCCCGAGGCGGTGCTGTTCACCGAGGAGTACGCCGCCGAGCACCTCGCCATCATGGCCGAGAACGACGAGGCGCTGCTGGACCGCATCGACTCGGCGGGGAGCGTCTTTCTCGGCGAGTTCTCGCCGGTCGCCGCGGGCGATTACGCCAGCGGTCCGAACCACGTCCTTCCCACGGGCGGCGCGGCGCGGCGGTTCGGCGGACTATCGGTGGACCACTTTCTCCAATCGACCACAGTACAGCGACTCGACGAGGATTCGCTGACCGACCTGCGAGAGACGGTGACGACACTGGCCGAGGCCGAGGGGCTGGAGGCCCACGCGGCGAGCGTGGAGAGACGATTCGACGGATTCGATGAATGATTGATATTCCCAATTTATTTCTATAATAACTAATATTTCTAACAAATTTCGGTTATATTTCTCTTATCTGTCGGACCTGTTTTGTATCCCGATACCCTCCGGGCGAGTATCGATGCACGGCGATGGGAGAGTCGGGGTGGAGCCGCACCGGCGACGGGAGGAACCCGTTCGAGAGCGCCGTCGAACAGACCGCACACGCGGTCTCCATCACCGACACCGACGGCGTCATCGAGTACGTCAATCCGGCCTTCGAGGAGTTGACGGGCTACAACGAGTCGGAGACACTGGGCCAGCCAGCGAGTCTGCTCCAGTCAGGTGAACACGACGACGCGTTCCACGCGGACCTCTAGGAGACGATTATGGCCGGCGAACAGTGGCAGAGAGAGGTCGTCAACGAGCGAAAGGACAGCGAGCGGATCGTCATCGACCAGACCGTCTCGCCGCTGACCGACGCGGACGGAGCGGTGGAGAAGTCCGTCGCCGTCGCCCACGACGTCACCGAGCGGAGAACCCACGAGCGCCGACTGAAAGAGCAGCGCGACGACCTGAAGCTACTGAATCAGGTGCTCCGCCACGACGTCCGCAACGACCTCCAACTGGTGACGGCCTACGCCGACATGCTCGCGGACCACGTCGACGAGACGGGCCGGGAGTACCTGGCGACCATCCAGGAGTGCGCCGGGAGCGCGGTCGAACTCACGACGACCGCGTGGAACCTGTCGGCGGTCATCCTCCAGTCGAACGTCGAGAACGCGGCGGGCCCCCTCCACCTCGTCGTCGACCAGCAGGTCGAGGAGGTCCGTGCCACCTACCACGACGCCGGCATACAGGTCGAGGGGTCGCTCCCGGAGACAGACATCGTCGCCAACTCCATGCTCGGGTCCGTATTCCGCAACCTGCTGAAGAACGCCGTCCAGCACGACGACAAGCCGATTCCGGAGGTCACAGTGAGCGCGACTGAACGCGACAATCGGGTCACTGTCCGGGTCGCGAACAACGGCCCCGGCGTCCCGGACGAACTCCGGGCGAGCGCGTTCGGCAAGGAAGAGAAGGGACTCGATAGCGACGGCACGGGCATCGGACTCTACCTGGTGCAGTCCCTGGTCGAGAGCTACGGCGGAAGCGTCCACATCGAGGCCAACGACCCCGAAGGCGCCGTGTTCGTGGTGGAACTCCGGAAGTACGGTGCGGCCGGCGGCGCCGAATCCTGACAAAGCGGGGGTCGTTCTCAGCAGTAGCGCGATGGGGACGCTCCCGGCAAGAGCGCGGTGGGGACGCTCCCGGCGGAAGAGGAACGGAGGACTGA
>JBDGSA010000014.1:0-7631 GCA_042217755.1 Haloglomus sp. | reverse complement strand
GTCCCGCTCGAGCGTCCCGCGCTCGCTCACGCGGAGGATGTTGCGCATGTTCCGGTAGATGGACTCGGGGTCGGTCTCCTCCTCGGGGTCGTAGAGGTCCGACACCCGGAACAGGATGGCCGCGACGCGTTCGGACTCGTCGCTCTCGCCCCGGACGTCGCGGGCCACCTCCCGCAACAGCGCGGCCCGCTCGGGGTCGTCGGTCGGCCGCCCCGACGGCGGCTCCTCGTCGCTCACTGTTCCGGGGCGCCGGCCTGCTGCTGGTGGCGCCGCCGGTGGACGATGCCCTGCATGTCCGCGGTCGTGCGGACGAACTCGCGGAACGACTCCCCGACGTCCCTGTCGTCGTCGAGCACGACCGGTCTGCCGTCGTCGCCGCCTTCGCGGACGGAGGGATCGAGCGGAACCGAGCCGAGGAAGGGCATGTCGTTGTCCTCTGCGAAGCGCTCGCCCCCGCCGGAGCCGAAGATGTCGTGCGTGCTTCCGCAGTCGGGACACCGGAAGCCGGCCATATTCTCGACGACGCCGAGGACCGGCGTGTCGTGCTTGCCGAACATCCGGAGCCCCTTCCGGGCATCGTCGAGTGCGACCTCCTGGGGCGTCGTAACGATGACCGCTCCCGACACCGGGACGGACTGGAGCATGGTCAGTTGCGTGTCGCCGGTGCCGGGCGGCAGGTCGACGACCATGTAGTCGAGCGCGCCCCACTCGACGTCCTCCCACAGCTGCGTGATGACCTTGTGGACCATCGGCCCCCGCCAGATGACGGGGTCGTCCTCGCCCAGCAGGAAGTCCATCGACATCAGCTTCATCCCGTACTTCTCGGGCGGAATCATCGTCTCGTCCTGGGTCGCCTTCGGCTGCTGGCCGGCGTCCAGCATCCGGGGCACGTTCGGTCCGTAGACGTCGGCGTCGAACAGCCCCACACGGGCGCCGCGGTCGGCCAGCCCGGCCGCGAGGTTCACCGCGACTGTCGACTTCCCGACGCCGCCCTTGCCGGAGGCGACGGCGATGATGTTCTTCACGCCCGGAAGAATCTGGTCCTCGGCGGCGACCCCCCGGTCGACGCTCGCGGATAGTTCGACCGGGAGGCCGAAGTCCGACAGCGCCGCCCGCACCTCCTCGGCGAGGGTGGTCTCGGTCGGCGAGTAGGGCGCTCCCAGCGCCAGGTCCACCGCGATGGCGTCGTCGATGGTGACGTCGTTGACGAGTCCGAGCGAGACGATGTCGTCGTCGAGGTCCGGATCTTCCACGGTCCGCAGCGCGTCGAGAACGTCTGTTCGGTCTACCATTACCGACGATACGCTCCGTCCAGGCGATAAGGGTTATGACGGCGGTCGCCCGTCGGTGGACCATGGAATCGAATACCACTCATAACTGTCAAATAGCGTCCGACATCGAATCATTCGCATCATAGGTGCGATATTACTGAGTTATCCGTCGCTAAAGGAAATTTTAGCGAGCACATATGCCCGTAGCGCCCGGAACATGGGTTGCATGAACCCGAACAAACGCCCGAGTCTCGATCTGGGTGGGTCGGTCGGTCTCGACTCGCCCGGGACCGGCGCGGGCACGGAGACTCCTGCCACGCACCGTGGCCGGGACAGCACGCACGACCCCGGTGAGGCAGTCGAGTACGGAACCGGAACGACGACGGTCGGCCTGGTCGCGACAGACGGCCTCGTCCTCGCGACCGACAGGCGTGCCTCCCTCGGTGGCCGGTTCGTCTCCAACAAGAACGTCGTGAAGGTCGAGCAGGTCCACCCGACCGCGGCCGTGACCATCGCGGGCTCGGTCGGCCCGGCCCAGGCCTATCTGAGACAGCTCCGTGCCGAGGCCGAACTGTACGAGAACCGGCGTGGCCGCCGGATGAGCGTGGAGGCCCTCTCGAGCATCGGGAGCGCCCTGCTCCGGGGACTTCCCGTGAGTCCGCTGCTCGGCGGCGTCGACCCCGCCGGCGACGGCGAGGACGAAGCGGTCCCCCGTCTCTACCAACTCGACGGCGCGGGTGGTCGCATCGAGGAGTCACAGTACGCCGCGACCGGGAGCGGGATGACGGTCGCAACCGGCGCCCTCGAACGCGAGTACGACCCCGCTGTCGACGTCGGAGAGGCCGTCAATACGGCCGTCGACGCGGTGCTGGCGGCCAGCGAGCGCGACACCGCCTCGGGGAACGGGGTGGCCGTCGCTCGCGTGACGCCCGACGGGGTAGAGACGGAGAGGCGTGACGGGACCGGTGCCCTCATCAACGGGGCGGCCGGAGGTACCCGATAATGCAGAACAGCCAACAGCAGGCGTACGACCGCGGCATCACCATCTTCTCGCCGGACGGCCGGCTCTACCAGGTCGAGTACGCTCGCGAGGCGGTCAAGCGCGGCACCGCCGCCGTGGGCATCCGGACGCCCGAAGGCGTCGTCCTCGCGGCTGACGGGCGGCTCCGATCCGAACTGCAGGTGGCAGAGAGCGTCGAGAAGATCCACAAGGCCGACGACCACCTCGGCGTCGCGACCGCGGGGCACGCCGCCGACGCGCGCCAGCTCGTCGACTTCGCCCGACAACGCGCGCAGGTCGAGAAGCTCCGCTACGGCGAGGCCGTCGACACCGAGACGCTCACGAAGGCCATCACTGACAACATCCAGGAGTACACGCAGACCGGTGGCGCCCGCCCGTTCGGCTGTGCGCTGCTCATCGGCGGCGTCGACGACGACGGCGAGCCCCGACTGTTCGAGACGGACCCCTCGGGGACGCCGTACGAGTGGAAGGCGACCGCGGTCGGTGGGAACCAGCGCGAGGCGCAGGATCGGCTCGAAGAGGGCTACGACGGCCTCGAGACCATCGACGACGGGCTCCGGCTCGCGTTCGAGGCACTCGCCGCCACGGTCGACGGCGACCTCACGCCGGAGGGAATGAGCGCCGCGACCATCGACACCGAGACGGCCACCTTCGAGGCGCTCGCGCGCGAGGAGATCGGCGATCACCTCGAAGCGCACGGCCTGCGCGACGAGAGTGACGAGAGCAACGAGGAGTAACCGTCTCTACGCGGCCGCTGAATCTGGGTCGCCGCCGGGCTCCTCGACGCCCGTCTCTGTTTCCCGTCGCTCGCGCTGTCCGTCCGCAAGCGATGTATCTCCCGTCGCGTCGTCGTCGACTGCGTCCCCGCCGGACCGATCGTCGCCGTCGTCGTCGGGTATGACGCGGTCGGTGTGAACCACGGTCAGGTCGCGCCCGACGTAGCAGGCCAGTTCGCTGTCGCCGACACGCGCGGTCACGCGAACCGCCAGCGGATCGGTCGAGACGACCCGCTCGCGCCACTCGGGACCGATGTTCCAGAGCGGTCGCGTTCCGAGATCGACGCCGGCCGCGTGGAACGCAGCGACGATCGCCGGCTCGTCGAGCACGGTCAGCGCCACCGGACACCGGAGCCGGTAGCCACAGGCGGTGCAGGACAGCCGCGCCCGAGCGACCGGCACTTTCGCCTCCGCTCTGTGGCCGTCGTCGGCCGCGTCGTCGCCGGTCGGGCTGCTCCCTGTCGTGCTGCCGTCGGTCCTGTCGCCGTCGTCGTTGCTGTCGACGAGTTCTGCGGCCGTCTCGACGCCGCCGCCGCACTCGGGGCAGGTGCCGTCGCACATGGTCGAGATGCGGCCCCGATAGTAGCTGTCGACCGCGTCGGGAAGGGCGCCGTCGTCGTGTGCCCGGTAACCCGCGGGCGGGAACGGAAGCGCCAGCACCTCGCGGTCGCACGCGTCGCAGGCGACCGTCAGGACCGTGTCGTCGCCGGACGCGAGAAGCGTCCGCTCCGCACAAAACGGGCAGGGCGCGGCCAGGTCGACCGGGTCGCGGTCGGCGCTCTCGGTGAGCGTCCCGGCCGCGATGGCCCGGGCCGCCCGTCGTCCCGCCGCGGTCAGCCGGTAACCTGCCTCGTCGCCGGCGCCGTCAGAGGCGTCCCGGTCGGAGGCCTCGACCTTCCGCAGGTAGGTGTCGGGGAGTTGACGAAGGTGGTAGGCGAACCCGGCGGTCGTCTCCTCGTCACTCTCCTCGAAGAGGGCGGCGAACGAACGCGTCACCGGCCGCCCGGCCTCCCGCTCGGCCGCGAACAGCGTTCGGACGATTCCCATCCGGGTCTCGCTTCCGAGCGCGGCGAAGGCGTCGCTCGCTGTCGCCTTCTCGCCGGTCGCCTCTTCGCCGGGCGTCTCGTCTTCGGTCACCACTTCGCCGGGCGTCTTTTCGCCGGGCGTCTCGTCGTCGGCTGCCGGTGCTCCGTCGCTGTTGTCGTCGGTCGTGCCGGCGTCGCCCGGTGCGACGTCACTCATTGCCACGGTTAGGGCGCCGAGTCGCTTAAGACCCCCGGCGGGCGCGAGGCGTTCGACGTAACTTATACCAGTTACGTCTCGCCGAGATGTGCCCGTAGAATTAAACGGCGGCGGCCGAAGGTGTGGGATATGCTGGTTGACGGGCACGGGCGCGAACTGACTGGGGTCCGGGTGTCGCTCACGGACCGCTGTAACTTCGACTGCGTCTACTGCCACAACGAGGGACTGGGCGATACGCGCGGTCCCATGGAACCCGCAGACGATGAGATGTCGACGGACGACGTGGTCCGGTTCCTGGAGGTCGCACGCGAGTTCGACGTAGACAGCGTGAAGTTCACCGGCGGCGAGCCGATGCTCCGCGAGGACCTAGAGGAGATCGTCCGCCGGACGCCTGCCGGGATGGAGACCTCGCTGACGACGAACGGGACCTTTCTACCCGACCGCGCCGAGGCGCTGCGCGACGCTGGCCTCTCTCGGGTCAACGTCTCACAGGACGCCCTCGACCCGACCGCGTTCGAGGAAGTCACGCAGAGCAACCAGTACGACGCCGTCCTCGAGGGCGTCCAGGCCGCCGTCGATGCCGGTCTCACGCCGGTCAAGCTCAACATGGTCGTCTTCGAGCAGACCGCGGGTTACGTCCCGCAGATGGTCGACCACGTCGCCGAGAACGAGGGACTCCAGCTCCAGCTCATCGAGTACATGCCCGAACTCGCCGGCCGGCCGGAGTGGGCCGTCGACATCGACCGCGTCCACGGCTGGCTCGAGGAGCAGGCCGACCGCGTCGAGCACCGCGAGATGCACGACCGCCGGCGCTACTGGGTCAGCCCCGACGACGCCGACACGGCCGAGACGGGAATGGTCGAGATCGTCGACCCTGTCGGAAACGAGACGTTCTGTGCAAACTGCCACCGCGTCCGGGTCACCCATCAGGGCCACCTGAAGGGCTGTCTCAACCGCAACGACGACCTCAAGCCGATGGGCGACATGACCAGGCCCGAGATCCGCGACGCCCTCCGCGAGACGGTCGCCGACCGCGTCCCCTACTACGGCGAGTACATGGTCCGGGACGACGACGGCGAGTGGGTCGTCAACGACGAGTACATCGGCGCCTGACCGGCCTCAGAGTTCGATGCCGCACTCGTTCTCGGCCGCCTCCAGCGCCGATTTCGCGGCCCGGTAGCGCTCGCGCCCCCGCTCTGGCTCGTCGTTCCGGAACGCACGCGCCGAGGCGGCGTATCGCTCGCCCACCCGCTGCAGTCCCGCCGCGAGACAGCGGTCGCGCTCGAATGCGGCGTGGAAGTGACGGACGTCCCGTCCGAGTGCCGTTTTGAGCGATTTGTGGCCGTTCTCGGCGGCGATCGTGATGGTCTCGGCGAATCCCTCGGCCTGCTCGTACGCACCGCGTTCGATGGCCGGCGCCGTTGCGCTCGCCATCGCGACCGCGCGCATCACCGAGCGCGTGCCCGCGAAGGCCGGCTCGAACTCCTCGGCGATGGTCTCGAACTCACGCTGCCGCTCGCGCGACGCCTCGACGCCGAATCCCGCCACATCGAGCGCGTCTGCCCGGGGTTCGACGCGACCCAGGGCCTCACGTGCGTCGTCCGTCCGTTCGCCGAGTGTTCGCATACGGACGACAGCGTCACCGATCGTCTCCAGCGGCGCCGACGCTGGGAACGCCTGTCTCGCCTGGTAGTGCGACGAGAATCCGTCGACGAGGGCATCGTGTTCGTCTGCTCGCGCCTCGAGCAGCACACAGAGAAACAGCAACCCGTTGACCGCCTGCTGTCGACGCCCGGTCGCCTGGTCCGAGACGGCGTCGAGTGTCTCGCGTGCCCGACGTATCGGTGGACGCGGCGACTCCGCGCGAGCGTACTCGGCGAAGGCGTTCGAAGAGACGATCCCCACCTGTCCGTCCGTGACGACATCGGCGGCGGCTACCCGTTCGAGCGCCGTCGCGAGGTGCTTCCGGGACGCTGTGAGTGCCTGGGTCACGGCGTCGGGGGTCGCCGTCGGCGTCGTCTCCGTCGGCGTCTCGGTCCGCTCCCCGTCGGTCGGAGTGGCGAACGCGGCCGTCGGCGTCCCTCGCTCCGGCGTCTGTGAATCCGTCTCTCCTCCCGAGCTGCAACCACTCAGCAGGGCCACACCGCCCGCAAGCGAGGCCAGCAGCGATCTGCGAGTTCGCTTCACGGCGAGTCACCCCGGTAGCGGCAGTCGCGGAGTGGTGTTCCGACCGCCACACCATCGGCGCCTGCCGGGTCTCGCGGGCGGAAGAGCGGAGCGACGGAGACGGCACGGTCGGTGTCGACGTCGCGGCCGACGCCGGTCACGCCACCCGCCTCCCTCCTCGTAGGGCGATACTGAGATTTCGATTCTTTCCGGAATATACTCGTATTATCGGAATTATTGAGTCTTAAATCCATCGATTAATTTATTGTGTCGGCTATTCTTGATTTATCACTGCCGGCGGGATACCTGCATTCTCTACGGCGACCCGGGATTCGGCCCCATCGGGTCACCGACCTGCTTCCGCGGTGAATGAGCGGAGCGACGGCGACGCTCATGACAGTCCACCCGATCCACGTCGGTCGATGTCCGGGTTGTCGCTGGAGGAGTCTGCACTGGAAGAGTCTCCGGCGTCGCTATCAGATCCGCCTGAGCCGGACGAACCTCCGCCGAGAAGCCCATCGAACGCACGGGTAACGGACTCCGCTATGGATTCCGAGCCGGAGTCTCCCCCGGACTGCTCCGAGCCGGTCGTCGGTGAACCCGCGTCGCGTGACCCGGACCTGGGAGATTCTCTCGACTTTCCCCTGTCTGTCCCAGTGTTGTCGGCACTCCCTGTACCCCCTCCGGACGCTGCGCTGTGACCGACGAGAGAATCGACGGTGGATTCGACCGTCTCGCGGAGCGTATCCGTGACCCGCTTTGCGGTCTCGACTGGACCGGAGTGCTCGAGTGTGTGTTTTTGCTCCTCGGTGGTCGACAGGGCCGTTTCCCGACCTGCCGAACGGGGAACTCTTCGTCCGGTCAACGCTTCCTTCGCAGTTATCGCTGGATTCGTCTGTTCGTACTCGTCGGGACTTCCCTCGTTCCCCTTCCCGATCCGGATGACGACCTTGACCTGGCCGTTGGACATCTCGACTCGGTCGCTCACACGTGCGTTCTTCAGTCGTTCGTGTTCGTTGATTCGAGGCCCGTTCGCGCC
This sequence comes from Haloglomus sp., assembly GCA_042217755.1. Taxonomy (GTDB): domain Archaea; phylum Halobacteriota; class Halobacteria; order Halobacteriales; family Haloarculaceae; genus Haloglomus. The sequence goes on along the minus strand of JBDGSA010000014.1, from coordinate 116 downwards.
CGCCAGGACCTCGTCTCGGGGGGTTGTCCCGATGTTCCTCTCCAGCGTGCTCGCATCTTCCGCCGACATGGTGAGGACGATCGTCTCCTGGTTGCCCGTCACGAACTCGGTGGTCG
>JBDGSA010000202.1:0-7670 GCA_042217755.1 Haloglomus sp. | reverse complement strand
CTGTGGAGGCCGCTCGCGCTAGCGAGCGTGCCGGAACACGCCGGCGCGAGCGCGGGGAGGAGTGGGGACCCCGCGGCCCGCTGGAACCACCACGTGCGAACGCTCGGGGCGACGAACAACAGGGCGGGACTGAAAGGGGCCGCCCGGCTGGCGGCTTCGCCGCCAGCTAATAGATTGTCGGCTCCGCCGACAATCCGCCTCGATCCGGCCCCGGCGGTAAGCACCACAGCGAACGAGCAACGCGAGTGAGCGAGGAGCGTCGTCCGAGAGAGTTCTGCTCTCTCGTGATCTCGAAAATCTTCGATCTTCGGCGACAACGAGCCGCGGACGGTCGAGCGGGTTGGGGCTTTCTATCAGGTTTCCGACGGCGAGTGTTTCGATAGAATACCGAGAATAAATCATATTTGATGCCCATAAATTATCAATATCTGGATTTATTGTCAAAACTCTTTTCTCCAACACGTACTGAACTTCCCATACCCGAACACACCGATTCCCCGACACACAATCCCTATGTGTCCAGATGCCGCCCACACGGACATGAGCGATTCGGGGCCGAAGCAGGTAGACGACCCGGACTACCACAGCCGGAACCACACGGCGGCCCAGACCTGCGGGTGGACCGCCAACGCGCTCCGGGGCGAGGGGCGCTGCTACAAGAACACGTTCTACGGCATCCAGAGCCACCGCTGCATCCAGATGACGCCCGTGGTGAAGTGCAACGAGCGGTGTGTCTTCTGCTGGCGCGACCACCAGGGCCACGCGTACGAACTGGACGGCGTCGAGTGGGACGACCCCGAGGCCGTCGTGGAGGCGAGCATCGAACTGCAGCGGAAGCTCCTCTCGGGCTTCGGCGGCAACGATCAGGTCCCCGACCGCGCCTTCGAGGAGGCGATGGAGCCCCGCCACGTCGCCATCTCGCTCGACGGTGAACCGACGCTCTACCCCTACCTCCCGGAGCTCATCGAGGCGTTCCACGACCACGGCATCACCACCTTCCTCGTCTCCAACGGCACCCGGCCCGAGGTCCTCGCCGAGTGTGACCCGACCCAGCTGTACGTCAGCGTCGACGCCGCCGACCGCGCGACGTTCGACGAGGTCGTGGGCGCGATGGAAGACGACGCCTGGGACCAACTCGTCGAGACGCTCGACGTGCTCGCCGACAAGGACGAGACCCGGACGGTCCTCCGAACGACCGTCCTGAAGGGGTTCAACGACCACCACCCCGAGTGGTACGCCGGGATGTACGACCGCGCGGACGCCGACTTCGTCGAGCTGAAGGCGTACATGCACGTCGGGCACTCGCGCGGCCGACTCGACCGCTCGGCGATGCCCGAACACGAGGAGGTGCTCGAGTTCACGGAGGCGGTTCAGGAGTACCTCCCCACGCACCCCGTCCTGCGCGACGTCGAGGAGTCGCGGGTCGCGCTGCTCGCACGCGACGAGGACACCTGGGTACCGAAACTGAAGGGCGACAGCGACTTCTGGGAGCAGGAACCGTACGCGAACGCCGATTGAACCATGGCGGCCGGTCGCCGCCGGATCGACCGGAATGACGCGCCGGGCCGCGCTCCCATCCCCGACGCCGTCCGCGACCGACGCGTTTTTGCTCGGGGGTCACCACCGATCCGATAGCCGCGGCGGCCGTCGCCTCTTTATCACGATTCCGTTACGCATCACGCGAGCGATACACTTATCGGGAGCGTTACGCTACATAGGTGTATGGCAGAGACACGAGCCGCGGTTGGGCCCGCGGAGGTGGCTACCCTCAAGGAACTCGCGCTGGAGGGGGCCCTCGCCGGGACGCAGATCACGTGTGCGGGGCTGGCAGAGCGGCTCGACGCCTCGAACCAGACTGCCTCGCGCCGGCTCCAGCGGCTGTCCGAAACCGGCCTCATCGATCGCGAGGTGCTCAACGATGGACAGCGCGTCGAGTTGACCACCGACGGCGAGGCCCGGCTCCGCCGCGAGTACGCCGACTATCGCCGCGTCTTCGAGGACGCGGACGTGGACGTCACCCTCAACGGCTCCGTCACGACCGGGATGGGCGAGGGACGCCACTACATCTCGCTGCCCGGCTACATGGAGCAGTTCATCGAGCGGCTGGGCTACGAGCCGTTCGCGGGCACGCTCAACGTCGACCTGGACGAGGAGAGCATCCGCGAGCGGGGCCGGATGGACGCGCTCGACCCCGTCCGCATCGACGGCTGGGAGGACGACGAGCGGACCTACGGTCCGGCCTTCTGCTGGCCGGCCAGCGTCGAGACGGCCGCCGAAACCTACGAGCCGGCCCACGTTATCGCTCCCGAGCGGACCCACCACGGCGACGACCAGCTCGAGGTCATCGCGCCGGACCGGCTCCGCGACGAACTCGACCTCGAGGACGGCGAGGAGCTCACCGTCCACGTCACGGGTGAGGCGGCATGACCCGCGCCGACACCGACGCCGAGGCCGCGAGCGCCGACCCCAGTCCCGCCCCCGTGGAGGCGGCCATCGAGGCGTTCCGGGCCGGCGACCCCGTCCTCATCCACGATGCGGCCGACCGCGAGGGGGAAACGGACCTCGTCTATCCCGCGACGGCCGTGACGCCCGAAGCCGTCGCCCGGATGCGGAACGACGCCGGCGGGCTGATCTGCACCGCGCTCTCACACGCGGTCGCGGACGCCTGGGACCTCCCCTTCCTGCAGGAGTCGATCGAGCACCCGCTGGCGGCCGACCACGACCTCTCTTACGACGACCGCTCTTCGTTCTCGCTCACGGTCAACCACCGTGAGACGTTCACCGGCATCACCGACGAGGACCGGTCGCTCACCATCCGCGAACTCGGCCGCCACGCCGCCGACCCCGACCCCGAGTCGTTCGCAGCCTCGTTCCACGCACCCGGACACGTCCACCTGCTGCGCGCGGCGCCCGGACTCCTCGCCGACCGCGAGGGCCACACCGAGTTGGGCATCGCGCTGGCCGACGCCGCCGGAGTCGAACCCGCCGTCGTGGTCTGTGAGATGCTCGACGACGAAACCGGCGGCGCGCGCTCGCCCGTCGACGCGCGGCGCTACGCCGACCGCCACGACCTGGTCTACGTCGAGGGTGCCGACCTCCTGGCCGCGCTCCGCTAGTTCGACGTGCCGCCTTCTGCCGCCCGCGCTTCCGCCTCGTCGTCTGTCGCGAGCAGCGGCCGGTCCGCGACGAGCAGGACCGCCCCCGCCACGAGGAAGGCCGCACCGAGCGCCGCGACGGCCAGCACCGGCGACCGGAGGTCGGCGACGCGTCCAGCACCCAGTTTCAGCGGTATCCGGAGCAGCGCGTACGCCATCGCGGCCGCCGAGAGAACCGTCGCACGGCCCGCGCTGTCGATACGATCGTTGAGATAGCCCGAGAAGAGCGGTTCGACGGTCGCGCGCGCGGCCTTCACGACGACGAAGACCGGCACCGCGACCGCCGTGAGCAGTGCGGGTCCGAGCGCGGCGACGGCGACGACCGCCGGGAGGCCGACGACGGCAGCGCGGGTTCCCAGTCGGCGCTCGACAGCCGCGGCCCGGTCGCTGGCGACCGCGGCGACCGCCGTGAATCCCGCGTAGAGGACGCCGAGCAGCGCTGGCTCAGGGACCGCTCCGCCGCCGGGCACATACCGGAGGTAGACGTCGAACGCGTCGACCGCGATGGGCTGGATGAGGTCGTCTACGGCGGAGACGAGGCCGAAGAACAGTCCGGCGTAGAGCACGGCGCCGCGGACCTCGGCCCGTCCGAGCGCGTCCCGGACGAGCGCGAGCGCGTCCCGCCCCGCGGGGTCGGCCTCGGCGTCCTCGATTCGCGGCAGTCCCGTGAGAACTCCGGCGCTCAAGACGCCGACGGCGGCGCCGGCGACGAACGGAAAGACCGGATCGAGAACGTACAGCGGGCCCGCCGCGATCATCCGGGCGGCCATCGCCCACTGACCGACGGCTCGCCCCCGGCCGCGGACGGCGGTGTATCGCTCCGCGTCCAGGTGCTCGTCGAGGGCGTCGTAGAGCCACGCGGCCGCGGTGCCGGAAGCGAGCGTCATCGCGAGCGCCCAGAGCGCATAGAGAACCAGAAAGCCCGCGAACGACTCCGCGACGACGAAGCCGGCGAGCGAGGCGCTCTCCGCGAGCCGCCCCAGCAGGAGCGCGTTCCGCCGGCCCAGTCGGTCGGCCAGCCGCCCCGTCGGAACTTCGCCCGCCACGACCAGCACCGAGAGGACCGCACTCAGGGTGGCGATCTCGGTGAACGTCAGGTCTCGACTCAGCAGGAACAGCGTGAAAATGGGCCAGACGAAGCCCGAGGCCGCCGTTGCCTCGTAGAGATAGTAGCGGCGAACGAGCGAACGACCCGGCTCGTCGGTCATCTCGTTCTCGACGGCGGACGGCGGGGACTAAACGGTTCCCTGAAGCGCATTTCAGTGACGGGCGCATCTGCCGACTGTTCAGCGATTCTCGGCCGACTCCTGGGCGACCGCGACGGTCAGACGCGGACCGTCAACACTCATTAGCCCGGACTTCGACGGTCGCGGTATGGGATTCGAGGAGATGGACGTCGACACCATCTGGATGGACGGCGAGTTCACCGACTGGGACGACGCCGAGGTGCACGTGCTGACACACAGCCTCCACTACGGAACCGCCGTGTTCGAGGGCGTCCGGTGTTACGATACCGAGGAGGGGCCGGCGATCTTCCGCTGGGACGAGCACATAGAGCGGCTCTACCAGTCCGCCGAGGCGCTCAACCACGACGTCGGGCACACCCGCGAGGAACTGACCGAGGCGACGCTCGAACTCATCCGCCGCCAGGATTTGGAGTCCTGCTACATCCGGCCGCTGGTCTGGTACGGCTACAACTCGCTGGGCGTGAGCCCGAAGGAGTGCCCGTCGCGGTCGATGATCGCCTGCTGGCCCTGGGGCGCCTACCTCGGCGAGGAGGCCCTCGAGGAGGGCGTCGACGTGATGGTCTCCTCGTGGCGCAAACACCACTCTAGCATGATTCCGACGAACGTCAAGGCCACGGGTCCGTACATCAACTCGATGCTGGCCGGCGAGGAGGCCCGCCGGAACGACTACGTCGAGGCCATTGTCCTCAACAAGGAGGGCGACGTCGCCGAGGGCCCTGGCGAGAACATCTTCATGGTCAACGACGGCGAGATCTACACCCCCGGCCTCGCCGAATCCATCCTCGACGGCATCACCCGCCGTACCGTCATCGAGATCGCCGAGGATCTGGGCTATACGGTCCACGACGAGGCGAAGATCGCTCGCTCCCAACTGTACACCGCCGACGAGCTGTTCTTCACCGGCACCGCCGCGGAGGTGACGCCCATCCGCACCGTCGACGACAAGGAGATCGGCAACGGCTCGCGCGGCCCCGTCACCGAGGAGATCCAGCAGCGCTTCTTCGACGTCATCGAGCGCCGGACCGACGACTACGACGACTGGTTCACGTACGTCTAAACCGGTTCTCGATGGCTCGGAGGTAGCCTGACGGCGGCTCAGGGGCCCACCTGCCGACGGCTCGGAGGTCGCCTACCGACGGTCCCGACGCCCCGCCGTCCCTGGAACCGACTGGTGGCATCGCTCGCGCGGACGCACTGCTCGGGTTGCAGGTGTCGGCGCACATTTCACCCTACCCGCCGCAGGGGACGTATGCCACCGTGCCTGGCCACCGACGCGTCGCTGCTTCGCGACCCGGGCGTCGAGTCCATCTACCGCGACATCGACGGGCTCGAACTCCACGCTGTCGTCGCCGGCGACCCGGGCGATCCGCTCGTCGTCCTCCATCACGGGTTCCCCGAGTTCTGGTGGGGCTGGCGGGAGTACATCGGCCCGCTCGCTGATGCGGGCTACCGTGTCCTCGTTCCCGACGGCCGGGGCTACAACCTGAGTCAGGCGCCTGACGCGCTCTCCGAGTACGCCACTGACCGGCTCTCCGCGGACGTCGCGGCGTGGATCCACAGCGAGGGCGAGCAGTCGGCTCACGTCGTCGGGCACGACTGGGGCGCGGCCGTGGCGTGGGACGCGGCGCTGCGCCACCCCGAGGCGGTCGACCGGGTCGTCGCCATCAACGTCCCGCACCCGGCTGTGGTCGCGGACGCGCTCATGCCCAGCCGCAAGCGGTGGCGGTTGAACCTCCGTCAGTGGCGCCGGAGCTGGTACATCCTGTTCTTCCAGCTTCCCTGGCTCCCGGAGTGGCTGAACCGGCGGGACGACTACGGAGGGATGGCCCGCTTCCTCCGGCGGACCTCCCCCGGGACGTTCTCGGACGCCGACATAGACCGCTATCGCGCGGCGTGGAGCCGTCCCGGCGCGCTGGAAGCGATGCTGGACTGGTATCGCGCGGCCGTCCGGCACCGGCCCGACCTGCCCGGCATCACGATCGAACAGCCGACGCTCGTGGTCTGGGGCGAGCGGGACGACGCGTTCCTGCCGGAGCTCGCACCGAGGAGCGTCGACTACTGCGCGGACGGCCGGCTGGAACGGTTCCCGGACGCGACCCACTGGGTGAACCACGAGCGTCAGGCGGCGGTACAGGAGTTGATTCTGGAGCACCTCGGCGGGTGACATCGCGGGGTGATATTGTTAATATGACGACACTGAATTAAAAATTCAGATTTATCTCCTACTTATTTGATAAATAGAAAATAATGCAATAAATCAGTATTTTGGTCAGTTATCCTCGTCGCCACCGAGCCTGGTCGCGTAGCTGTAGCCCCGTGCGACGGCGGTGTCCGGATCCATTCTGATGAACCCGTAGTCCTCCCCGTCGAGCCCCCGGAAGGCCTCGTCCCAGGCCGACCGTTCGTCGCCGAGATACCGCCGCAGGAGTCGGTCTGCGCGGGCATCGTCCCAGGGCGCAAGCGAGGCAGTCCCTCGCAGCCCGACGTGCTCCAGCCGGCCCTCGCGGGGAGCGAAATCGACGACGGCGACCGCCGACTCGGGGTGGCGCTCGACCCGCTCGGGGTACGACCGGTCGCGGAACTGGGCGATGATCCAGCAGACCTCGGTGTTGGGCTCCCACAGGTACCACAGCGGCGAGACGCGCGCCCCCCGGTCGCCCCGCTGGGCCAGGAAACAGCACAGCGGGCGTGACAGGAACGCGTCGATGTCGACGGACAGGCTGTCGACGACGACCTCCATACCGCTCCTGGGTGGGACAGGAACAAGAAGCGACGGGTCAGGGAGACGAGCAGGGAACAGCGAGCGTTCCAGAGCGGCGCCGCCGCTGTGCCGGTGTCACGTCGAAAGAAGCGGCGTGTCGGTCAGTGGACGATGCGAGTGGGAGCGGCGAGGTGGATGCATACCGCGCCTTCGGTGCGGTTTCACTCGCCCGGAGGCCCGAAGGGGCGGAGGGCGAGACCTTTTTCCCCAAGTTTTTGCGAGGAGTGGTGCCCACAGGTGGCGCGAAGCGCCGCCGAGGACACCCGACGAGCAAAAAGTGGGTTTACATCATGCCGCCCATGCCGCCACCCATGCCGCCGCCCATGCCGCCCATGCCGCCGCCGGGAGCGCCGCCCGGACCGCCACCGGGGCCGCCGGGCCCCTCGTCCTCGTCGTCGCCGGTCTGGCCACCCTTGAGGTCGCCAGCGGCGATGACGTCGTCGATGCGGAGGATCATGACGGCCGCCTCGGTGGCGCTCTCGATGGCCTGGGTCTTCACGCGGAGGG
>JBDGSA010000158.1:0-7680 GCA_042217755.1 Haloglomus sp. | reverse complement strand
TGAACCCCGGTCATTGCCTCGAGAGGGCAATATGATTGGCCGGACTACACTACCAGAGCGCATCCAGTCGTAGCCGACTGGCCTTATTAACGGTTGCGCTTCCCCGACGCCGCGCATCGGCTCGCCATGTGGCAGATTCACGGGGATTCGCCGTCTTCGGGGGCGCATCTGGTTGGTGAGGCCGTCGCGAATCGCGAGTCCCGAAATACGGAAGCCCCTCGACCCAGTCGCTCCAGTCATGGACGCCGAGGAACTGCGAGCAACGCCCGGGCGGGTGGTGGAACTCATCGACCACACGAACGTCGAACCGGACGCGACTGCGACAGAGATTCGAGACCTGTGCGAGGAGGTGCTGGAGTACGACTTCAACGCGGCTTGCGTCGTGCCGTATCATGCCGAACTCGCGGCCGAGGTACTCGGTGACGAGGCCGACGTGGTAGTCGTCGTCGGCTTCCCGTACGGCGTCCAAAATCCGCTGGCGAAACGTCTCGAGGCCGAGGAGCTACTCGAGTACGCCGACGAGCTGGACATGGTGATGAACCGGACGGCGTTCGCCGACGGCGACGTCGAGTACGTGCGCAACGACATCCGTACGGTGAAACAGACAGTCGGAGCGCAGACGCTCAAGTGCATCATCGAGTCGCCGGCGCTGACAGACGAGGAAATCCGCCGCGCCGCCGCACTCGTCGACGAGGCCGGTGCCGACTTCGTGAAGACGGCCGTCGGCTACGAGGGAGGGTGTAGCGCCGAGGAGGTCCGGGCGATGCACGAGGCGGTCGGTCCGAAGATGGGCGTCAAGGCCTCCGGCGGCATCCACTCCTTCGAGGAGGTCCTCGAAATGGTCGAGGCCGGCGCCACCCGAATCGGCGCCTCCGCGGGCGTCGAAATCGTCGAGTCGATCGACAACTGACACCCGACAGCGGCGTCGGGTCGGAGTCGTCCGGGCGGAGAGCCGCTCTCTCCGAGAACAGCTCACGCACTACCTACGTGCCACGGGGCTTTTAATTCGTCATCTGTCCACATCGAACGATGACCAACGGGTCGCCGGAGGTCGGGACGGAACTCGACCGCGACATCGGTATCGTCGGCGCGGTCTCGCTGGGCGTCGGAACGATGATTGCGGCGGACATCTTCGTCCTCTCGGGACTGGCGGTCAGCAACGTCGGCGCGACGGCCATCGTCGCGTTCGTCATCGCGGCGGTGGTGGCGTCGTTCACTGCCTTCGCATACGCGGAGTTCGTCGCCATCTACCCGGAGTCCGGCGGCTAGACCTACGTCTCGAACACCTTCGGCTCGGATCTCACCTACATCGTCGGCTAATCGATGATCCTCGGTTGTCCGGCCAGCGCGGCGTTCTACCTCGCCTCGTTCTCGGACTGGTTCGGTTCATCGTCCCGCTCGTCTCGAGCGGACTGGGGGCAGCGCTTCCGTTCTGGACCTCCGGCGTCGTCGTGCTCGGGCTGCTCGTTGGCCTGAACCTGAAAGGAATCGAGGAATCCGGACAGTCCCAGATCCTCGTCACCGCGCTGAAGAGGGGCTTCATCTCGTCTTCCCTACGGCGGGCTCCAGGCCTTCGAGGCCAGTATCATCCAGCAGTCCGTCGCCGACAACCCCACGGCCTTCCCCACAGACCCACCCACGGACCACCCCACGGCCCCCTCTCGCTCTCTCCGTCGGGTGTCGGGTGCCTCCCCGTCTGGTGCGGACTGTCTCCCCGTGTGAACTGTGAAGCCCGGCGACGTCCTCAATGCGTCTACAACCCTGCGACGTCCTCGATGGCGTCGGTGAGCGCCTTCACGCTCTCGACATCGTGTTCGCCCATATGGCCGATGCGGAACGTCCGCTCGCCGATGTCGCCGTACCCGTTCGAGAACACCATGTCGTAGCGTTCGCTGACCGCCTCGATGGTCGCGGCGACGTCGATGTCTCGGGTGTTCTCGACGCACGTCACGGTCTGTGACTCGTAGCCGGCCTCGGGGAAGAGATCGAAGTGCTTCCGTGCCCACTCCCGGGTGTATTCGGCCATTTCTCGGTGGCGCCGGTCGCGGGCCTCGTGGCCCTCATCCAGCATGTGCTTCATCTGCTTTCTGTACGCGAGCATGATGGGGATGGCCGGGGTCGAGTGAGTCTGACCCTTCCGGTCGTAGTAGTCGAGACACCGCTGGAAGCCGCCGTACCACGAGGCCGACTCCCGATCGAGTTCGCGCTCGTAGGCGGCCTCGCTGACGGTACAGACCGCGAGGCCGGGCGGCATCGCGAACGCCTTCTGCGTCGAGGTGAAGATCGCGTCGATGCCGTGCGCCTCGATGTCGATGTAGTCGCCGCCGAGACAGGAGATGGCGTCGACCACGAACGCGGTGTCGGGGTACTCCTGGACGACGTCGCCGACTTGCTCGATGGGGTTCCGGACGCCCGTCGAGGTCTCGTTCATCACCATCCCGACGGCGTCGTATTCGCCGCGCTCCAGCGCCTCGCGGACGTCTTCGGGCTTGACGGCCGTGCCCCACTCGTACTCGATGCGGTCGACGCTCTTGCCGAGGCGCTCGGCGACGTTCGCCTGGCGCTCACTGAACGCGCCCGAGGTGGGTACAAGCATCCGGTCCTCGACGAGGTTGAGCGTCGTCGCTTCCCAGAATTCGGTCCCCGAGGCGGTCAGGACGATGACGTCCTGGTCGGTGTCGAGGAACTCCTTCGTGTCCTCGACGATGGTCGTATAGAGGTCCGTCATCCGGTCCATGCGGTGGCCGAACATCGGCTCGGCCATCGCCTCGATGACGTCGTCCCGGACCTCGGTCGGCCCGGGCAGATACAGCGTCTTGTCGGGGTAGTCGCCCGTGTACTCGCGTTTTTCGGTCACCTGAACCACCTGAGTATCAGTGACCACTCGGGCAGAGGGCAAGGCAGTTGTGATACCCATCCGTCCGCCCGCCGGCCATCTCGGAGGGCACTCGCTCGACACGCTCGGAGAGTGCTCGGGCGACACGCCCGCCGCGAAAGCGTCGGTCGCCACGCATCACGTTCCGACGCGGGCGTCGACCGTCGCCCATCCGGAGGCCCTACTCCGAGTATCCCTCCCGCAAGAACGCTCCTTCCGCCTCGTACATCGAGACGAGTTCCTCGATGAACTCCTCTAACGTCTCGTCTTCCTCGAGGTGGTCCTCCAGTCGTTTCTTCAGTTCGTCGCTGATCTCGAGTGTGTGGGCCATGATGGAGTCGGGACCGCACGCACAGGAACGACGCCCCGGGTGAAATACGTTGTCAGCAGCCGGCGACGACTAGGAATCACTATACCGTCTGTTTAATAGGAATAATTCATTATTTTTGAAATATTTGCTAAACTACGGCATTATTTTTCGAATTATTCTATAATAGTACAAACTACAGCTGCTATCGCTGCCACCGACGGGCCGAAAGAAGCGTCACTTCTCTTCGTCGTCGAACGGAGAGCCGGCGGCGTCCGGCTCCATCCCCTTCTTCGAGATGATGTTCTCGCGGCCGACGCGGAGCTTCGAGATCTCGTCTTCCTCCTCCATGTCCGAGAGCAGCATCGAGACCTTCGACTTCGACCAGCCGGTCTCCTCGACGATATTGACCTGTTTCATCCGGCCACCGTGCTCCTCGAGCAGCCGCATGACGCGCTCGTCGTCCTCGAGTAGTTCCTCGTCCGCGACCGCCGGTTCCGGCTCCCTACCGGTCGTCGCCGCGCTACTCGCGGCGTCGCCGCCCGACGTGCCGCCCCCGCTGTCGTCGGCCGACGCTGCCACGCCCTCGTCGCCGTCTCCTCGCCCCGGGAGCGCGCCCACGCTGTACGCCAGCGCGGCCCCGAGACCGAGCAAGACGACCACGCCGAGGCCCAGCAGGGGCAGGAAGAACGTAGAGCCGCCGTTTCCGTCGCCGTCATCGGCGCCCGGACCGGACCCGATTCCGCCGCCAGTCGTCGTGGCCGTGGGAGAGGAGACGGACTCCGAGGGGGGGACGAGTCGGACCTGTGGACGCTCATCGACGAAGGACCGCTCGCCGAGCCAGGTGACCGTGTCGCTCTCCGCGATGGTGTCCTCGTCCAGTATCGGTTGTGGGTCTGCCGACAGGAACCGGAGGCCCGGGCCGCGTTCCACGACGAGGCGCTGGTCCGGGCCGATGTAGAACCCGCCCTGGAACACGTCGCCCATCTCCACCACGTCGCCCTCGCGGTGGGCGAAGTTCGTCCAGACGAATCCCATCCGGACGATCCCCCGGTTGTCGTTGAGGGAGGGGATGTACGCCCGCTTGGAAAATTCCGTGGCGTTCATCTGTCGCCCCGTGGCGTTGGTCCCCTGCCGGGTGACCGCCCGGGCACGCTCCACGAAGTTGGCGTAGAGTTCCGTCTTCTGGGAGTTGAACCGGTCGGCGTACGCCCGGAAGTTCTCGCGCTCTGTCTCGTTTGCGAGCGTGACGGTGTAGATGAACGTCCAGCGAGCCGAGGTGTTCTCGTAGACGGTGATGTGGAACTCGGTGGAATCCACCGACTGGTTCCCGATCTGGCGGATTTCGGCAGCGCCGCCGTGGCCGGAGCCACCCGGGGCACCGACGGCACTGCCGAAGCCGAGCGCGGGCGCCACGCTGGCCACCACGAGTAGAACGGTCAGTCCGACGACGCCCGGCTGGTCCATCTATCGTACCTCACGCCCGCGCCCGTTCTTATATGCTATGGCACGCGCTCGTCTCTGTCACTCACGAGCTGGAGCCGGGAGTGACCGGGCGTACCCCCGCGGCAGCCTTTAGTCGTCGGCCGGCCTCCGTTGAGGTATGCCAGTCGACTCCGACGAGGAGCTCCGCGAGATACTCGACCTGGAGACCATCGCGGTAGTGGGGATGTCCGACACGCCCGGAAAGGCCGCTCACGGCGTGCCCCAGTACCTCATCGAACACGGCTACGACGTGATTCCGGTGAATCCGACGACCGACGAGGTGCAGGGGCTGTCGGCCTACGACTCGCTCTCGGCGGTCGAGGCGGACATCGACATCGTCGACGTGTTCCGCCCGAGCGAAGAGGTACCCGGCATCGTCGACGAGGTGCTCGGCCGCGACGACGTGGACGTGGTCTGGCTCCAGCTGAACATCCGCGACGACGAGGCCGGCGAACGCGTCGAGGCCTCCGGCCGGACGTTCGTCCAGGACCGGTGCCTCAAGGTCATCCACCAGCGACTCGCCGGCTGAGGGGTCGCGCTGGCGTACACCACGAATCATTGCCCTCGTTCGGGACCGCGCGTCACTACTCTCGTCCGCGGAGAGATCAGCTCTGCCCCAGGAGCCACCGGATCGGCCCCGACTCAGGAGCCGCCGTCGCGCTTTGCGTCTCCGCCCTCGGCCTCGCCGACGACGTCGTCGTCTCCGGCGTCGTCGGACGGTTCTGCGGTCGTTTCGGCCTCCGCGGTCGCCTCCGCCTCCGCGTCGGCCAGCGGCACGGCCTCGACGGGTTCGGCCTCCTCGATGGCCGCCTCCGCCAGCACGCGTTCGACGTCCACGTCGGCGTTCCGGGCGAGCGCCTCGATGAGCGCCCGCTGGTCGTCGACCGTCCGCTCGAGTTCGCGGACGCGCCGGTTCGTGTCGACGACCGTCGCGCGCAACGCCTGAATCTGGTCGCGGAGTTCGTTCAGACGCTTGTACGTCTCCTCTGCCGTGTCGACGATTTGCTGGAGTTTCTTTGTCGCGCCACCGAGAGCCATACCTCCGCTCCGGGCGGGAGGCTCCTATCGGTTGTGCCTCCGGACGCCGCGGTCGAGACAGTCGACCCCGTCGCCGCCCTCCTCGCCGCGGTGGGAACCGCCGAGGCCCGAAGACGCCGTCGTTAAGACCTGGACGCCCGCATCCCCTGCCATGAATCCGAGGAAGGCAGCGCCGACGGTGGGCATCGTCGGCTGTCTGCTCGTGCTCGCGGTACTCGCGTGGCCGTATCTGCAGGAGCCGACCGCGGTGGTGGCGACCTACTACGCGTCGGGGGCCGTGACTCCGCTGGCGGCGGGACTGCTCGCGTTCGTGGGCATCATCGTCTTTGCGGCCGGCCGCGAGGAGCGCTCCGACCCGGCACTGGTCGCCGGGGCCGCGCTCGTGTTCGGTCTGTTCGTCCTCGTCATCAACCTCACCTTCGCCCTCTCGGCGCGCGTCGACGTGCTCGGCGGAAGCAGCGCACTGCTCACCTACCAGCGGTGGCTGCTCGCCGTCGTCGGCCTCGTCCCCGTCGTCGGCGCTGGCTGGTACGCTCGAACGCTGGGCCTGGTCTGACCGGGACCTCGTCTGACTGGAACCTCGTCTGACTGGAACCTCGTCTGACTGGGACTCAGTCTGACCGGAACCCAGTCTGACCGGAACCTGGTCCGGATTGGCCGCCGTGTGGCGGTTTCGTGGCCCGTGGCCGCCGTCTCCGACGGCGACTTCCCGAAAGGCCCTTAAGCCGGAACGGTCTACCCTCAGATCGGACTAGGCCGGGCAGTTAGGCCACTGCTCCCCGCCTCCAACGGTCTTCATGTTGGGGCCGAATCCTGGGTGCGTCTGGGAGAACCAGCGCGGGCCCTGCGAGCCAACTGCGAAGCCTCGTCCCACGAGGGCAGCGGTCCGGGCACCGGCCTCTGCAGGGAGGCACGAGCCCGGTTAACCCCGAGAACTCCGTCAGGCGCGGAAGCGAGCAGCGGTATCGGGGACACCTGTCGCCCGTGGGGTCGCGGGGTGGAGGAGGCGAGCAGGCCTCACCCGTGCTGGAACTCCCAGGCAATCCCGGGCGTCCGTCCATTCATTCCGATTCGACACTCCCGAGCGGCGGCGCCGTCCGTCGGGCGAGAGCCCCGCGCCGTCGCAAGCCCCGCGCCGTCGCACCGCTTTTCGCGCGCGCGCCCCTACCCCGGCGCATGACCGACGAGTTCGCCGTCCTCGGGGACTGCGTGGCGCGCGAGCGCCGGAGCGACCGCCCGGCGCTCACCCACCCCGCGTCGGGGCGAGCGTACGACTGGCGCCGCTTTTGTACCACGGCGTGGAAGGTCGGCAACTACCTCCGCAACGAGGGCGTCCGCGAGGGCGCCGTGGTGGGCGTGGCGGCCGACCGGGTACCCGAGCCCGTACTGACGCTCGTCGGCGCATCGATGCTGGGAGCGACTGTCCAGTTCGATCCGCCGACGTCGGGGCGAGCGGGAGCGCTGAAGGCGCTCGTCGTCCCGGCCGAGTGCGTGGACGACTACGACTACCCCGCCGGGACGCGAGTCGTGGCGTACGGCGGGGAGCCAGACCGCCCCGAGCACGCCTACTTCGAGCGCGAGATCTGGAGCGAGAACCCGACGGCACCGCCCGACGTGGTGCGGCCGGAGACCGACCTGCTGGCGCTCGACCGCCGGACCGTCACGCACGGCGCGGTACTGGACGCTGCACGCGGGGTGGCCGAGGGCTGGGACCTCGCGGCGGGCGATACCGTCGCGGTCCGGGGCCCGCTAACGCATCCCGGCGTGGTGGCCGCGGGGATTGTGGCGCCGCTGCTGGCCGGCGGGGAGATACTCCTGGCCGACGGCGACGACCGCGCGGCGGCCGACCGCGCCGTTCTCGCATCGACTGTCGAGTCGGTGCCGGAGTCGCGGACGGTCTCAGCGGACGACGTGCTGTAAGCTACCCCACCCTACTTCGCTCGGTCTGACGACCTCGCTTCGTTGAGGGTGGGGC
>JBDGSA010000052.1:0-7853 GCA_042217755.1 Haloglomus sp. | reverse complement strand
ACTCCAGCCACTGATATAGATCTCCACGGCGGTAAAGACTCAAACTAATCGCTATGAGTGACAGACTCGGGCCTTCCAGAATATATAAAATTTCCACGAAATATTTCGAATATATCAGAAAATTATATATTATAGTCGAAATTGATCGTCTCAACGTGAAGTTATACGGTTGTCGAACGTTACCAGCCGGGGAGCTTATGAGGCTGCTCACACTACTCACAAGCGTATGACCGATTTCGGACTGCGGCTTCGGATGGTCGTCGTCGGGACGATCCTGTTCGCGTTCTACCTCGCGGCTGGGACCGTCGCGGCGGCGATGCTCGGCCTGCCGCTCCTGCCGGTGCTGGCGCTCGGTATCCTCGTGGTGCCGGCAATCCAGTACAAACTCGGGAAGTGGCTCGCCACCCGGAAGGCCGAGGAGATACCCGAGGACGCCACTGGTCGCTACGGCGAGGTCCGCCGGATGACTCTCGAGTTGGCCGACGAGATGGGCGTTCCCGAGCCCACGGTGATGCGGATGCAGATGGGCGTGCCAAACGCCTTCGCTGTCGGTCGGAAGGGCGCCGGCGTAGTCGTCGTGAGCGAGGACCTCGTCTCGCTGCTCGATCGCGACGAACTCGAGGGCGTGCTGGCCCACGAACTCGCCCACATCGACAACCGCGACGTCATCACGATGGTTGTCGGCCAGTCCATCGGGATGCTGGTCGGCTACGCCGTCTACTTCGCGGTGCTGTTCGGCGGTGAGGACAACATCGGTTCGATCATCTTCGCGTGGGTCGCCTCCGCCATCGCGAACATGCTGGTGATGGTGTTCGTGCTGGCCATCTCGCGCTACCGGGAGTACGTCGCCGACTCCGACGCGAAGGACGTCATCGGGACGGGCGATCCGCTCGCACGGGCACTCGAGAAGATCTCGCGCGGCGCCGAGCGCGGCGACTCCGAACTCGACGACTCGATGAGTGCGCTGTGTATCTTCAACAGCGAACGCGGTCTGCTGGAGAAGGTGTTCGCGACGCACCCGCCGGTCGAGAAGCGCATCGAGCGCCTCCGAGGATAGGACGCGACTGGCTTTCACCGGGTGCCGGTACGGCCGGAATCATCAACCGGCCACCCGCAGGTACTTGCAGAGTCCCGAGGGTTGCCCAGCCGGAGGACTGCCAATCGTGCTCCCTCGGTGTGGACGCTCGGCTGTCTAGCCGTCCGACCCAGCGAACCGACGGAAAACAGGGGCGCTCGCTACTCCAGGAGGAGCAGCGACGGGTTCTCCAGGTACCGCTTGACCGTATTCACGAACCGCGCCGCGTCCGCGCCGTCGATGACGCGGTGGTCGATAGAGAGCGACAGCGGCAGCACCGTGCGCGGAACGACCTCGCCGTCGACGACGCGCGGCTTCTCCTCGATGGCGCCCAGCCCCAGAATCGCGGTCTCGGGGTAGTTGATGATTGGCGTGGCGTACTCACCGCCGATGGCGCCGAAGTTGGTGATGGAGAAGGTACCGCCCTGCATCTCCTCGCGCTTGATCGAGCGGTCCCGGGCCTTCGCGGCGAGTTCGTTCACCTCCGAGGCCAGCGTCAACATACCCTTCTCGTCCGCGTTCTCGACGACGGGCACCATCAGCCCCGCGTCCGTCGCGACCGCGACGCCGATGTTGTAGTCCTCCTCGACGAGAATCGCTTCGGCCTCCTCGTCGAGTTGGGAGTTGAGGATGGGGTGCTCTTTCAGCCCGGCGATGATGGCCTTGATGACGAACGGCATGTAGGTGAGCTTGATGCCGCGCTCCTCGGCTTCCTGCTTCAGTTCGCTTCGGATCTCGACGAGATCGGTCACGTCGGCCGTGTCGTGGTGAGAGACGTGGGGCGCCGTGTACTTCGAGCGCTCCATCGCCTGGCCGATGGTCCGACGGACGCCCTGGTAGGGGATGCGCTCTGCGACCCCTGCCTCGCCGCTGGTTTCGCCCGTCTCGGCCTCGGCCGGCTCTGCCGCACGCTCACGCTCCTGGACGGCGGCCGCTTCGGCCTCCTGCGCGGCCCGCTGTGCCGCCGCGTACTCGCGGACCTGCTCTTCGTCGACGAACGGCTCGCCGTCGCGCAGTTCGTCGGTCGGCACGTCGTTGATGTCGACGCCCTCCTCCTCGGCGAGCCGTCGCGTCGCCGGCGCGGCCAGCGTCCGGTCGCGGTCCGCGGCCGCTGGTTCGCCGCCCGGGTGGGTGTCCGCGGTCGGCGAATCCGCCTCGCTGGCAGACTCCTCATCGATCACCCGCCGCGTCGCCGACCGGACGGCCGGTTCGGCTTCGTCTGCCGCTTCGGTCTCAGCGGCCGTCGGTTCGCCGCTGGACTCGGCGGCCGCGCGTACGTCGCTCTCGGTGACGCGGCCGCCAGGGCCGCTGCCGGAGATAGTCTCGATGTCGACGCCGAGTTCGCGGGCCAGCCGCCGGGCCGAGGGTGCCGCGAAGACGCGCCCCCCCTTCGCAGAGGGCTCGCCGCCGGACTCGCCGTCCGTGCTCGCCGCGCCCGCTTTGCCGCCCGACTCGTCGACTCCGGAGACTGCTGACGCCGTCTCTTCGGCGGTTTCGGCGATTTCGGCGGTACTGTCCGCGGATTCGACCGACTCCTCGGTGACCTCGCCTTCCACGTCGAAGGTGATGATGACCTCGCCGACGGGAACCATCTCGCCCTCGTCGGCGAGGATCTCGCGGACGGTGCCGTCGACGGGCGAGGGGACCTCGACGACGGCCTTGTCGGTCTCGACCTCGGCGACGGGCTGGTCCTCGGTGACCGTGTCGCCGGGCTCGACGAGCCAGGTGACGATCTCGGCCTCCGTGAGCCCCTCGCCGACGTCGGGGAGTTTGAACTCGCGGACCATGCTCAGAACTCCACCGTCTCCCGGATACCGTCTGCGATGCGCTCGGCTTCCGGCAGGTAGTAGTCCTCCAGCGCGTACAGCGGGAAGGGGACGTCGAACCCAGTGACGCGCTTGACTGGCGCCTCCTGGTAGAGCAGGGCCTCCTCCTGGATAGTGGCCGTGATCTCACCGGCGAGGCCACCCGTCTTGGGCGCCTCGTGGACCACGACCGCCCGACCCGTCTTCTCGAACGACTCGAGGATGGTCTCGGTGTCCATCGGCGAGAGCGTCCGGAGGTCGACGACCTCGCAGTCGATGCCCTCGTTCTCGGCCAGGTCCTCGGCGGCCTCCATCGTGGGCCGGGTCATCGCGCCCCAGGTGTAGACAGACACGTCCGTGCCCTCGCGCCGGACGGCGGCCTCGCCGAGCGGGACGGTGTAGGTCTCGTCGGGGACCTCCTCGCGGAACGCGCGGTAGATGAGCTTCGGCTCGAGGAAGACGACCGGATCCGGGTCGCGGATGGCGCTCGCGAGCAGCCCTTTCGTGTCGTACGGCGTCGACGGGATGACGACCTTCAGTCCGGGCTCGTGGACGAAGAAGGCCTCCTTCGACTCGGAGTGGTGCTCGGGCGCGCGGATGCCGCCGCCGTACGGCGCGCGGACGACCATGGGACACGTGTACCGGCCGCGCGACCGGGTACGCATCCGGGCTGCGTGGGAGATGATCTGGTCGAACGCCGGGTAGATGAACCCCATGAACTGGATCTCCGGGATCGGCCGCATCCCGTAGGCCGCCATCCCGACGGCGGTCCCGACGATGCCGGCCTCGGCCAGCGGCGTGTCGATGACCCGGTCCTCGCCGAACTCGTCGTAGAGACCCTGTGTAGCGCGGAAGACGCCGCCGTTCTGTCCGACGTCCTCTCCCATCACCAGCACTCGGTCGTCCCGCTCCATCTCGCCGTACAGCCCGTCACGGACGGCCTGTACGAGGGTGAGATTCTGCGTGCTACCCGCGGTGTCTGCGTCTGGCTCTTGCGTGCTCATTCCAGGAGTGCCTCGTCGCCGTGCGTTTCGCGTAGTCGCCTGAGGTACGCGAGCTGTTCTTGCAGCCGCTGTGGCTGGTCGGCGTAGACGTGCTCGAACATCTCCTCTGGTTCGGGCCGCTCTACGGTCTCGGCGGTCTCGATGGCGTCCGCGACGGATTCTTCGATCTCGCGCTGGATCTGGCTCGCCCGCTCGTCGTCGAGCAGGCCGCGGTCCCGGAGGAACGTCTCCAGCCGCGGGATCGGGTCCTTTCGCTTCCAGCGCTCGACCTCGTCCTCGTCGCGGTAGACCGAGGGGTCGTCGGCGGTCGTGTGCGCGCCGAAGCGGTACTGGACCGCCTCGATGAGGGTGGGCCGGAGTTCGCCCTCGTCCGGGTCCTTCGCCTTCTCGACGGCCTCGCGGGTCACCTTGTAGACGGCAAGCGGGTCCATCCCGTCGACCTGCACGCCCTCGAAGCCGTAGCCGACGGCCTTCTGTGCCAGCGTCTCCGCCGCGGTCTGTCGTTCCCGCGGCACGGAGATGGCCCACTGGTTGTTGTTGCAGAAGAAGATCGCGGGCGCATCGAACACGCCGGCGAAGTTGAGCCCCTCGTGGAAGTCACCCTCGCTCGTGGCGCCGTCGCCGAAGTAGCAGACGAACGCCCGCTCCTCGTCCTGCAATCGGGAGGCCCATGCCATGCCGGTGGCGTGCGGAATCTGCGTCGCGATGGGGACCGCCACGGGAAAGATATTGAGTCCGTCGAGCTTGTTCCCGCGCTCGTCACCCATCCAGTAGCGGAGCGTCCCGCTGAGGCTCTGCCCGCGGACGAATCCGACCCCGTGCTCGCGGTACGAGGGCACGACCCAGTCATCTTCGTCGAGCGCGTAGGTGGAGCCGATCTGCGCGCCTTCCTGGCCCGATAGCGGCGGATAGGTTCCCATCCGGCCCTGTCGTTGGAGGCTGACCGCACGCTGGTCGAAGTGACGTGCTAGCTTCATATCGCGGTACATCCCGACGAGGTCGTCGTCCGAGACATCGGGCACCTCGGCGTCGTCGAGGAGCTGACCGTCCTCGTCGAGGATCTGGACCTGCTCTCGCGGGTCTCGTTGTAACGTGCTCATGGGAGTCTCACCCTGCGATACGACATACCCCCGACTGCCGCCGCCGGTGCCGTATAGTTTACGTAAGATCTGCTCAGAACACCTGAACAGTGCGCGTGCATGGCTGGCGGAGTCGGGCGTCACGCCGGCGACAGGACGGGCGAATGTTCGACGCGCGTCGGCCGCGAGCGACGACTACGACCCCGGTCTGGACGGTCAGTCTCCCTGTGCCCGTGCTTCCGTCCGCGCCTCCTCGACGCTCTTGCCGTCGCGGGCGACCGCCTCGACGAAGAACTCGCCCGCCTTGAACGACGACCGGACCATCGGCCCCGAGGCGCAGTAGAGGAAGTCGAACTCCGTCTCGGCCACCTCGCGCCACGTGTCGAACTTGTCGGGGTGGACGTAGTCGAACACCTCTAGGTGCGACCGCGAGGGCTGGAGGTACTGCCCGAACGTGACGATGTCCGTGCCCACCTCCCGGAGGTCGCCCAGCGTCCGGTAGACCTCGTGGTCGTACTCGCCGACACCGAGCATCAGGCTCGTCTTCACGTACGCGTCGGACTCGCGGGCGTACTGCTCGAGCACCGAGAGCGACTGCTCGTAGCCCGCGCGCCGGTCTCGAACGGGCCACTGGAGCCGCTCGACCGTTTCTACGTTGTGTGCCAGCACGTCAGCGCCCGCTCCGGCTACCTCGGCCACCAGCTCGGGTTCGCCCTGGAAATCGGGAGTGAGCGCCTCGACGAGGATGGATGGGTCCCGTTCCTTGATCGCACGGATTGTATCGGCGAAGTGACCGGCGCCCTGGTCGGGCAGGTCGTCACGGTCGACCGACGTGAGAACGACGTAGTCGAGTCCGATTTCGGCGACGGCGTCGGCTACCTGCTGGGGTTCGTCGGGGTCGGGCGGCTCCATCCCGCCGGTCTCTACGTCACAGAAGTTACAGCCCCGCGAGCAGCGGTCGCCCAGCAGCATGAAGGTGGCTGTCCCGGGGCCGTTCCGCCCGGACCAGCAGTCCCCGAGATTCGGACAGGATGCCTCCTCACAGACTGTGTGCAGGTCGTGCTCTCGAAGGGTCGATTTGATCTCGGTGAACCGCTCGCCCGACGGGGGCCGCATCTTGAGCCAGTCGGGCTTGCGCGCGCCGCTCATTATCCCTCGCTACGTGGGCGACGACGAAAGGCCTGTGGTTGCCTACCCGGACTTCACGTCGGATTCCTGGTCGGCCTCCGGCGGGTAGACCCCCGCGTCCGGGTGCTGGTCGGCGTCCTCGACCAGCCGGCCCTCGTCGCGGAGCCGCTCGAGTTCGGCCTTCGCCGCCTCGCGGTCGAAGCCGCCGACCGCCGCGGCGATGTCCAGCAGGTCGTCCTCGGGGACGGTCCCATCGGCCCAGGCCTCCACACCCTCGAAGTCGGTGTCGGTGAGGTAGCGGACCATCTCGACCAGGTCGCGCGACCCACCGAGCGCGTCGTGCCAGGCCTGCGGGTAGGCACTCAGCCGGTCGTCGCCGACCCGGTAGACGGACGTCTCGTCGGCCCACTCGTCCGCGTCGACGATGGCCTCGTCCAGGGCGGACGCGAACGCCCCGGCGTCGAGGTGGCTCCCCCGCTCGTCGAGCGCCTCGGCGTGATCGAACACCGCCGCCCGGGCGACGCCGGGACCCTCGCCGTCGCGCGGCTCGTGGCGCTCGGCCAGCAGCACCAGCCCGCGCGGGTGGAGGTACTGGCTCCGGCTGCCCGCCTCCTCCAGCAGTGGCTCGGAGAGTGACATGCGCGGGACTTGGGCCCTCCGCCGATAAGGTGGCCGTCCCCCGGCAAGTGCGACCGGAGGCGACAGCCGGGGAGAGAGGTGATCGCTTTCGGGTGCACAGGCGACGAGAGCGACGAGGGAATCTGGATGAAAGTCCCCGCTCGCTCTCGGAACGCCGACGACACCAACCGCGACGACGGAACCGAATAGAAAGCCCCCGCCCGCTCGACCTGCCGGGACCCGCTCGGCCTGCGGCCTCGCGCCGCCTTCGGCGACGACTGCGCTCCTCGCTCCGGTCGCTCCGCTCCCTCCGCTGCGGTGCTTGTCGGGTCCGGGCAGGGTCGAGCGATTTCTCGGCTTCGCCGAGAAATGTATAGCTGGCCGGCGAAGCCGGCCAGCCGGGCGGCCCCTTTCAGTCCCACCCGAGGTGGTTTGTGGCGGCTCGCGGCGTCCCTGCCCTTCCCCGCGTCGCGCGGGTTCGCCCGATTCGGGACTCACCACGCGCGTCCTGGCCGGAGAGCGGTTGTCCGGCCGGCCGGTTCCGAGTCAAGGAAGCGCGCGAGCGCCCTTGCCGTGGAGACCCCGAGCGAAGCGAGGGGGTCGGAACACGCCCGGCGCTCGCGCGGGGAGGTGTGGGGCCACGAGCGCCCGCCGGAACCACCACGCGCACACGCTCGGTGCGACGGGCAACAGGGCGGGACTGAAAGGGGCCGCCCGTCTCGACCCGTCCCCGGCGACGTAAGCACCACAGCGCGAGCGAAGCGAGCGCGAGGAGCGCAACGAGCCGCGGACGGTCGAGCGGGCGGGGGCTTTCGACAGGACTCTGTCGTGGCTGTCCTCACAGAGAGAGCGAGCGGGAGCTTTCAACAGGACTCCGTCGCTGTTGTTGTGCGGAGAGCGGGCGGGAGCTTTCAACAGGACTCCGTCGTCGCTGGCATCGCCGGGAGAGCGGGCGGGGGTTTTCTACCCGGATCCATCGCTGTGGCTGGCGACGGAGCCATCTCGATGATTGTATCCGAGATTCTCGAACTACAAACGAAAATATAAATTTAGACAGAAAAGGGTACGATAGTGGAAATATTCGTCGGGTTACCGAGCTGCCGCCGCGACGCGCTCTTTCTCTTCCTTCTGGGAGATGGCGTAC
>JBDGSA010000194.1:0-7855 GCA_042217755.1 Haloglomus sp. | reverse complement strand
GAAGCGCGACGGCCTCATCATGGAGTTCATGGACATCCTCGACCAGGCCCAGGAGGTTCGCGATCAGCTGGACGACCGCTACGAACGGGCCCAGCGCGCCATCAACATGGCGCGGGCGATGGAGGGTGACGTCTCCGTGCGCGGTGCGGCCGCGGCCCTCAAGGAGCACCCGGAGATCACGACCCAGTCGAAGAACATCATGGGCGTGGTCGTCCCACAGATCGAGTCCTCGAAGGTGAAGAAGTCACTCGACGAGCGGGGCTACGGCGTCGTCGGCACCTCGGCCCGCATCGACGAGGCTGCCGAGGCCTACGAGGAACTGCTCGAGATCATCATCCTCGCCGCCGAGGTGGAGACGGCGATGAAGAAGATGCTCGACGAGATCGAGACGACAAAGCGCCGGGTCAACGCGCTGGAGTTCACGCTCCTGCCCCAGCTCTACGAGAACCAGGAGTACATCGAGCAGAAACTCGAGGAACAGGAGCGCGAGGAGATCTTCCGTATGAAGAAGATCAAAGCGAAAAAGGAAGAAGAGGAGTCTCACGCCGGCGTCGAAGAGGGCGAGTCCGACGAGGCCGGCGCTCCCGAGGCCGAGCCCGGCGCGGTCGAAGCCTCGGACTAATCGCCGCTTCCCCGCGTCCGACGCCGGCTCGACGTCCGGCTATCCACACTGGTTTTTACCCCTGCCCGTGAAGGGTGGGTATGCGCTGTCCCGTCTGCAATGCGGCCGTCGTGACCTTCGACGTGCCCGAGGAGTACCGCGGCCACCTCCCGGCCGAGACAGAACACGCCGGTCTCTGCTCGCGCTGTCTCCGGCTCCATCCGGCCGAGAAGGGCGACGGCGGCTTCGAGCAGCTGGGCGAGGAATTCCCACAGGACGAGGACGTGGCGGTTCCGATGGCCATCGCCATCGGCCTGCTCGACTCGCTCGCGCTGAATCGGCGGGATATCGAGGAACTACTGGACGTGGTCATCGACGCCGGCGTCGACCCGATCCTCGTCGTCGACCGGCTCCAGACCCAGGGCTCGACGGACCCCGCGGTCGACCTGAACCGACGGATGGAACAGCTCCAGCAGCTCATCGAGGCGAACAGCGAGGAAGCAGCGTAGCAGAGCGGGCCTCTCCAGACCCACTGCGTACCGCGAGAGCGCAGCGAGCGCGGTTTCACCGATACTCGGCGGCTTCGCGGCCTCGTGCCGGACTTTTTGGTGCGGATTTTCTCTCGGGTTCGCGGGTAGAGCCCACGAACCCGAAAAAAGGTGCGTTAGAAGGTCTCCAGGTACTGGTCGAGTTCCCACTCGGAGACCTCGACGAGGTACTCCTGGAACTCCTCGCGCTTTGCCTGCACGAACTTCTCGCTGACGTGCGGGCCGAGCGCGGACATGATCGTCTCGTCGGCTTCGAGCGCATCGACGGCCTCGCCGAGGTTCGACGGCAGCGTCTCGATGCCGTACTCCTTGCGCTTCTCCTCGTCGAAGTCGTAGATGTTCTCGCGGACCGGGTCCGGACAGTCGAGGTCGCGCTCGATGCCGTCGAGGCCGGCGTGGATCATCGCGGCGAAGGCGAGGTACGGGTTACAGGACGGGTCGGGCGAGCGGAGTTCGATGCGGCTCGCCGCCGGGACGCGGGCCGCTGGCTTGCGGACCAGCGCCGAGCGGTTGACGTCGGACCACGCGATGTAGACCGGTGCCTCGTAGCCGGGGACGAGGCGCTTGTAGCTGTTGACCGTCGGGTTGGCGACCGCCGTGATGGCGGGAGCGTGTTCGAGGACGCCGGCGAGGAACTTCTTGGCGGTGTCGCTCAGGTTGAACTCGTCGGCCTCGTCGTGGAACGCGTTGGTGCCGTCCTCCTCGAACAGCGAGAGGTGAGTGTGCATGCCCGAGCCGTTGATGCGCGGGATGGGCTTTGGCATGAACGTCGCGTGCATGTCGTGCTCGGCCGCGATGGCGCGGACGACACTCCGGAAGGTGACGACGTTGTCGGCCGTCGTGAGCGCGTCGTCGTACTTGAAGTCGATCTCGTGTTGGGCCTGTGCGACCTCGTGGTGGGAGGCCTCCACCTCGAAGCCCATGTCCTCGAGTCCGTAGATGATGTCGCGGCGGACATCGCTCGCGAGGTCCTTCGGCGCGAGGTCGAAGTACCCGCCGACGTCGGTGAACTCCGTCGTGGCGCGACCCTCCTCGTCCTCCTGGAACAGGAAGAACTCCGGCTCTGGGCCGGCGTTGACGGTGTAGCCGAGCTCCTCGGCCCGTTCGAGGGCGTTCTGGAGCACGCGCCGCGGGTCACCCGGGAACGGCTCGCCGGTCGAGGTGTCGATCACGTCACAGAGCAGCCGCGCGGAGGCGTGCTCCTCGGTGTTCCGCCACGGGAGCACCGCGAAGGTCGCCGGGTCGGGCTTGAGCCGCATGTCCGACTCCTGGATGCGGACGAAGCCCTGGATCGAGGAGCCGTCGAAGTAGATGCCTTCCGTGAACGCCTTCTCGGCCTGTTCGGCGGGGATAGAGACGTTCTTGACCGTGCCCAGGATGTCCGTGAACTGGAGCCGGAGGAAGTCTACGTTCTTTTCGTCGATCTCCTCGAGGACGCGCTCGGCTTCCTCTGATAGGTTATCGTTCGTCATTTTCGTCTTCACCCGGCCTCAACACTTCCTGGAATAAAATACTGGCGCTCTTGTCGAGATTTACTCGGGTGAACTAGAGGCAATACCTGCTATATTTGAATATATGAACACTTTTGTGGCGTAAATCACCGGGGAATTGCTCGAAGTTCAACACCCGATCGGCGGCCTTCGTCCGAGGTGGTCGTTCGCCGTTCCCGCGAAAAAGTGTGCGTTCATAAAGTTCTAAATCCCTCCTCGTGATAGGGGGTGTATGACCTACGAAAACCTGGATCACCGACTCATCAACGCCCTGCTCAACGACGGCCGCGCGTCGCTCCGGAGCCTCGCCGAGGACCTCGACGTCTCGGTGACGACCGTCTCCAACCACCTCTCGGACCTCGAAGAGCAAGGAATCATCCGCGGCTACACCCCGGTCGTCGACTACGGCGAGATCGGCTATGACGTCACCGCCATCATCCAGCTCAAGGTGGAGGGCGATGCGCTCCCGGAGATCACCGACCGCCTCAAGGACCACCGACAGATGGTGTCGGTCTACGAGGTGACTGGCGACCACGACGTCATCGCCATCGGGAAGTTCACCGACACGGACCACATGAACGAGGGGATCAAGGAACTCCTCATCGACCCAGATATCAAGGAGTCGAACACCAGCGTCGTACTCAACACTGTCATCGAACACGAACAGTTCGACCTGGACATCTAGACACAAGCGTTCGTCCTCACTCGAACGGGAAAATGCTCGAGTGTTTTTCGACTCGAGTCCCCTCGCGCGCCTCCGGGCGCGTCGGGAGTTCATTCGCGGCAGAGACCGTCCAGAGGAGGCTGTCCAGAAGAAGCGCCGTCCCTCGCTCTGTCCGGACCGGAGAGACGCGCGCAGAAGGCGCACGTATGCAGGAACAGATGGAGCCGACTTCCATCCAAAACTGATGACTGTTCTTTTGTATTTCTTATTGTAATTTTATATTTATCACAAGTGGTTTATTTTCCAGTTCCACATCATTTCACTAGCTCTCCGAGTATCGGGAGCACCAGCACACCGCCGGTGATGAGCGCACTGGCCGCGAACGCGACCGGCGCCGCGGGCTCGACGAGATAGAGATAGAAGAAGGGGCCACCGAGCGTCGGAATGCCGACGACCGTGAGCGCGGCGCCCGACCGGAGACCTGGGTCGGCCGCGAGCGCGTCCGTGCCGACGGCGCCCCAGGTGATGCGCGCGCCGAGCGCGGCACCGAGCGCTGTCAGGTGGGTAGCGTCGAACGAGTTCACCGCGCCGACGACCGCGGCGACGGCGGCAAGCGAGAAGGCGCGCCCTGGCTTGCGGTCGGCGTCGATGGAGAGCAAGAGCGCGAGTGCGGCACCGCCAACCGCCCAGCCCGCGAGCACGTCGACGGCGTAGTGGACGCCGAGGGCGACCCGGGAGACGCCGACGAGCAGGACGACCAGGCCGCCGGCGACCAGCCGGGTGCGGCGGTCGGCGTCGAGCGTGAGCGCCGCACCGCCCCAGACCAGCGCGACGCCGAGCGCGTGGCCCGAGGGGAACCCGGTCCCGTCGGCCGTTGCGGCGTTCGTATAGAGCGCTCGCAGGACACCGGAGAGCCGGTCGGCGCCCTCGGCGACGCCCGCACCCGGCGGCCGGGGGAACGAGAAGAACCCCTTCAGCGTCGTGGTGAGCGCCAGAGCGGTCAGCGCACAGCCGAGCAGGAACGCGGCGTGCCGGCGGTCGCTTCCCGCAACGGTGTCGCCGAACCAGTAGGCGCTGGCGAGCGTCAGGAAGTAGAACCAGACGTCGCCCAGTTGCGTGACGGCGCCGAAGACGACGAGCGCGGGAAGCGGAAGGCCCGCGAAGAGCGCCTCGACGCCAACGGCACGGGTCGCGAGCGCGACGCTGACACCGGCGAACGGGCCGCGGTCGGGAGAGCGCACGTCAGGAGCGGAACTCCTCGATGCGGTCCTTCAGGCGGCCGGGGGCCCGGGCGGCGCCGACGCCGACGCCCACCAGCAGCATCAGGACGTACAGTCCGAGCGTCGAGAGCCAGATGACGAACATCGCGAGGACGGCCGCGAGGTCACCGAGGAAGTAGAACGCACCGAGGGTCATCGCGGTTCCGTACAGGAGAACGAGATACGGGCCCCAGCCGCGGGCCTTGCCGCGGCGGACCTGGCCGCGGACGTACCGCTCGAGTTCGGCGGTGATCTCGTCGCGGTGGACCGTGCGGTCGTCGATGCGCTCTTCGAAGTCCGCGAGGTCATCGCGGAGCCGTTCGACCGCGCGGCGGAGTTCCTCGTCGTCCAGTTCCTCGGTGTCGACGTCGAAGTCGAGTTCGGTGTCTCGGTCGGTCATGGCTGAATCGCGCTGGTCGCGGTCGATGCTGCGCATCTCGTCCTCGATGTCCTCCGCGTCGAGTCGCCCCGCGGCAGCCGCGTTCAGAACGACTCCGACGAGGAGGATGAGTCCCCCGAAGTAGAGGAAGGTCACTAGCAGGAGGGCGGCCCCGAGAACGCCGTAGGCGCTCGTTCCGGCTTGCCCGGCGTAGACGCGGAACCCGGTCTGGAGGCCGGTCCAGCCGACGGCCGCGAACACGGTCCCGGGGAGTGCCTCCCGCGGCGTGACGTTCCGGGCAGGTAGCAGGTAGTAGAGCGGGAAGAAGGCGGCCGCCAGGCCGACGACCAGCAGGAGCGTCCCGATGACGTTGGCGAGGTCGACGCCCAGCGTCGGGACGTCGATCTGGGCGATGACGATACCCAGCGCGACCGTCGCGACGACGCCCAGGCCCACGGCAGCGAGCGTGACGACGGCGTCCCGGACCTGATCAACGATTCCCGCCGGGAGGGGTGCACCGTACACCGTCGAGAAGGCGACGTCCATCCCGCGGAACAGTTTCAGTCCGGACCACAGGAGCACCGCTAGTCCGGCGGCAGTCGCCCCTCCCTGGCCGGGTGCTGACGTGAGTGATCCCCGGACGGCCGCGGCGGCCTGCTCGCCGAACGCCGCGGCGGCCTGATCCGCGAGGTCCGCCGCGACCTGCTCGCCGCCGAACACGCTCGCTACGACGAGCGCCAGCACCAACAGCGGGACCAGCGAGATGAACGCGTAGTACGAGAGGCTGGCGGCGATGAACGTGATCTGGTCCGACCGGACCGCGCGAACGGTCGTCCGTGTCACGCCGATCACTCGCGACACCCGCTGGTTCATGGCCCGGGGTTCGGCAGACGATTACATAAAACGGGTGGAACGACGGCCGCGCCGGCGCTAGACGCCCGGTTGCCGCCGGGCGGTTCGAACGTGACCGATGCCGGTCGCACGGCGACTACGCCCCCGTTCCCGCTCGACGCCGGCCCGTCTCGAGGAGACATGTAAGGCAGATATCAGGCGGACGTGTCAGGCGAACAGCTCGGTCATCTCGACGACGTCCGCGGTCGTCTTGAACGTCGTTCCGCCGTAGTGGGCTCGGGAGGCGTCGAAGCCGGCCCCGCGGAGCTGTTCGACGAACTCGTCCATCCCGATCGCGGGTGCACTCCAGTTGGCGAACAGCCGGTGCTGGTCGTAGTGCGTCGGTTCGTCGAGTTCGGTGTCCAGGCGGTCGAGCGTCTGCTCGGCGGCATCGGCCGCTCCCATCTCCTCGGTGACGTTCTCGCGGACGCGGGCGAGGAAGTCACGTTCGCGGACGGGCCCCAGCCAGAGCGGACCGGCCGGCTTCGTCGAGCGCTCGCAGTTCGGACACTCGGCGACGGGGTCGTGGACGAGACCACGGCGCGCGGTCCGCCAGAAGCAGTCCGGACACCAGTCGACGTGGCCGAGTTCCTCGAGCAGCGCGTCGGCCGCCCGCGCGCCCGACGTGAGTTCGAGGTACGTCCGGGCGTAGTGCGGCGCCGAGTGTGACAGCACGGGTTCGGCGGCGACATCGTAGCGCGCCGCGGTCCGGACCAGCGCGGAGAGCAGAATCCGCAGGCCCATCTCGGCGTGGAAGTCTGTGTTGCGCGGGATGGCGCTGTACGAGCGGACGCCCGACGCGAAGTGGGCACCGCAGAGCGGCGCCGTGTCCGTCGCCGTCACGCACAGGAGCGTCCGCGCCGACTGGAAGGCGGCGTCGGCGAACGGGATGGGCGTCCCGAACGGGTCCAGGTCGACCACGTCGAAGCGCTTCTCGTGCAGCAGCGCGTTCGCGTCCCGGTGGACCGCGGCCCCGTCGAGGCCGTTGCGCGCGAAGTTCTCGCGGGCCAGTTCGACGGCCTCGGGGTCGACGTCACAGCACGTCGCCTCGAAGCCCTCGTTCGCGGCGCGCACTCCGCGGATGCCCGAGGCCGCCGTCGCGTCCAGGTACGACCGTGGCGGCGGCCCGTCGACGCCCACCTCCTCAGCCCGCTCGCGGTAGGCCCGCAGCACGGCCACCGTCAGGTCCCGGTTCAGTTCCTGTTCGGGGTTGAAGAAGACGGCGTCGCCCGTGCCCTGCTCGGGCTGTTCGGGCACCTCGACCGTGATGGTCCCCTCCGAGACGTTCATTGACCGGGTGGAGTGGGGGCGGGGACTAAGAGGCTCCGTTCGTGGAGAGGCCGCATATTATTCTTTTATTTAGGACATTTTCCAAATATGGCCATATTATTCATTTATTTCAGATTTTGTATAATTATATTTTTTCCTTTGCTACTTTGACGTGGTGACTGAATCCTGTTGAAGGCCCCGCCCGCACTCTGTGAAACAGCGGTGACAGCGATGACGGACTCTTGGTGAAAGCCTCCGGTTGCTCGCTCTGTGAGGACAGCCACGACGGAGTTCTGTTGAAAGCCCCCGCCCGTACTCTGTGACGGTGACAGCCACGACTGAACTCTGTCGAAAGCCCCCGCCCGCTCGACCGTCCGCGACTCGCTGCGCTCCTCGCTCCGGTCGCGTTGCTCCCTCCGCTGCGGTGCTTGCGTCGTCGGGGACGGGTCGAGGCGGGCGGCCCCTTTCAGTCCCGCCCTGTTGCTGGTTGCACCGAGCGTTCGCGCGTGGTGGTTCCAGCGGGCCGCGGGGTCCCCACCCCTCCCCGCGCTCGCGCCGGGGTGTTCCGGCACGCTCGCTTCGCTCGCGGCCTCCACGGGGGAGCGCGAGCGCGCTTCCTGCTCCCGGAACCGGCCGGCCGACCACCCGCCACCCGGCCGGGAGCGCGTGGCGAACCCCGTACGGGTGAGCCCGTGCGACCCGGGGAAGGGCAGGGCCGCCGCGAGTCACCGCAAGCCATGTCGGGTGGGACTGA
>JBDGSA010000081.1:7653-7876 GCA_042217755.1 Haloglomus sp. | reverse complement strand
TCGTCGGCGTCGAGACCGGTCTGCTTCTCGAACCACTCGCGGTACTCGGTGGGGTCGGCGTACTTCGAGTTGTCCCACTCGTCGAAGGAACCACGGTCCTCCGCGAGTTCGTGGGACGCCCACTTCGAGCCGTGGTTGATGTGGCGCATGATCTGGCGGGCGACCTCGTTGGAGACGTCGTCGCCGTACTCCATACCGAGCTGGATCTACAGCTGTGCCAGTC
>JBDGSA010000081.1:3519-7479 GCA_042217755.1 Haloglomus sp. | reverse complement strand
GGCGAGCGTCGAGAGGTTGATGTGCCCGAGGTTGCAGGCCTCGTACTCCTCGAGCGGCTGCTCACCACAGTTATGTGTCACTATTCCGTCAGCTATGAACGAGTGGGTATCCGGCTCGGTTAGGTCATACACCTCTTCAGTTTCATCGTAATCAACTGACTCAACGGTTGCAGTGAACGATTCCGACTGGGGGCCTCGGACGTATGAGTCCAGTTTTTCCTTCAGCTGATTGTTTTTATCTTCTCGGAGGAATCCGATCTCATTACGGAAGCGTAGGAGGTTACCCTTAGAGATGACGAGGTCGTGGAATCCCTGTGTTTCGTACTCCTGGGTGCCTCCATCGCCATCCGGCATTTGTTTTCTCCCTGCAGGTTTGCGGTCCTCGTAGACCTTGCTAGCAATGCCGAAGTTGAGCAGGAGCTTCTGGACCTCTTTCAGAAGTTCGACGCTAGCATTAGCAAGCCGAATGGTACGTCCGTTGGTCTTATCACCCTGGACGCTTCCATCGGCAGTGAACAGTGCCCGCAGGAAGCCACGAGCCATCTCCTCGCTGCCACGCATGACGGCGTCGGGAACCTGCAGTTTCTCGTCGGTGAGGCCCACCTCGTCGGCGACCTCGTACAGACGAGCAGATCGGATACGCTGTTCGACAGCCTGTGCGCCCCGATACTCGTCACCTCGGCTAATCTCGCTGACACCGACCTCGTAGTCGGCGTTGCCGATCGGATCGCGTACAATCTCGTTTACGTCCTCGGCGAACTGCTCGGAGATTTCAGCATCGTCGTCGTAGAAGTTCAGCACAGCGCGCTCTTCGCCATCCTTGAGATGGCCGTCGCCGACCATCCAGCCGAGAACCCGACCTTCCTCGGCCGAACCGTGCTGGCCGAACTCGCCTTTTCGGTTCTGGATGTGAACCGAGTGACCGGGTTCGAGGTTCTGCGCTTCGACCCAGCCGTCGTCTGTCATCACGCGGTGGTCGGCCGTCAGGCGGAGTTCGTATCCTTCCTCGGTTTCGAGCCTGTAAACGTCTTTCTCGCCGGTCTTGTAGACGCTGCTCGCTTCCTTGACACGGTCTTCGCTGAGACGACCGTCGACCACGACGTCACGCGCGGCTCCCTGCTCGTATAGCTCTTCGGCCTCGACGAGTCCATTCTCCGTGCTGATGAGCGTGTCCCCCGTGACACACGGATTGGTCGCGAGGATCTGGTGATCGGGGTGCTCCTCGACGTCGAAGGAGTGCTCCTTGTTGACCCGCTCGAGGAAGATGACGCCCGGCTCACCGTTCTCGTGGGCGCCGTCGACGATGTGGTCCCAGCCGACGGAGATGTTGAAGTTGGAGAGGTGGCCCTCGACGGCGTTGCGGAGGTGCTTTGGCACCTTGCCGTCGTCGTCGATGAGTTCGCGGGCCTCCTCGAGTGCGTCCTTGAAGGAGGTGTGCGTGTAGTCGTCGGGGTCGTTGAGCTTCAGCGTGTGTGCCAGCGAGACGTCCTTGTTCTTGGCGTGGATGAACTGGATGACGTCCGGGTGTGAGACGCGCATGACGCCCATCTGGGCGCCCCGTCGCGCGCCGCCCTGGGCGATGGTTTCGCAATTGTGGACGACGACATCCTCGGCGACGTACGTGTGAGTACCAGCCACTTCGGCGTTGTAGACTGGCCCCTCGTAGGCAACGCGGTTTATGGAGTCGATAGCGACGACTTCACGTCCGTTCGCCTGTTTCGTTCTGTCGACAGCTCGGAAATCGTCCGGGACGTCGTCGAAGAGTCGATCGAGTGGCGTCCCCAGGGCGGTACTGACGCTCGCGCTCACCCAGTAGGTCGGCTGCCGGTCGTCGGGCGTCCGGCTGTGACGGGAGAACTGGACGCCACAGCGCAGTCCTGCCTGGAACACCCAGTCGATGACGTCTTCACAGACCAACTGGAGTTTGACGCGCTGGCTCTCGCCACGGGTTTCCATCGTGCCGTCGCCGTCGAAGAGGGCTTCTATGATCCGCGCCTGTGTCTCGACCGGTGCGTTCCAGAGGAAATCTGGAACGCGCTTTTCCGAGGCCCCAGTTCCGAACAGTTCCTCGATGAACTGTGCGAAGGTCGCACTTTCGACGTGGATGTGGAGCGTGTTGCGGTCTTCGACGACTTCGAGACGCGATGGGGCCTCGAATGCATCGAGCGCGTCCCTGATCTCCGCCGCGTGGTCGCGCTCGTCAGCGTGCAGTGTGAAGGTGACTTCGTTCGGAACGCCACGACGATAGACGACACACCCTTCCGCGAGATACCAGCCGGCAACCGTCGCGAACGCCGACATCGGGACGTCCGAGGCGATTGACGCTGGCTGTGGGCCCCTGTCGACACCGTAGTACTCCCGGTTGATCGTCACGCCACCGTCGGTGAACACGAGCGGCCCCGAAGCCAGTTCGGAGAGTGTGATTTCCTCGTCGAGGGTCAACCCGTTGTCCCCAGTCGCGTGACCGAGTACGAGCAAATCGTCTTCCGCCAGATCGCTGGCGTCGACCCACTCGTACCCGTCTTCCCGGATCACTTTGAACGGATGCTCGTCCGTCGCACGGATCGGCTCGTTCAACCGCTCTGGAACGATTTCGATCAGTTCCTCGTCGACCTGCCGCTCCATTGTCTCGACAACAGGTTGTTCGTCGCCGTTCTCGTCGACGACGAGATCTCCCTCCCGCAGGTCCTCGATCGATCGCTGCCCCTCCGGGGTCAATACGTCTGTCCCGGGCGGGAAGCACATCTGATCGTAGGTCCGCATGAAGGTGATGGGACCCGAGGCGATGCCGCCGGTCGAGCCGACCGCGTCGCCGTAGGGACGTAATCGCCAGAAGGCATACCCCATTCCGCCACCGCTCTGGAACACCTGGGCGGCCTCCTTGGCCGTCTCGTGGATGTCGTCGATGTCGTCCTCGGGGGAGTCGACGAAGCAGGCAGAGAGCTGCTGGAGTTCGTCGCCCGCATTCATGAGTGTCGGTGAATTGGGCATGAAGGCGAGTCGCTCCATCAGGTTCTGGAACTCCTCGGCCGTCGACTCGACGTGCTCGCGGATATCGGCGGGCAGGTCCGGGACGAGGGTCTCGTAGGCGAACTTGTTGACGTTGTACACCGACAGCGTCGTCTCGGCGTCGTCCTCGACGGTGACGCCCTTGCCGAACACCTCGGCGGCGAGTTCGTCCCGACGGGGGTGGTCGGGCTTGAGCTGGTCGGGCGTGACCGTGACCGCCTCGCCGCGCTTCTCGGCCTCGAAGACGGCCTCCGCGAGAGCGATGTTCTTCGCGACGCGGTCGAAGAGGTCCTCCTGCTGTTCGATCAGGTCGCCGTCGGCGTCCTTCCGGAGGTACCGCGCCGGCAGGATGTTGTGATAGGCGTTCGAGGTCAGTCGCTCCTCGAGCGTGTCCCCCTCCGTCCGCTTGATCGGGAGCGTCAACTCGTCGGCCGCGAGGTCCTGACCGCTCACTGCCGACACCTCCCACTCCCCGGTTCTGTGCGCGCGATTCCCCGCTGGCTCCTGGGCTGCGTTCCTGTCATCTATGGCGGAATACGTGTATTCGTCGGTGCCAATTAACCCTTGCGCTCGGGTGATTTACGACCGCTCGATACAGATGTCACTTTTCTGTTTTCTCTCTCCCCGTGGCCGTCGAGACACGGGTAGGTGTCTACGGAGACTAGCAACGGAGTGCCCCTTCTTAAGGATAGGCAGACCGGAGTGAAAGTGAAATTTGGTCGGAATTAACCGCCATACGGGGAGCGGATTTCCACCGGAAAGGAAAGGGGGTTCGCCACCCCCTGGTTCGGCTGGAGCTACCGGATCGTTTCTGTCGACAACGTTCGTGAATGAACGTCCCGGAATCCGTTCACGTCCGGCGGTATCGACGTCCGTGTGGCGGATACGTTCGGCTCGGGGCCGAACACGTACAAATCTCGAAACGAGAACGAGGTCTGCGCGCGAGGTGGA
>JBDGSA010000081.1:0-3509 GCA_042217755.1 Haloglomus sp. | reverse complement strand
GGTCCCCGCTTAGTCCTCGCCGCCGACGCCCGCGAGGAAGTTCTCGATGACGTCGTGGCCGACCGCCGTGAGCACCGACTCCGGGTGGAACTGGACACACTCGATGGGGTGCTCCCGGTGTCGGATACCCATGACGAGCTCCGTCCCGTCGTCGCTCTCGGTCGTCGCCGTGACCGCGAAGCAGTCCGGCACCTCGGTGGCGACCAGCGAGTGGTAGCGGCCGCCCTGGAACCCCTGTTCGAGGCCAGCGAAGACGCCCCGGCCGTCGTGGTCGATGGCGAAGGCCTTCCCGTGGATCCGGTGCCCGCCCGACGGTCCCGCCGTAGGCGTAGACGGCGGCCTCGAGCCCGAGACAGACCCCGAGCGTCGGCACCTCGGGGCTGACCTCCCGGAGGACGTCCATCGTGACGCCGACGTCACGGTCGTTCTTCGGATGGCCCGGTCCGGGACTGATGATGATGGCGTCGGGGTCGAACGCCCGGACGTCCGCGAGCGTCGCCGTGTTGCGCACCACCTCGGTTTCGGCGTGCTCGCTGACGTACTCCACGAGGTTGTACGTGAACGAGTCGAAGTTGTCGACGAACAGGACGCGCTTGCGGTCGCCCGCCGCATCGCCGTCTGTCCGTCCGGCGGCACCCTGTCGACTCATCGTGACACCTCCGTACCCTCGACGGCACCGGCGTCGGTCGTCGACTCCGCTTCGGACCCGGTGTCGTCGGGTTCGGCGTCGGCAGTCACGCTGGCGTCGGTGATGCGGTCGAGGGCAGTCAGCACACCGTCCATCTTCTTCTCGGTCTCGTAGTACTCGCTCGCCGGGTCGCTGTCGGCAACGATGCCGGCGCCGGCCTGGACCGTTATCCGGTCCGTGTCGATATCGTCGTAGCGGTCGCCGGGGTGCTCGACCGTGGCCGTCCGGATGACGATGGCGAAGTCGGCGTCGCCGGTCCAGGAGTAGTAGCCGACGCCCCCGCCGTAGAGGCCCCGGGGGGCCGTCTCGAGGTCGTCGATGATCTCCATGGCGCGTATCTTGGGCGCGCCCGAGAGCGTCCCCGCGGGGAAGGCCGCCCGAGTGGCGTCGAAGGGGTCGGCGTCGGCCACCAGCCGGCCGGTCACGGTCGACTCGATGTGCTGGACGTGGCTGTACTTGAGGACGTTCATGAACTCCTCGACGCGGACGGAC
This sequence comes from Haloglomus sp., assembly GCA_042217755.1. Taxonomy (GTDB): domain Archaea; phylum Halobacteriota; class Halobacteria; order Halobacteriales; family Haloarculaceae; genus Haloglomus. Next base: position 2,329 of record JBDGSA010000081.1, on the reverse strand, counting down.
CCGGCCGCAGCCACGCGGCGCACGTCGTTGCGCGCGAGGTCCACGAGCATCGTGTGCTCGGCGCGCTCCTTGGGGTCGGCGAGCATCTCGCCCGCGAGGCGCCGGTCCTCGACCGGGCTGGGACCACGGTCGCAGGTGCCCGCGATGGGGTTGGCGACGACGCGGTCGCCCTGGACGGAGACGAGCGTCTCGGGACTGGCGCCCACGACGGTCAGGCCGTCGTAGCCCAGCAGGTACATGTACGGCGAGGGGTTGACCTCCCGCAGCGCCGCGTAGAACCCCAGCGGGTCGACGTCGCCCTCGAGTTCGCGCTTCCGGGAGAGGACACCCTGGTAGATGTCGCCGTCGAGGACGTGCTCCCGGGCGCGCTCGACGGCCGCCTCGTAGTCCTCGCGGGGGTCGGCGCGCTCGGCGGCGAGCGCGAATCCACCCGTCTCGACGGCGACGTCGCCCGCGAGCAGGTCCGCGACGCGCTCGGCCTCGGCACGGAGTGCGTCGTAGCGCTCGCCCGCGTCGTCGCCCGGGGCGAGCAGGGGGGTGAACACCAGCGAGACGGTGCCCGCCACGTCGTCGAAGACGAGCGTCTTCGTGTTCAGGACGAACTGGGCGTCGGGGAACCGCGAGTCGGGGTGGTCCAGACCCACCTCGTCGAGCCACGTGTCGTAGACGGCGTCGTAGGCGAGGAAGCCGACGAGGCCGCCGTCGAGGTGCTGGCGCTCCCCCTCGTCGAACCCCGCCAGCGTCGCGTCGGGGAGGGCGCCCCGGAGCGCGGCGACGGCGTCGCCCGCGTCACCCTCGGGGACAGCCACCTGGCCCGCGTAGCGGTCGTCGAAGGTCCGCACGTCGGTTCCGTCGGCGTCCACGGTCACGACGGCCTCGGGGTCGTAGCCGACGAAGGAGTAGCGGGCGTGGCGGTCCTCGCGGGCGGGGGCGAAGGCCCCGTCCGGGTCGCTGGAGGCGACCTTCTCGGCGCTCTCCAGCAGGAAGGCGTACGGCGCGGGGTCGGCGTCGGTCGTCCGGCCGGTCAGGGCCGCGTAGGCGGCCAGGGGCTCCACGTCGGTCGCCAGGTCCGCCGCGACCCGGACCACCGCGGGGCCGTCGCCGGCGCGAGCCTCCCGGGCCAGGTCGCGGAACGCCTCGCGGGAGCGGTCCATCACGGTTCCACCCGGGTGCGGGCCACCCGGTCGACGAACGACGCGACGGCGTCGTGGTCCTTCACGCCGCCCGCGGACTCGACGCCGCTGGCGACGTCCACCGCGAACGGCCGGGCCGTCCGCACGGCGTGCATGACGTTGTCGGGCGTGAGGCCACCCGCGAGGACCACCGGGGTGTCGGTGGCCTCCACGAGTGCCCTGGTCCGCTCCCAGTCGTGAGTCTCGCCCGTCCCGCCGGCGCCCGACTCGTCTGTGGAGTCGACCAGCACCGCGTCGGCGGCGTCGGCGTACGCCGTCACGTCCGGGGCCTGGACGTCCACCGCCGCGAGCACGGCGGCCGGGGCCCGCTCCCGGACGGTCCGGATTGCCTCCGGGTCGAGGGCGCCGTGCAACTGCACAGCGTCGGGGCCGGTAGTCTCGACCAGTTCGACGGCCCGCTCGACGGAGTCGGGCATCGTGACGAGGACACTCGTCACGAACGGGGGGACCGCCGCCAGAAGTTCGCTCGCCCGGTCGAGTGAGACCTCGCGGGGCGTCTCGACCGTGACCCCGGCGGTGACGCCCACCGCGTCGGCGCCCGCTTCGACTGCCGCGTCGAGGTCCGTCTCCCGCGTGACGCCACAGATCTTGGTCCGCGTCATGCCTGCGTCCTGAGGTCGTCGAGTTTCGCCGCGGCCGCGCCCGAGTCGATGGCCTCCCGGGCGGCCGCGACGCCGGCCTCCAGGGAGTCGGCCGCGCCGGCGACGTAGATGGCCGCGCCGGCGTTGGCGAGGATGATGTCCCGCTTGGGTCCGGTGACGTCGCCCTCGACGATGCCCCGGAGGTCGGCCGCGTTCTCGGCGGGCGTCCCTCCCGCGACGTCGGCGATGGCCGCCCGCTCGAGGCCCAGGTCCGCCGACGCGAGGGTGTACTCCTCGACGGTCTCCCCCCGGACCTCCGCGACGGTGGTCTCGTCGTGGATTGCGATCTCGTCCAGTCCCGCGCCGTGGACGACCAGCGCGTGCTCGACGGGCATGTGCGCCAGCGACTCGGCGACGAGGGGCACCAGGTCGGGGTCGTAGACCCCAAGCACCTGCGCGTCGGCCCCCGCGGGGTTGGTCAGCGGCCCGAGGACGTTGAAGACGGTCCGCATCCCGAGTTCCTTCCGCGGGCCGATGACGGCCTTCATCGCGGGG
>JBDGSA010000095.1:0-7937 GCA_042217755.1 Haloglomus sp. | reverse complement strand
CCGCCCGAACTTCCCGACGGCGGGGCATTCGAGGCGTTCGCCGCATTCATCCTCGTGCTCGATGCCACAGCGGGCGCGGTCGGCGGACTGGTCGGCGGTGGACTGGCGCGCCGCGTGCGGCGCCGGTCCGACGCGGAAGCACACGCGGAAGCCGAATAACCAATTGAATCAGTGGACAAATACACAATTTCACTTATATCTATCTAATTTCGGGAATATTCGAATAATAAGTAGATTTCGATATGAAAGCTACTAGAGCAGGTCCTGTCGTCGCCAGGCGACCAGCCCCATGAGTGAGACGACGACTGTCCACGTGAGGACGACGAGCGCCGCGAACTCGGTGGTCACGGCGACCGAATCGACCGCCGCCTCGACGACCTGCTCGTCGGTGGCCGGGTTGTAGTCGTAGTCGACGGAGTCCGTGAGGAGCGGGTGGCCTCCGGCATCGAAATCCGCGAATGCGGTCGTCAGCTTCACGTACGCGTTGAGCGGGTTGAGTCGACCGAGCCAGAAGTACCACTCCGGCGGGAACGGGTAGCGCTCGGCCTTCATGACGTTGAGCAGTGCACCCTGGAGGGCTGGCCATCCGCCCCGGAACGCGACGAAGAGACCCACAGCGCCGACCACAGCGCGGGTCGCGGTCGACGCGACCGCGGACAGGGCCAGCCCCAGCCCGACGAACAGAAGCGCATAGAGGAGCGTCACGACGGTCAGTCCCAGCATGTCGAGGTAGGCCCCTCCCCGGAACAGTGCACCCACGGCGGCCGTGCAGACGAGCAGGCCGAGCGCGAGCGGTGCGCCGACGGCCGTGAGCCGCGAGCCGAACTTCCCGAGATAGGCATCGAGCCGGGAGTTGGGCAGGCCGAGCAGGAACCGGACGCTCCCGGATTCGCGCTCGCCGACCAGCGCCGAATACGACGCCAGCATGCCGACCAGCGGTACCAGGACGTGGGCAACACCGCCGACGGCGAGGACGGCGAGCCGAGCGGACGGCGTCGTGGAATCGCCGGCCAGCGCGTACATCGCCAGGACGACGCCCGCGGTGGCCAGCACGAACACGAGCGCGACTGCCGGGACGAGCCGCGAGCGGTGTGCCGACAGCAGGTCGCGCTTCCAGACGTGACGCCAGGTCATGGGCTCTCTCCGTCGGCGGCGGTGTCGGCTCCCCGCTGCTCCTCGCGCGTGTACCGCGAGAACACCTCGCCGAGCGACGCCTCGCGGACGTCGAACTCCCCGAGTCGGTCCGCCTCGGAGACGCGATTCAGGACGCGCAGTTTCGCGTCGGCGTCGCCACAGACCGCCTCCAGTCGGCCGTCGGGAAAGCGGACGTCCCGGACGCCCTTCATATGCTCGACGTCGGCGAGCGGGTCGGGGGCGCCCGTCAGCTCGACGACGAGCGTACTGCCCGCTCCGAGTTCGGCGCGCAGGTTCTCGACGGAGTCCTCGGCGACGACCTCGCCGTCGTAGAGAATGCCGACCTCGTCTGCGACCGCCTCGACCTGCTCGAGGATGTGCGAGGAGAAAAAGACCGTCGCGCCGCGGTCGCGCTCCTCGCGGACGATCTCCCGGAGCGTCCGAGCGCCATTCGGGTCGAGGCCCGTAGACGGCTCGTCCAGCACGAGCAGGTCGGGTTCGTCGACCAGCGCGACGGCGAGTGCGAGGCGCTGTTTCATCCCCTTCGAGAACCCGCCGGCGCGGCGGTCCGCCGCGGATTCGAGGTTCACGCGGGCGACGAGTTCGTCGGGGTCGTCGTCCGCCTCCCGCGTCTCGATCGCGTGTGCGACGTGTTCGCGGGCGGTGAGGTGCTCGTAGACGCCGTACCCCTCGAGTAGCGAACCCGTCCGGCGCCGGACCGCCACGGAGTCGCGCTGTGGGTTCTCGCCGAGGACCCGGACGTCGCCGGCGGTCGGCGAGGCGAAGTCGAGCATGATGTTGATAGTCGTCGACTTGCCGGCTCCGTTGGGGCCGAGAAAGCCGAAGACCTCGCCCGCCGCGACGGTCAGGTCGACGCCGCGGAGCGCCGTCACGTCACCGTAGCTCTTGCGGAGTTCGTCGAGTTCGACCGCGCTCATGACGGCACCCTCCGGCGTCGCCGGCGGGCAGGGACGCGAGGTTGAAGAGCCGGAACAAGTTGGCGAGTGGGAACGAATCCGAAGGTGGGGGTGAATTGGCGGGCGGGAACGAATCCGAAGGTGGGGGTGAATTGGCGAGTGGGAACGGGCCGGAGGGTGGGAGCGAATTGGCAGGCGGGAACGGGAGGATTGCGGGCGTGGGCGGAGGGACCAGGCATCGTCGGAGGGCCGTCCGTCCGCAACATAAGTCTTCTTCGGCTCCTCGGAATCGGCCGCCGATTTCCGGTCGAGCGCCGGACGACGAGTCGGGTGGGGCGGGCCGACTACGTAGTTTGGACGGGCCGATTATGTACAACGTTTAATGCGCAGGTCCGGGGAGACCCAGATACCCAATGTCGAGGGGTGATCCGGAGGTCGACCATCCCGCGGCGACGAGCGACAGGTCGACCGACCGCTGTTGTCCTCCAGACTGGTTCGCGGAGACCGCCAACGTCACCGACTCCGGCCTCAGAGAGCGGTTCGCCCGGGACTGGCCGGACTGCTGGACGGCAGCCGGCGACATGCTCGACTGGGAGCAGCCGTACGACGAGGTCCTGTCGGGCGAGAACGGTCGACTGGCGTGGTTCTCGAACGGTCGGCTGAAGCCATCCGTCAACTGCGTCGACCGCCACGTGGATGCCGGGCGCAAGAACGCCATCGCGGTCCGCTGGATCGGCGCGGCCGGTGAGCGCAAATCGCTGTCCTACCTCGACCTCCAGCACGAGGTCGAGGCCGTCGCCGCCGGCCTCCGCTCGCTGGGCGTCGACGCCGGTGACGTGGTGACGCTGTTCATGCCGAACGTGCCGGAGTTGCCGGTGACGATGCTCGCGTGCGCACGACTCGGCGCGCTGCACAACGTCGTCTACGCGGGGTTCTCGGCGGACGAACTGGCCGACCGGATGGCGAGTTCCGGTTCCGAGTTCCTCGTCACCTGCGACGGCTACTACCGCCGGGGGAGCGCCGTCGGGCAGCGCAACACGGCCGACAGCGCCCGGCTGGGGCTCGACGCCGACGTGACCGGCGTCCTGGTGGGCCGCCTCGAGGCGGACCCGGAACTCGGCCGTGACTACCACAGCTACGCCGCGCTCCGTGACGAGTTCGCCGGCGAGACCGTCGACCCAGTCGCCCGGGACGCCGCGGACCCGCTGTTCGTGCTGTACACCTCCGGCACGACCGGGGAGCCCGACCAGGTGACCCACGCGACCGGAGGGTACCTCTCCTATGCCGCCTGGACGGCGATGGCGGTGCTCGATATCCGGCCGGAGGACACCTACTGGTGTGCGGCGGACATCGGCTGGATCACCGGCCACACGTACGGCGTCTACGGGCCGCTCGCGCTCGGCACGACCACGCTGTTGCACGAGTCGCCCGCCGACCACCAGGCCGGCGGCCACCCGTGGGCCAGTATCGAGCGCGAGTCCGTCGACGTCTTCTACACGTCGCCGACGGCCGTGCGGTCGATGAAACAGCGCGGGGCCCCTCCGGCAGAGCAGTACGACCGCTCGTCCATCCGGCTGCTCGGGACCGTCGGCGAGCCGATCGACCCGGCGACCTGGCACTGGTACCGCGAGGAGCTGGGCCGCGGCGAGGCGCCCGTCGTCGACACGTGGTGGCAGACCGAGACCGGCGGCATCGTTGTCGCGACGCTGCCCGGTGTCGATTCGATGCAACCGGGGTCCGCCGGCTTCGGCATCCCCGGGATTCCCGTCGAGATCGTCGACCAGGACGGGCAAGTTGTCGAGAACGGGGAGGAGGGAACGCTTGCTGTCCAGCGGCCGTGGCCGGGAATGTGTCGACGGCTCGCCGGCGAGGCCAACGCTGCGGGCGCGGACGCCGACGCGCCCGAGGCCTGGCAGTACGTCACCGGCGACCGGGCCGTCCGCGACGAGCACGACTACATCACGCTGCTGGGCCGGGACGCCGACTCGATCGAGACCGACGAGTCGGTCATCGGAACGGCGGTTCTCGAGCGGGTCATCAGTTCGCTCGACTCGGTGACCGAGTCGGCGGTCGTTCCCGTTCCCGGAACGACCCAGGTCGCGGTGTATGTCAGCTGTGACCGGAGCCGAGAGGAGCGCGAGGTGATTGCAGACCGTATCCGCGAGCGGATCGCAGAGGAGGTCTCGCCAGCCGTCCAGCCAGATCGCATCATCGCGGTCCCCGAACTCCCGAAGACCCACTCTGGGAAGGTGATGCGTCGGCTCCTCGCGGACGTCGCCGGCGACCGCGGCTACGGCGACACGAGTGCCCTCCGGAATCCGGAGGTCGTCGGAGAGATCGAGACGGTGACGCGCCAACAGGAGTAGGAGCGATCGTGCGCTCCGACTCCAGTTCTGGCGGGCGTGGCTGTCCGTCTCCCCTTAGCTCCCCGCTCGCGACTTCCCGGGCGTCGTGACCATCCGTCGCCAGACGGCCCGTTGACGACCGCTCCGACTGTTTCGTGTATATACTATTTCTCGAAATGAGTGCTCCGGTTTCCGTACTCGGCCGCCCGCCCCCGACTCCCTGGTGCGGTCCCTGATGGCGTCTGTCGAGGCCAGATCGGCGGAACTTCGACTGGTGTTGACTCCGTGTCGTGGAGCCCGAGTGGTGATCGGGTCGTCAATCCCCGGTGGATTTATTTCGGTATGTGGTATTGACCCGAAGTATGTCATCCAGCGGGCAGTCGAACAGCGTTCAGGTCACCCGGGACCGGTACCGACAGCTGGTGGCTGCTGCCGAGACCGACCGGGAGCGCCTCGTCGTCCGGCTGGCCGGTGAAGTCGGAGTGACTCCAACCGAGATGACGCGGCTGACCGTCGAAGACGTGGAGACCCGACTCCACGACGGCGGCGTGAGTCACGCTCTCAGCGTTCCCGACGGACAGGGGGGGACCGACCGGTTGGCACCGCTGCCGACCGACCTCGAGTCCGCGTTGCGGGCGTACGTCGGTCGGAGCGCCGACGACGGGCCGGTGTTCGAGGTGACGCCCCGGCGCCTCCAGATGCTCGTCGGGTCAGTGGCTGACCGGGCGGCAGCCGCGGCGGAGGATCCGGTCCTGGAGCACGTGTCGAGTGCCGACCTCCGCCGCTTCTTCGGCCGTGATGCGGTCGAACGAGGCGTTCCTCCCGGAGCGGTGCTGGCGGCGGGTGGCTGGGAGCGGCTCGACAGCATCGATGCCGCGGTGTCGAACCCCGACCAGGAAGCCGCGATCTCGGCGTTCGCAGACGCCCGGCCGCCGGTCACTGCCGGGGAACCCGCCACCAAGCTGCCGACCGGCCCGGAGCCCGAGGCCCTCCGAGACGCGCTCGACAGCCTCGATTGTGCCGTCGTGGTTCTCGGCCCGAACGGCCGGGTCGAGCACGCGAACCGGGCGTTCGAGCGACTCACTGGCCGGCGCGTGGATGGAGTGGTCGGACGTCCGTTCAGCACGCTCCTCCTCGACGACGCACTCCCGGACGAGTTCTGGCGGTCGGTCGCCACCGAGAGCGCCTGGTCCGGGGTATTGCCGTACGCGCGCACCGACGAGGGGGCACGCGAGCGCTGGACCCGCGCCTCGCGCATCCCCGACGGACGGGGCGGCGCCGAGCGGGTCGTGGTCGAGATCCGTCAGCGCAGCGACAGCGGGGCGACGGGCCGGGAGTACGCGGTGGCGGTCGCCGCGAGGACGATCGGCGAGCGCCTGGTCGAGGAGACCACCCGAGATGGAGTCCTCGAGGCCGCGACCGAGGTGCTGGCCCGCGGCGACGCCTACGCCTGCGCGTGGGTCCTTGACCCGTCGCCGCCACAGGGAGTCGAACCGCTCGCGACCGGAGGCATCGACGCGTCGGTCGCCACTGAGTACGTCGCCGGCGATACCGACTTCGCGGCCGCTGTCCGCGACGTCACGGAAACCGGGAGCGTCCGGACGCTGACTGTCGACCCGGCCGCGGGAGCGCCGGACGCCCCGACGCTGTTGCTCGTCCCCCTGTGCCACGCCGAGAGCGTTCACGGCGTCCTGGTCCTGGCGGTCCCCCGGACGGCCTCCGTCGAGGAGCGAGAGCGCGACGTCGCCGCGGATCTCGGCCGGCGGGTCGGACTGGCGTTGAGCGCGGCGGAGTGGCGTCACATCCTCCTCTCGGACACGGTACTGGAACTCACGTTCGAGAGCACGGACACCGACTCGCTCTTTGTCGAGGCCTCGGCCCGACTCGACTGTCGAATCGAACTCGACGGGATGGTCCCGGTCGAGGACGGCCTGCTCTACTACGTGACGGTCACCGGTGCCGAGCCGGAGGCGGCGCTGGCCACGGCACAGGAGGCCGGCGAGGCGCGGCTGGTCGCCGACCGGGGCGACGCCGCTCTGCTCGAGGTTACGGCGCCCGACGCGTCGCTGGCGACGCCGCTCGTCGATCGCGGCGGGAACGTGCGGTCGCTGGTCGCCGAGGACGGCCACGCCGAACTCGTCTGTGAGTTCTCCCCCGACGCCACGGTCCGGGACCTGCTGGACGCGCTCCAGGCGTCGTTCCCGGAGTCGAGCCTGCTCGCAAAGCGGGAGAACGAGCGCGCGGCGGCCGACTCCACGTCCTTTCGCGAATCAGTCGACGACGAGTTGACCGACAAGCAGCGCTCGGTGCTCCGGGCGGCCTACCACGCGGGGTACTTCGAGTGGCCGCGGGGCAGCACTGCCGAGGAGCTGGCCGACTCCATGGAGATCTCCTCGCCCACGCTCCATAACCACCTCCGCCGGGCCCAGCAGCGCCTGTTGACGGCCCTGTTCGAGGGCGAGCAGCGGCCGCTCGGCGAGGAGCACGTGAGTTGGGATAGCTAGCGGGACGGGTTATTACAGTGGATTGGGACGATTCGCCTGTACTATGTCTGAACAGGAAGAGCCGGATCCGGACGCGACAATCGAGGCCCGTCTCCACGAGCAGGAGTACTTCCGCCCGCCAACGGAGTTCGTCGGGCAGGCGAACGCCACCGACCCAGCTATCCACGACGAAGTCGGGGACTTCCCCGAGGGGTTCGAGCACTACGCGGAGTTGCTCGACTGGGACGAGCACTGGGACGAGGTGCTCGACGCCTCGAACCCGCCGTTCTACGAGTGGTTCGTCGGCGGAGAGCTCAACGCCTCGTACAACTGCATCGACCGACACCTCGACGAGCGGAAGAACCAGACGGCCCTGCTCTGGGAGGGGGAGGGCGGTGAGCAGCGGAATATCACGTACCAGGACCTCTATCGGCGGGTCAACGAGACGGCGGCCGCGCTCAGGGACGCGGGCGTCCAGGAGGACGACGTCGTCACCATCCACCTGCCGATGGTGCCGGCCCTTCCGATCACGATGCTCGCGTGTGCGCGCATCGGTGCCCCCCACTCCGTCGTGTTCGCCGGCTTCTCCGCGGGCGCGCTCGCCGAGCGCGTCGACGCGGCCGATTCGGACTTCATCGTCACCATCGACGGCTACTACCGCCGCGGCGACTTCCTGCCCCACATCGAGAAGGCCGACGAGGCAAACGAGGAGGCCGACCGCGACCCCGAGACGCTCGTCTGGACCCGCCACGACGAGGTCCACGACTCCGTCGCGGTGAGCGACGACTACGTCATGATGGAGGGCCTCCTCGAGGACAACCGCCGCGAGACGGTCGAACCCGTCTCCCGCGACGCGGAGGACCCGCTGTTCCTGATGTACACCTCGGGGACAACGGGCAAGCCGAAGGGCTGTCAGCACCGCACGGGCGGCTATCTCTCGTACGTCACCGCGACCTCGAAGTACGTGCTCGACATCGAGCCCGAGGACACCTACTGGTGTGCGGCGGACATCGGCTGGATCACCGGCCACTCCTACATCGTCTACGGGCCGCTCGCGC
>JBDGSA010000080.1:0-8028 GCA_042217755.1 Haloglomus sp. | reverse complement strand
CTCGCACAACTGCTCGGCGAGTTTGTGCTGGGCCGCCCGGAGGTGCTCGTGGAACGTCGAAGGCGCGACGTCGAGTGCCTCAGCGACTTCCTCCGCGGTGTGTTCGCGGGGCCACTCGTAGTAGCCGAGTTCGTACGCGGTACAGGTCGCCTCGCGCTGGCGGTCAGTGAGCGCATCGCCGGTGGTGACTCGGTCCGGCGAGAGGCGCTGACTGCTCCGCTTGCTGTGTAGCGAGACGCCGTCGAACTGTGCCTGCAACCGGTCCAGCAGGTCGGACACGTCGACCTCGTTCGGAACCTCGGCGGTCACGCGCGAGGTTCCCCCCTCGGCGACCAGTGAACGGACGTTCGCCCCTGCGTTCGTCAGGACCTCCAGTACTCGTCCGGTCCCGCGGACGCGTACCGTACACTCGTCCGGGCCGTTCGGCGCGACCGAGCGCACGTCCGGGCGGTCACCGATAGCCGACCGGACCGTCTCGGCGTCCAGTCCCTCGACCACACCCCGGTAAACGAGTTCTCCGGTCGCGGTCGTGCTCCCCTCCCGGAACACGACCCGGCAGTCGTATTCCGCCGACAGGTCGGTGAAGAGGTTCGAGTACGTGAAGACTACCTCGGTCACGTCGCTGGACCGCAGCGCCGTCTGGCTCCGACTGGCGACGACGGCCAGTCCGAGCGTCTCTGCGAGTACCTCGACACCGCTCCGAGCTGCGTCCGGGAACGCGTCCTCGCCGCGGGCGAGCACGACGACGGTCCCAAACTCCTGTGCCGCGTACGTGATCGGGACCGCGGCCGCGGTCGCTACCTCGGACTCCTCCCCGGCGTCGAAACGTCGTCGCTCGACCAACACCCCTTCCGAGTCTTCGTCGAGCAGTCGGTCGGCGAACGCCGACGCGACGAACCCCTCCTCCGCCGGGAAGGTCACGTCCGCTCCGACCGTCTTCGCACGGACCGTGCGGTCCTCGTCGAGTATCCAGGCGCCGACGTATCGGTCGGACGCGGCGAGTCGGTCACAGACCGCCTGTTCTCTCCCTCTCCGGGTCGAACCGGACACGACGGACCGGATCACGTCCTCGACGAGGTCGTTGAACCCTACCACGGTCGCGAGTTCCTCCCGCCGCCGGTCCAGTTCGGCCTCTCGCTCCCTGAGTCGTTCGAGTCGCTCGACCCGTGCGACCGCCGCCCGGAGCGTCTCGGCGACGAGTTCGAACGACTCCGCGTCGCTCTCCCGGAATCCGTCGGCTGCGGCGACGGTGACGACACCGGTCTCCCCCACCGGAACGTGGAGGTGGCTCCGGTCGGCCGCGTAGGCGTCGTCACCGGCTTCGACCAGGACCCGCTCGCCGCTCCTGAACGCCCGCCCCGCCCGGGAAGCGTCCATGTCGTACGCGACTTCGTCAGCCAGTAGTTCCGCGGCACGGTCAGTCTCGGCGCGCCGCTCCAGCCTGTTCGCCTCCGGGTCGTAGAGACGGACGCAGGCGGCCCGGTAGCCGAGGGTCTCCTCGATTACCGACACCGCCGTCTCGGCGACACCGTCCACGCTGTCGCTGTCCATGAACGCCCGACTCGCGGTGGTCAGTCCCCGCAGACGGTCGACCCGGCGCCGGCGGTCAGTCGTGTCGCGGGCGACACACAGCAGGAACTCGTCGCTCGCTGTGACCGACAGCGTGTAGTGGCGCTCGTCATCGTCTGTCGACACCTGAACGGTATCAGTCCAGCCGCCGTCTCTCTCCGCCGCCGGCCGAACGGCCATCTCGAACCGGTCGCCGTCGTCGAACAGTTCGGCCCACGTGTATCCCCTGACCGCATCGGCGTCCGCGACCCCGAACGCGTCGGCGAACGCCGGGTTCGCGTACGTTACCGTCCCGTCCCGACCGAACAGCGCGATCCCTTCAGTGGTCGCGTTCATCGCCCGCGAGAGGCGCCGGAGCTCTTTGCGCTGCTCGACCCGCGTCGAGATGTCCCTGACGTTGGCCACGAGCAGTCGGCGGCCGTCCACCTCGACCACCGTCGCCGAAACCTCCGCGGGGATGATGTTCCCGTCTGAGTGGTAACAGGATAGCTCCGTCGTCCAGTCCGAGCCGTCCTCGACGACTCGCTCCATGAACTCGTGAAACTTCGGGTAGTCGTGCGGGTGGACGTCCCGCGGCGTTATCGACAGCAGTTCCGACCGCTCGTACCCCAGCATCTCACAGGCTCGCCGATTCACGTACACGAACTCGTCCTGTGCCGAACTCATCACGAATACCGAATCGTTGGCGTTCTCCAGCACCCGCTCGTAGGGGTCGTCGAGTGGACCGGCGCCGTGACCGGCCGCCCCGGTCCGGCCGTCGGTCGTGTGGTCCCGCTCGCGGTCGTCTGACGGTACCAACCTGAGTGCGAGCACCGAAATTCGAGCAGTGTCGGAGTCCCCGGTTCTCGGATACCTCCGGATCGCGGCCGCGAACTCCTTGTCAGCGTTCGCCGGACTGACGAAGGTACTCCCGTCCCCGGGTGCGTACCCGTCGAGCACCCCGGTGACGTGCTTTCCCGTCGGGTCAGCCACGGAGACTCGTCGGAACGCTTCGTTCGCGTACACCACTGACCCCGTCGCGTCGTGGGCCAGGACGGGCGTCGCCAGACTCATGAGTACCTCGTCGGGCGAGACGTCCGCTCCCGGTAGGTCCATTGGCGTAGTCACATGGGCCGAGTCAGGCTGACCGCCAGTCCGTTCCGTTCCCAGATACTGTGCGGGTGTATCCAGGCGTTCTGTGCCCGCTCGGGTCGGTCGGAGCGCCAGCACCGTCGTCGCACTCGGTTCGCCGCGCTGCACTCGGGTCGGCGTTCGGACGACGGCGACGAACCGCTCGTCCGTCCCCGCCGGATCGACGAAGCCGCCCCCCTCGCCCGGTTCGTACTCGTCGAGGACCGTCTCGGCCGCCATCCCGACCGGTTCTGCTATCGACACTTCGCGAAACGCGGCGTTGGCGTATGCGATAGTCCCCTCTGCGTCGTGGGCCACGACCGGCGTCGGCAGATTCGCGAGAACTTCGGTCGCTGCGACTGCTGTGCCCGGTTGTCCGGACATTATGGGAGGCTGTAATGGCACCAACGGAAAAAATCCCACTCCCGGACCGTCGCGCTCGCGCCCGGACCGGTCCGAACACTCGTTCGCAGGTCGGCCGAGTCGTCCGGACCCGACAGCTCTGGTCGGTTCGGGCCGGTCCGCTCATCCGACGACAAGGAGTTCGTATCCATCGGTCGCGAGTGCACCGACGTCGGGCGCGTGCGTCTCACCTGGTTCCCCCAAGAGTGTGATCCCAGCCTCTTTGCAGCCCGCTCTCGCGTCGTAGACATCGGCGCAGTACGCACACGCGCCCTTGATCACGCCGCGCTCCTGCAACGACTCGATGGCAGTGCTGACCGGGTGGTCCGGGCGAGCGAGGGTCTCCCCGGCCCACTTCGTCGCCTCGCCGTCGAGAAACACCGACACGTCGTGGCCGGCATCGAGGAGCGAACGAGCGTACTCGAACCCGTTGACTGCGCTCCCGACGTCGTCGAATTCCGTGGTGACGCACACTGCGTACCTGGCCATACCGACCAGATTATCTACTCTCATAAACCGTCACTGGCGGTGCTCGTAACGTCGTTACGGATTCGAAACCACCGGTCCGGGGCGACGCCGTTCCGCCCCCTCGTCCGGCTGTGGGTACCGACCGCACACGGGGCAGGATCTCAAGTGGTCGGAGTACTGTTCGAGTGTATGTCCGACTCACTGCTGGTCTACGACGGCGGAAACGGACTGTTTCGGAGCGGAGCGCGGCAGTTATCGCGTCTATCTGACGGTCTTCTCCTCGTTCCCTGGCGAGCCGAAGATACCCGGCGGTTCCTCGAAGCGCAGTTCGGAGACCACCTGTTCGCGTTTGTACTGATCGACCCCGACGCGGGCCTGGTCCACGCCGGCGGCGAGACGGTGCGGCGACTCCTCTGGGAGCGAGGCGCTCCGCGAGCGGTAGCGGTCGCCGCCGAGCGGACCTACTCGGCGGTCGGCGATCCGTTCGGACGGGCGGTACACGGCCGAGAACCCGCAGACATCGACGGAACGTTCGACATCGTCGACAGCGCGCGGCCACACCTCGATTCGCTTAAACGCGAGTGCTCGCTAGCGACTTGCACGGACGGGCGTCGAACCGGCGGGTAAGTACCATTGGTTCATTACGCCTCAGTGTCGTAGGTGCTATCCCCCCTTGCTCGCGCGGCAGAGTAGGCGCTGTCCCTCATACTCGTGAATCCCTTCGCTTTCGTTCTCCACGCGTGTGAGTACAGGTATCTCGCTGGTCTCGTTGGGTTCGGTAGGACGGGTGCCGGGCCCTCAGTGGCTCTCGTCTCGATGCTCGATCGAGCACACAACCGCAGGAGGGAGGCACCCCGAGGGTGACTTTACATCTGCTCGTCGTGTGGATTTGTCTAGATATCATGTGATATGTATCGATGAGTTACGTAACCGACCATCGGACCGGTGAGTGTGGGGGAGCGCGAACGTAGAATCCTCGTTAATACTTTCGGGATCCCGCCATCTCACGCCGATCGGGACAAGCAGCGCTCTCGCGAGCGTCGCGACAGCGCCGGGGACGTGATCAAGACTCCGCCCGTTTGTGGCAATGTTTTCAGTTAGCCACGGTAGCGCTGTAAGCCGAAAATGCTGTTCAGAGGACCGCAAACAACGAAGTGGGGCACGACAGTCACCTGTCGACAGTGTGGAGCGACTAAGCGAAATATAGACGTCACGGGAGAGCACTGGATGCTGTTCGCGTGTTTGCTACGGAATGTCAGATTGAGAACTGGTTATCGGAGGACTATCCCGTGGGGGGTTAGATACGGCGGGTACTACGAGGCCGGCTGTGGAGGGCGACGCCGAACGGTAAAATATGATCGTATTATTTCTATTCGTAAGTTACTGCTTTTCGGTTCCGTAGTACTGAAGCGTCGCCGGTGGGCCAGTTCGGTCCTGGGGGTCCCTGACTCGGACAGAACGTGAGACGAACGTGGAGGTCGCCTCGGTCGCTGTCGCTCCAGACCGTCGAGCGCCGAGGAGAGGGGTACTCGGGACCGTCTCCCTGACGAACGGGACGCCGCACGGACTTCGCGCAGACGCAGAGCCGACTCAGCACCCCTCGCAGTCGCAGTACACGTCACAGACGGCGTTGTCGCAATCGGGGTCCCGCGCGGTGCAGTACGCCCGGCCGTGGCGGATCATGAGGACGTGCAAGGGGTAGGTGAGGTCGTCGGGGACGACGGCGTCGAGTTCGTCGTGGGCGCGCGCGTTCGAGGCGGAGTCGGAGACGATGCCGAACCGCTTTGCGACCCGCTCGACGTGGGTGTCGACGGCCATCGTCGGCTTGCCGAAGTGGAAGCTCAGGACGACGCTGGCGGTCTTCGGGCCGACGCCCTTGATCTCGGTGAGCCACGCCTTGGCGTCGTCGGCGTCCATCGCGTCGAGGAAGGCCAGCGAGTACGCCCCCCCGGTCTCCTCACGGACGGCGGTCAGGGCCCGCTGGATGCGGGCGGCCTTCTGGTCCGGCAGCCCCGCGACCCGGATGGTCTCGGCGAGTTCGTCGTGGTCGGCGGCCTCGATTGCGGCGAAGTCGGGATACGTGTCGAAGAGCCGTTCGGCGGCCCGGCGGGTGTTCTCGTCGGCGACGTTCTGCGAGAGAATCGTCGTCACGAGCTGTCTGACCCCGTCGCCCTCCTCGGGGTCGGCCCCGTGTTCGCCCTCGCGCTCGACCGGTTCGTACAGCGAGACGAGGTCCGCGTGGAGGCGTCGCACCCGCGACTCGTCCCACGTCTCTGTGTCGGCCATACCCGTGGCAGGGACGGCGGGGACTTGAACGCGCCGCGTTCCGGCTGCCGTCGGCCGCCGCTCGCCCCCCCCAGCGCGCCTCCTCGACGGCCGGCACCGGCCACTCGTCGGACGCGCCCTCCAGCAGCGCGGCGGCGACGGTGAGACACTGCTATCCGGTCTCGTCGTCGGGGTTCGCCTGCGCGTAGTCAATCATGATCTCGGCCATCGCCACGGCGGTGTCGCCCTCGAGTTCGATGGTGACCGTCATCGTACGTGTCCTCTCTCTCGACCCTGAGAGCTTACTCTGTCGCCGTCGCCACGCTCGCCGCCCGGACGCCGTCTCGCAACCCCCCGCCTTCGGGTGGAGAATACGCTCCCCGGCGTCCGACGCGGTCAAAAACGGCCGGTTCGCTGCCGCTCGCTTCACTTCCGCCGTAGACCGCGGCTACAGGCCCGCGGCCGCGAGGTGCAGTCCGACGACCAGCGCCACGAGCGCCGCCAGCACCAGCACCACCCCCCGTGCGCTCGGTCCCGCGTCGTGGTCCCGGTCGACGAGCGCCCGGGCGCGGAGAAGCCCTTCGAGGTCTCCGTACCGCCCGACGTCGAGCAGCCGGTAGGCTCGCTCGGCCTCCGCGTCGCTCAGGCGGCCGTCGCGGCGCAGTCGCTCGATGCGGGCGCGGTACTCCGGCCGATGGTCTCGGTCGTCCGGCATCCCGTTCCCGAAGGGGCCGCGACGGCTTAGCTTCCGCGCCCGGCGCTCCGTCGCGCCGCGAGCACCCACGCGAGCGCCGCCCCCGCGACGAGGAGTTCGGCGGCGAACGCCGGCCCGGTCACGTATCCGGCGACGTAACTCCCGGGCGGTTCCGGCGGCGGTGCCGGCGGCGCCGCGACCGGCCAGACGTAGTGATCGAGATACGTCGGCACGGCGAGCGGCAGGTCCCCGGCGAGATGCGACACCCACCCGACGAGGAGCGCCTCGCCGCGGCCCGTCCCGGCGACGACGAGTGCCGCGACCCCGGCGAGCAGCAGCGAGTGGCCGACGGTGTGAAACGAGGGCACGAGTCCGAGCGCACCGAGCGGCTTGTCGACGAGGTCCGGCAGGAATGCCCCGATGAGACAGTGCAGCCGGCCCCGTCGGTCGTAGCCGCGCCATCGCCCCGCGAGGACGCCGAGTCCGAGATGGCCGAGCGGCGACACGGTCTTCATTCGGTCCGGACCGGCTTCGGCCTTCCGCCACACCGTAAGCGAGTTGCCGCGCCGGCCCCGAACGATGACCGTGTCGACGGCCCGCGACGACCCGACCCTGCTCACCACCGTCGGACGAGACGTGCTGTTCGCGCACTGGCCCGTCTCGCCGGCCCGCATCCGGCCGCTCGTCCCCGACCCCCTCTCGCTCGACACGTTCGACGGCTCGGCGTGGGTGAGCGTGCTGGCCTTCGAGAATCCGGCCGTCGTCCCGGGCCCGACGGTGCCGTCGTGGCTCCCCGACGCCGGCTTCCCGCAGGTGAACCTCAGAACGTACGTCACCGCCGGCGACGACCCCGGGGTGTACTTCCTCTCGCTCGACGCCGGCCGCCGGGCCCCGGCGCTCGTCGGCCGTCGCGCCTTCGGGCTCCCCTTCCACCACGCCTCGGCCCGCCTGACCCGGCGCGGCGACGAGGTCACCGTCCGGAGCCGACGCCGCGACGCCGACGCGGTCTTCGCCGCGCGGTACCGTCCGACCGGCGACCCGTTCCGCGCCGCACCGGACTCACTGGCCGAGTTCTGTATCGAGCGGTTCCGCTACTTCCTGCCCGTCACCGAGCGCCGTCCCGCGTCGCTCTCGTCCGCGGCTCGCTCCGGACGGGACGCCCCCGACGTCCGCGTCGGTACCATCAGCCGCGACCCGTGGACGCTCCGGTCCGTCGAGGCGACGCTCCGACACAACACGCTTCTCGACGCAGCGGGCCTCTCCGCCCCGCCGGCCGACCCGGTCGTCCACTACAGCCCGGGGTTCGAGATGGGCGTCGGTCCGGTCACGGTCCGCCGGCCGTCTGACGGGTGACCCGGCTCAGTCGAGTCGCCGGTCGAGTTCGTCGTACGGGGGCTGCTGTGGCCACTCGTCGGCGACCCACGCGTAGGTGACGGTCCGGTCCTCGTCGACGAGAAACGCCGCGGGGCGGGGCTCCTCGACCTCGGCCATCCCGTCGAGGTCGTGGACGACCGCGTAGG
>JBDGSA010000068.1:0-8164 GCA_042217755.1 Haloglomus sp. | reverse complement strand
ACGTCTGGGTCGAGGACGCCGGCCACTTCCTCCAGGAGGACGCCGGCGAGGCCTGCGCCGAACACGTCGTCGACTTCGTCGACCGGCGATAGCGATCCGCGGCGATAGCGACCCGCGTCGACCGAGAGACCGCTCGAGAGCGGGCGGGCGTATTTGTGGTTCCGGCGCCTCCATGCTGATATGGACCAGACGAGGCGTCGCCTCCTCCGGGCCGCGGCGGCCGCCGGCGCGGGGGGATTCGCGGGCTGTACGCTGCCTGGTGGCGGTACTGGCGGCGACGGTGGTGACGAGAGCAGCGACGATGGTGACGATGGCGGCGACGGCGGCGGTGCAGCCACGCCGACGGGCGAACCGTCCCCGGAGACCAGCATGCCGGACGCCGTCGGACTCGCCCCGCTCGTGGAGGGTCTCCGGGCGCCGCTTGCCATCCAGTTCGCGCCCGGCGCCGACCGCGCGTACATCGCCGAACAGCAGGGGATCGTTCACACCCACGAGGGCGGCACGCTCCGCGAGCGACCCTTTCTCGACCTCCGGGACACCGCGACCGCGGGCGGGGAGAAGGGACTGCTCGGCGTCGCGCTCCACCCGGATTTCGCGGAGAATCGCCGCCTCTACGTCCGCTACAGCGCTCCGCCACGCCAGGGGACGCCGTCGGGCTACTCGCACACCTTCGTCCTCGCGGAGTTCGAGGCGACCGCCGACGGCCGCCGCGTGAACCGGGACAGCGAGCGCACTATCCTGGAGATTCCCGAGCCACAGGGCAACCACAACGCCGGCGACCTCGCCTTCGGCCCCGACGGGTACCTGTACGTCGCGGTCGGCGACGGCGGCGCCGGGGGCGACCAGGGCCGCGGTCACGCCGACGACTGGTACGACGCGGTCGGGGGCGGCAACGGGCAGGACCTGACCGAGAACCTGCTCGGTTCCATCCTCCGCATCGACGTCGACGGGCGGGGTGACGGTCCGAACGGGGTGTATGCCGTCCCCGAGGACAACCCGCTCGTCGGTCGCGCGGGCCGCGACGAGCACTACGCCTGGGGCTTTCGCAACCCTTACCGGATGGCGTTCGACGGCGCGGACCTGTTCGCCGGCGATGTCGGACAGAACCGGTACGAGGAGGTGGACCGCGTCGTGAAGGGAGGCAACTACGGCTGGAACGTCCGCGAGGGCCGCCACTGCTACGGCGCGGACGACTGCCCCGACCGGACGCCCGGCGACGTCCGCGGCGGCGAGCTCCTGCGCGACCCCATCCTCGAGTACCCTCACTCCGGCGGCGCGGTCAGCGGCATCTCGGTCATCGGCGGGCAGGTCTACCGCGGCGACGCGATGCCCGGGCTCGAGGGCGCCTACGTCTTCGGCGACCTCCAGGTCGGCGGCCGCCTGTTCGTGGCGACCCGGCCCGAGCGCGGTGACCAGTGGCCGACCCGCACGCTCGCGCTCACCGACGGCGCGAGCGATCGACTGCAGCGGCTCCTGTCGGTGGGCCGCGACGCCGGCGGTGAGGTGTACGTCCTCGGAACCGGCGCGAACGGTGGGGGGGTCTACCGGCTCGTTCCCGCGCCGTAGGTCACGGCCGTGTTTTCCGAGCGCCCGTCTCCCGGGACGCCGGGGAGTCTTTTTGACCTCGGCTGGCGAAGGCCGACAGCATGGCGCGGGAGTACCTCAAGTCCGCCGGGGACGCATCCATCGAGATCCCACAGGACGTGACGGAGTCGGTTCGAGAGATTATGGACACCGTGCGCGAGCGGGGCGACGACGGCGTTCGCGAACTCACCCAGACGTTCGACGACGTCGAGCGCGAGGCGCTGCGCGTGAGCGACGCGGAACTCGAGGCCGCGGCCGCCGAGCTCACCGCGGCCGAGCGCCGGACCATCGACAACACCATCGAGAACGTCCGTGAGTTCCACGAGGCGCAGTTCTCGAATCTCGAGGGGTTCGAGCGGGAGTTCCACGACGGCGTCACGCTCGGGACGCGGCTGGTTCCAGTCGAGCGGGCCGGGGTGTACGTCCCGGGCGGCCGGAAGCCGCTCGTCGCCGCGCCGGCGATGACCATCGTCCCGGCCGTCATCGCCGGCGTCGACGAGGTCATCGCCTGCGCGCCGCCGCAGTCGGACGGCTCCGTCCAGCCCGCACAACTGTACGCGATGGACCAGGCCGGCGCCGACGCGGTGTACGTCGCCGGCGGTGCACAGGCTATCGCGGCGATGGCCTACGGTACCGAGACTGTCCCCGGCGTGGACAAGGTCACGGGCCCCGGCAACGTCTACGTCATCGAGGCGAAGCGACAGGCGTTCGGCCACGTCGGCATCGACTTCCTCGCCGGGCCGACGGAGGTGTTCATCATCGCCGACGAGACGGCCGACCCTTCGATGGTCGCGACGGATCTGCTCGCACAGGCGGAACACGACCCGCGCTCGCGGGCGGCGCTGGCCGTCACCGACCGCGACGTCGCCGAGGCCGCCGTCGACGAGCTCCACGACCAACTGCCGGACCTCCGGACCGAAGAGGTCGCCCGCGAGTGCTGGGAGTCGAACGGCGAGGTCGTCGTCGTCGACGACCTCGCGGAGGCGGCCGCGGTCGCCAACGAGTGGGCCCCCGAGCACCTGCAGGTGATGACCGACGACCCCCGCGAACTGCTCGATGACCTCCGCAACTACGGGTCGCTGTTCCTCGGCCACCACGCGCCGGTCGTGTTCGGCGACAAGGCCGTCGGGACCAACCACACGCTCCCCACCCTCGAGGTGGCGCGGTACAGCGGCGGCATCAACGTGACGACCTACCTGAAGGTCCTCACCCACCAGGAGCTGACCGCGGCGGGGGCCGACGGCATCGCGCCGTGGGCGGCGAAGATCTGCGAGATCGAGGGGACCCACGCCCACCAGGTGTCGGCCGAGCGTCGCATCACCAGCGAGTCGGGCCGGGAGCGCGCCGGCGACCTCGACCTCGAACCCGGCGGCGGCGTCGACCTCGACGCGGATGACGACGTGAATGACGGGTGAGATGCTCGCGGACACGACCGCGTTCGTCACGGGTGCGAGCGGCGGCATCGGGCGGGCCATCGCGCTCGAACTCGCGGCCGAGGGGGCCAGCGTCGCCCTCGCGGCGCGGAGCGACGGTATCCACGAGACGGCTGCCGAATTCGACGACCCCGACCGCGCGCTCCCGGTCGAGACGGACGTGACCGACGAGGCGTCCGTCGCGGCCGCTGTCGACCGAACGGTCGATGTCTTCGGCGGCCTCGACTGCCTCGTGAACAACGCTGGCGTCGCCGGCCCGACCGCGCCCGTCGAGGAGGTGAGCGTCGAGGAGTGGGAACACACGATGGACGTGAACGCCACCGGCCCGTTCCGGTGTGTCAAACACGCCGCGCCCCACCTCCGGGCGAGCGACCGGGGGAGCGTCGTCAGCATCTCCTCGATCAGCGGCAAGCGTCCCCTGGAGAACCGAACGCCGTACGCGGCCTCGAAGATGGCCGTCATCGGCCTCACGCGCACGCTCGCCTTCGAGTTCGGCGACGACGACGTGACGGTCAACGCGGTCTGTCCGGGCGCGACCCGCGGCGACCGCATCGAGCGCGTCATCGAGAACCAGGCCGAGCGCCGGGGCATCTCCTTCGAGGCCGCAAAGCACGAGGTGTTCACCGACGACACCGCCCTCGATCGCCTGACGGACCCCGAGGACGTCGCCGCCACGGTTGCCTACCTTGCCAGCGACCGCGCGCGGAACGTCACCGGCCAGGACCTCAACGTCGACGCCGGGACCGTCTGGTATTAGACGGCGTTCGGCGTCCCGGCTCATCCCGCCGGCGCCGAAACGGGTTTCTCCCGGTGTGCCGAACGCCGACCCATGTCGACGTTCCAGGTCACAGACGACGTCTACGGCATCGACATCGAGATGTTCGACGCGGGCGTCGCGTCGGTCTATCTCTTCGACGACGACGAACCGGCGCTCGTCGACGCCGGCACCGCCGCGAGTGCCGACACGATCAAGCAGGGTCTCGCCGACTGCGGCGTCGAACCGGCCGACCTCGAGCATCTCGTCCTCTCGCACATCCACACAGACCACTCCGGCGCCGCGGGCGACCTCGTCGACGCGGCCCCGGATCTGGACGTCTACATCCACGAGATGACGGCCTCGCACCTGGTCGACCCGAGCGGCCTCGTCGAGAGCAGCCGGCGCGCGATGGGCGAACACTTCGCCGCGATGGGCGAGCAGGCCCCCGTCCCCGAGGCGAACGTCATCTCCGTCTCCGACGAGGGCACCACCGTCGACATCGGCGACAACAGCCTCGAGATGCACTACGCACCGGGACACTCCCCCGATCACTTCGCGGTCTGGAACCCCGAGCGCGATCTCCTGTTCGCTGCCGAGGCGCTCGGGATCTACCTCAGCCGGGCCGACCGGTGGCTCGCGCCGTCGACGCTTCCGAACTTCGACCCCGAGGGAATCGCAACGAACATCGACCGGCTCCGCGACCTCGACCCCGAACATATCGTGTTCCCGCACTTCGGCGCCTGGCCGCGCGAGCCGGCGGCGGTCTTCGACCTCGCCGAACGGGAACTGGAACGGTTCGACGAGCGCGTCCTCGAACTCCACGACGAGACGGACTCACGCGAGGCGACGAAACGGGCGGTCGCCTCGGAACTCGTCGACGCCTCACCCCCCTACGACGAGCGGGTGGAGTCGTTCTACGCGAGCCTCATCACCGACGGCTTCCTCAAGGCCCACGGCGTGGAGTGACGACCGGCGGTCTGGATTTGCCGTCCGAATAATTAGAAAATGCGGTGGATTGAACGCGAAAATTTACAATAAGAAGAAAATTCGAAATAATATGAAGTAATCTGTGCACGACCTGTGCAGAGAGCGTCGGCTCGGATGTGTAGTCGTCTGAAAAATCGAAGTCGTTGTTCGTCGCTGTGAGCGACGTGTGTCTCGGTGTTACTGCCGGACGACGTTCGCCGCGCGAGGCCCCTTCGGTGAGGACTCGATGTCGAACTCTACCTCAGTGCCTTCTTCGAGGTCCGGTCCGCCGACGTCTTCCATGTGGAAGAACACGTCTTCGTCCTCGTCGAGGTCGCCGTCGTCAGTCGAAATAAACCCGTAACCGCCCGTGTCGTTGAAGAAATCAACCTTACCGTTTGCCATTGCAAACAAACGTAGAGCCGAGCGACGGATAACCCTTCCGAGAGTCGCGGTACCATGACCCTTCGCGGTATCTCCGTCGCGGTTGATTCACTGTGGGTTGATTTTGGAAAAGATAGACAATATATATTTCGGATAGTTAATTTTAAAACAATTTAAATATTTTCAATCAACACACAAATAAGAAGCAGAAGATAGAATTAATAAATTTATCCCGGCCGCAACTGCCAATCGTCTCTGAGAAAGACTGAGTTGTGATATCCATCGAGCGAACGGAGATTCCGGATGCGAGATCTCTGACTCTCGCGCTCGGTGGGGCGGTCGTCGGCCACGCGCCGGGGTCCTCTCAGTACGACGCGATTCCGGCCTCGATCCGGTCCAGCCCGGTTCGGAGTCGTTCCGCCGAGGCGGCAAAGGAGAGCCGGAGTCGCCCCTCGCCGGCGGTTCCGAAGCCGCTGCCGGGCGCGAGCACGACGCCGTGCTCTCGGAGGAGGTACTTCGCGAGCGGCAGGGAGTCGGCGTCGATGTCGGGGTCGAGGAACGCGTAGAAGGCCCCCTCCGGGCGTGGCGCGGAGAGTCCGTCGATGGCGGCGATGCGGTCGACGACGAGGTCGCGCCGGCGCTCGAACGCGTCGTACATCGTCTCGAACGCGCCCTGCGGGCCGGTGAGCGCCTCGATGGCGGCGTGCTGTGCGACGCTGGACGGGCAGGCCGTCGTGGATTCGCGGACCTTCGTCACCTGGTCGATCACCGTCCGGGCGCCGGCGAGCCAGCCGAGCCGCCAGCCCGTCATCGCGTACGTCTTCGAGCAGGACCCGACGGTGAGGACGTGCGGCGGGTGGCCGGTGAGCGCGGCGACGCCTCGCGGGTCGCGGTCGTAGGTCAGCCCGGCGTACACCTCGTCGGCGATGACGTAGGCGCCGCGGTCTGCGGCGGCCTCGACGACCGCCCGGATGGCGTCCGGGTCGAACACCCGTCCGGTCGGGTTCGACGGCGTCGTGAGGACGACCGCCGCCGTCTCGGGCCCCATTCGCGCGATCAGGCGGTCCGGGTCGAGGCCGAACCCCGTCGCTGCCGGCATCGGCACCTCGACCGGCCGCCCGTCGGCCAGGAACGCCTGCGTCTCGTAGTTCGGCCACGCCGGCCCCGGGTAGAGCAGTTCCTCGTTCGGCCCGACGACGGCCATCGTCGCCAGGTGGAGCGCCTCCATCCCACCGACCGTGACGACGATCTCGTCGAGGGCGTGCTCGACGCCGTAGTCGGCGGCCATCGCGTCCCGTATCGCCCGGCGGCACTCGGGAAGGCCGGCATTCGGGGTGTAGTGGGTCGCGCCGTCACGGGCCGCCGCCGCGGCCGCGTCGATGACGTGGTCCGGCGTATCGAAGTCCGGCTCGCCGACCTCGAGACGGACGAGATCGCTGTCGCTCTCCTCGGCGAGGTCGTACATGACGCGGATGCGCGAGCGCTCGGCCCGCCGTACCCGCTCGGTCGGTTCGTGCACGGGACCGCTACGCCGGGAGAAGGTAAATGATTGCTCCGACCCGACGAGTCGGAGGGGTCCGTCGGCGTCGAGTGCCCCCCGTCCGCGAGGTATGAGCGCCGACAGCCGCGGGCTCCCCGCGAACGTTTATTGCTGGATAGGACGAACCCTGATAATGGACGACGAGCGGGCCGACAGTCCGGTGCTGGTCGGCGTGGGCAACCCGGAGGCCGCCCAGCAACTGTTCCGGACCGCGGCTGACCTCGCGCGCCTCCGCGCGGGCAGGGTGTGGCTCGTGACCGTCGCGGTCAAGCCCCACGACTCCCCGTTCGGTGTCTTCGCCGACGAGACCATCGTCGACGACTCCGCGGCGGAGAGTCACGCGCTGCTCGACCAGGTGACGGCGCCGGAAGACGTCACGCTCGAACGGGAGGTCGTCGCCGCGCGGTCGGTCGCAAAGGGGCTCCTCGCGGCGGTCGAGGAGACCGACCCTGTCGCGCTCGTCGTCGGCCGGCACGGGCGGCGGACTGAGCCACTCGCGCCGATCTTCGTAATCCGTCGACACCGGGATTGCCCAGCACGAAGACGCGGTCGGGGACGTACCCCCACTCGTTGCAGGCGGCCGCCAGCGGGTTCACGACCGCCTCCGGGTTGGTGCTCCCCTTCGTTACCCAGTAGCGTGTCACGTGACTCTTGAATCAGGTTAGCCTGTTAACTCCTCCCACGAGTTCGTCGATCGAGACCATGCTCCGGTGAATGTTGGCCTAACGTCCCCTACCGGACGAGGGGGAACCACCACAAAACCAAAGTGTAGATTATACAATAACATCCCCGTGACGGGGAGTTATCCACTCGAAGCGCTCGCGACGCTACCGAACTTCTATCACCCGTTCGCCGGGGGCACGGGTGACGAAGTCGCCGTATACTACGACGGGACGGGGCGGAACGAACTCTACGTGGTGGACGCCGAGACGGGGGGGCGAACCCAGGTCAGCGACGGCAACGTGCCGGAGAACGCGATGTACCCGTTCTACGTGGGACCTGCCGGAGATCGGTTCTACTTCCACCAGGACGAGGGGGGCGACGAGCAGAACGACATCATGTGTCTCCACCGGGACGGCACCGTCGAGGCCGTCATCGCCAACGACGACAAGTGCGACCTGACCGACGTCAGCGCGGACGGGCGGTACCTCCTGTACACGAGTGACGCGAGCGGGCAGATGAACCTCCACCGCTACGACCGGTCGATGGGCGAGTCGACACAACTGACCGCTCACGAGCGGCCGGTCGCGAGCGGTCTGGTGAGTCCGGACGGCGAGCAGATCGCGTACACGACGAACGAGGCCGACGATCCCGACAATCAAGACGTCTACGTCGCTGCGGCGGACGGGAGCGACGCCCGAAACCTCGAAATCAGCGACGTGGGTGCCGAAACCGACGTGGTCGACTGGCACCCGGACGGCACTGCTCTCCTCGTGTCGGACAACACGACCGACCGACCGCGCTGTGGCGTCTACGACCTCGAATCGGACACGGTCGAGT
>JBDGSA010000079.1:0-8187 GCA_042217755.1 Haloglomus sp. | reverse complement strand
ACCGACGGACACCGACCGGGCGAGCGAGGTGTACGCGAGTAGTGCGGAGGACTGAGCGGCGCACTACAGTACCTCTCCACGAGATCAAAAGTGCTATCGACCGACACCTGGTCCAAGTCGTTCGGCCGATGGCTGAAATGGTTGCGTGTACGAAATTATACCCGACGAAATCTGTTGATGTTAAAATTACAGAGAACGTATCGAGGTCTTATCGCCAGTTGGAATGGAACTCTATCGTCCATCGAAAAGAACGATCAAGAAATCGAACGGAGCGATTCTTGAAATCGGGTCAATTTCCGCCGTCGTCTCAGGGGAACGCGTTCGCCGCGTCCTGTGCCGCTGCCTCGGTGCAGTAGAAGGCAACGAAACTGATGGCGTACTTCCCGATGTTCTCGGCGACGACCTCGCCGTCGTCGGCGACCAGTTCCTGAACCGCCAGTTCCTGCCCGGCCTTGACAACCGCGTAGACGGTGCAGTAATCGGTACCGAACGTGGCGGAGACGGGCTCGAACGCCTCGTCCTCCTTGCTTTCGAAGCTTCCCGGTTCGTAGGACACGAGTCTGCTGTCACCCTCCTCGAGGACGAAGTCGTAGTCGACGCACTCGCCATCCACTTCTTCGGTGCAGGCGAACTCGTACTTCGCGAGGAGCTCGTCGCTCGTACATTCCTCGCAGGTCTCGTCGATGATGGTGCCGGTCGCCATATCGCCGTTGGTGTAGCTGTAGGCGTTCCCGTTGAGCGTCATATCGAGCGTGGCCGTTCGGCTCCCGTCGGTCTTGTCGAGCACGACGATGGCGTCGTCGGCGCGACTGGATCCGACGAAGTCGCCCGTCCCCGCAGCACGGACTGCGAGTCCGGTCAGCGACGACCCGTCAGCCTGCCCGACGACGGTCGCTGCGACCTCCCCGTTGACCGGATTCTGGTAGTCGATGGTGTACAGGGTGTCGTTGTTGTTCGTGTGCAGGAACATCGTCCCCGTGGAGTCGACCACGATGTCGGCGCCGTTGACGGTCGCGCCGGTGATGGTGCCGACCTCGTTCGCCACGGGCGGCGATACGCTGTAATCGACCGTGTACAGCTTGTTCGTGGTGTTGCTGGCAGCATACAGGTTCTCATCGAGGCCGTACGCGGCCAGAACGGTGATGGTCGGGAGACCGGTGATCGCTCCCCTGTCTGTGAACGAATCAGCACTGACGTCGTACTCTCCGAGGTGTGCCGTATTCCGGTCGATGAACATCACCGTCCCGCCGTCCGGCGTCGCGGCGATTGCGTCGACGTTCTGGAAATCCCCGCCGATCGAGGTTACCTCTGTGAGTACCGCTTCGCCGGCGGTGCTGTCGAGGTCGACGCTGAACAGTTTGGTGACGTTCTCGCTGTCGACCGAATGACTGAGATAGATTGTTTCCGTTATGTGCGAGCTGGCAGCAACACTTCCACTGAACGCTGGAAGCCCGAACGCGCCGGCGGCCCCCACCACAGCCGCTCCTCGCAGTACGTTCCGACGCTTCATTCCCCACTCCTGCTCGAAGTTCTCTTTTATCATATTGTCGTCACTCCATATGAAGAACGTCACAGCCCGCTGTATGGAACCTCCTACCGCAGGTTGTAAGCTCTCCGTACCCATCAACGCCGCCTCAGCGCATAAACTTATGTATTGGAACGTATGTGAAGAATAATTTATAAATAGGCGATATTATCTGGAGAATTCGCGCCTCTGGAGCTGTGTGCCGTTGACGAACGTCCGCTCTCTACAGTACGGCAGTCGTATCAGTCACCGAATTCTCGATAGAGTCAGCGAAACCCGGTATTAATCTGGAACTGCCCCGAACGACCGAACATGACCGACAACACCTCCGGGAAGGGGTGGTTCGAGCAGGTCGACAGGGGGGACCCCGACGCCGCCCGGGAGGCCATCGAGAACGGAACGGCCGAACAGCCGGCCGACTGGCCCGCCCGCGCCGTCGAGTCCGGCTTCGCTGAGGACGAGGCCGACTACTACGACGCGCTCCACGAGGCCACGGTCCACGCCACGCGCCGGGCAGTCCAGGAGCGAGAGCGGGCGGGCGACCAGCAGTTGCGACATCGCGTTCGGGCGATGGACGACTGCGACCGCGTCGCGAACGAACTCGCGGAGCGCGTCGCGGAGTGGGCCGGGTCACTCGTCGAGGACGCCGGGACGGGCGTCGAGTACGCACGCGAGTTAGCAGAGCGCGACCCCGCGCCCGAGGAGCAGCGGGTCGTCGAGCTCGCCCGGCGGGTGCGTGACCTGGACGACGAGGCGGCCGCGTTGCGCGCGAGCATCGAGCGGACCGCGCCGGAGGTCGCACCCAACCTCTCGGCGCTCGCGGGTCCCATCCTCGCCGCCCGGCTCATCGCGCTCGCGGGCGGGCTGGAGGCGCTCGCGCGGAAGCCGTCCGGGACGGTGCAGGTGCTCGGCGCGGAGGAGGCGCTGTTCGCGCACCTCCGCGGCCACGCGCCGTCGCCCAAACACGGCGTCATCTACACGCACGAGGCCGTCCGGAACACGCACCCCGACGACCGGGGGTCGGCGGCGCGGGCGCTCGCCGGTAAGCTCGCCATCGCGGCCCGCGCCGACCACTACACGGGCGAGCGCCGGCCGGAACTCGACGAGCAGTTGCGCGCGCGAATCGCCGCCATCCGGCGGCGGAAGGGCGACGAAGAACCTGGTGGCGGAAGCGACGCCGCGGAGTCCGACGGCGGAGGTGGCGACTCGTGACACCCCGTCTTCCAGCGGGCGTCGAGCGCCGCACGTTCGACGGCGAAGAGCGGCTCGCCACCCGTGGCCCGCCGGTCTACGGCGAGCCGACCGACGGCGAGTGGCGGGCCTGGGACACCGGCCGGTCCAAACTGGGAGCGATGCTCGACCGCGGGCTCGAGACCGGCCTCGACGGCGACGAGACGGTGCTCTACCTGGGGGCGGCCTCGGGGACGACCGTCTCGCACGTCGCGGACTTCGCGGGGCCGACGTACGCCGTCGAGTTCGCGCCCCGGCCCGCCCGCGAGCTCATAGAGACCGCCGAACCCCGGCCGACCCTGTTCCCACTTCTGAAGGACGCTCGAGAACCCGCGACCTACGCGCACGTCGTCGAACCGGTCGACGCCCTGGTGCAGGACGTCGCCACGCGCGGGCAGGCGACAGTCGCGCTGCGGAACCGACAGTTCCTGCGCGAGGACGGCCGCCTGCTCCTCTCGGTGAAGGCCCGAAGCGAGGACGTCGTGGCCCCACCCGACGAGGTGTTCGACCGCGTGCTGGACGACCTGCGCGAGGGCTACGAGGTGCTCGAGACGGAGCGCCTGGACCCCACGCACGACGATCACCTCGCCGTCGTGGCTATCTCGAAATCCGAGTAATTGTCTGTCTGATCGAAATGTCTATGATCTATCTTCCGATATCGTCGGTTATCTTCCGTTAATAGCGATACTCGGGAATTCAATGTCAAAGTTCCCCGGAGCGTCGACTCCCCGGAACTCATAGTGCCGGGTGCCGCGCTCTCCCCCGGGTTCCCGAGGGTAGACGCCGAGGTCCGAGAGACCGAAGATCTCTCACCATGCGCGCCCCTCGTGCACGGCGTGACGCGCCGTCTGCCGGGGCGGCAAAGCCACCCCTGATGCTCGGCCACACGCTCCCGGCCCGTGCTCGTTGGAACTCGTACGCTCCCTGATACGGTTTACTGTAAATCGTTCCCGGCGCGTCGGCGCCTCGGTCGGCCGATGCACCGGTAAACTGTTACACTAAACCGTATGAGAGGATGCGGGAGACTTCGAGACGGTCCGGGCCCCATCTCCGCGCCTCGAGCGTGCGCGAGTACTCCAGAGCTGTTTCTCGCGGCGTCAGTCCGGCCGTGACGGGCGTCCCCACGCACTCCGCGTCGCCGACGGTGAGATTTAACCCCCAGGGTCGTGAGCGTGTGGACGATGGAGACGGGCGACGGCGCCGGGGTCGACGAGGAGGAATCGACGGGCTCGGCCGAAGCGTTCGACCGACTCGGGACGCTCGGCATCGAGGAGGAGTTCTACGTCGTCGACGAGGCGGGCCGACCCACGTCGGGGACGGACACGCTGGTCTACGAGGCGAACCCGCCGGAACTCCTCGAGGGACGGCTGGACCACGAACTGTTCAAGTGCGTCATCGAGACCCAGACGCCGACCTGCGGGTCGCTGTCCGAGGCGCGCGAGCAGCTGCAGGCGGTCCGGTCGGCCCTCGTCGACCACGCCGAAGCGCACGGATTCCAGATCGCGGCGGCCGGGCTCCACCCGGCGGCGAAGTGGCGGGAACTCGAGCACGCCGAGAAGCCGCGCTACCGGTCGCAACTCGATCGCATCCAGTACCCCCAGCACCGCAACACGACCGCGGGGCTGCACGTTCACGTCGGTGTCGACGACGCGGACAAGGCGACCTGGATCGCGAACGAACTGCGGTGGTACCTGCCGGTGCTGCTGGCGCTGTCTGTGAACTCGCCGTACTGGAACGGATTCGACACGGGCCTGGCCTCGGGCCGCGCGAAGATCTTCGAGGCGCTGCCCAACACCGGCATTCCCACGGCGTTCGAGAGTTTCCAGGAGTACCTCGACCTCGAGCGGCGGATGGTCGAACTCGGCAGCATCGAGGACCGCGGCGAACTCTGGTACGACGTGCGCCCCCACTCCGCACACGGGACCGTCGAGGTCCGCGCCCCCGACGGACAGGCCGACCCCGAGCGGGTGTTCGCGTTCGCCGAAGCTATCCACGCACTGGTGCTCGACCTCGCCGAGCGCTACGAGGACCGGGCGGTCCCATGGGAAGATTATGTCGGCTCCGGGGCCGGCGGTGCGGGCGGGACCGGCGCGGCCGCGGATGCTCCCGGCCACCGGCGCGAGACGCTGGACGAGAACAAGTGGCGGGCGATCCGCTACGGCCACGACGCGGCGTTCATCGATCGCGACGGCACCGGGACAGTGGGGCTCGGCGAGGCGACCGACCGACTCGCGGACCGACTCGGCGTCGAAGGCATCCGCGAGGTGTACGACGCCGAGAGCGGCGCGGAACGGCAGCGCCGGCTCCGCGAGACACGAGGGCTGGACGCGCTCTGCGAAGCGCTGATCCTCCAGCCGGACGAGTAACCACTCCGGTTCGAATGCGGTCTCGTCGGTTCGCTCGTCGTTTCACCGACGGACGTTGGGTTTTTATCCCGTGATTCCCTCGCTCCGCGATAGATTCGACATGTCCACCGACGACACCTCCGACGACGGGGACCTGACAGAGGAGGCCGAGGAGGTGACCGTTCGGGACGCGCTCGAGGAGGAAGCGAACGCCTCGTTCGACGAGGGTATCGTCGACCTGTTGGCGTGGATTCTGGATACCGAGACGCGGGCCCGGATCTATCTCTACCTCCGCCAGCATCCCGAGAGCACGTCCGAGGAGATCGCCACCGGCACCGGGCTGTACCCGTCGACGGTTCGCCAGGCGCTGGCGGAACTCCACGAGGAGGGGAAGGTGACGCGGAGCAAGCGCGAGTCGAGCGGTGCCGGCAACAACCCCTACGAGTACACCGCCCAGGCACCCGCCGATCTCGTGACGAGCATCGTCGACGGCGTGCAGGAGGAACTGAACACCGTGCTCAACCTCGACCACCACCTCGGCTGCCAGGAGGCCACAGACGAGCGCGGTCCTGTCACCATCAGCGTCGAGGTCGAACAGGAGCAGCCCGGCGCGGACGACGACTGACGCAAGCCGCGGCGGCGTGGACGACGACTGACGCAAGCCACGGTGGGGCGGACGACGACTGAGGCGGCCGCGGTGGGGAACGCCTAAACCGCCGGCACGTCTCCCGCGGCGTATGCAGGTGGTGCTGGGCGGCACGTTCGACCCGATCCACGACGGCCACCGGGCGCTGTTCGAGCGCGCGTTCGAACTCGGCGACGTGACCGTCGGCCTCACCAGCGACGAACTCGCGCCGAAGACTCGCTCGGAGGACCGCTACGTCCGCTCGTTCGAGGAACGCCGGGCGACGCTGGCCGCGGAACTCGCCTCCTTCGCCGACGCGTACGACCGCGAGTTCACCATCCGCGAGTTGACCGAGCCGACGGGTGTCGCCACGGAACCCGGCTTCGATGTCCTCATCGTCTCGCCCGAGACCAGAGAGGGCGCCGCGCGCGTCAACGAGATCCGCGAGGAGAGGGGGCTCGATCCGCTCGACATCGAGGTGGTCGACCACGTCCCCGCCGAGGATGGTGAGCCGATCTCCTCGACACGGGTCGTGAAGGGCGAAATCGACGAGCACGGCAACCTCACGCCCGATCGCGAGGGGCGCGCGCACCCGGAGGACGTCGATGCGAGTGCCGACGGCGGGGACTGACCCGTCACGATCCGGTCAGTCACCAGGTCGGCGGCTCCAGTCCGGCTTCCGCCAACAGCGACTTCCACCGGCTCTGAATCGTCAGGCGCGAGCACCCGACGGCGTCGGCCACCTCGGCCTGCGAGCGCCGGTCGCCCGCCATCAGCGCGCCCGCGTACACCGCCGCTCCGAGGACGGCCCGCTTCGAGCGGTCGGTGTCTGGATTCGCGCTCAGGAACAGGTCCGCCGCACGACTCCGGGCGTCCGTCCCGAGGCCGAGCCGGTCGGCTGCCGTCTCCAGCTCGGCCAGCCACTCCTGGTTTTCCACCTCGTCGGACGCGCGGTACACGCCTCCACCTCGGTGTCCGCCGTACTTGAACCTCTAGCCGGGCATCGCCTACCGGCAGCCGTGTCGTCGTCAGCCGTGTCGCCGTCGCCAGCTGTCGGGCATCCCGCACGTCGAGCCGGCCGCAGTCCCCGCCCGCGGGCGGACCCCCACCCGCGAACCGCGCCTCGCGAACCGCGGAATCAACGGGGCGTTTTTGACCTGCCGCTTCGATGGGTCTGTATGGACGAAGAGGATCTACCCGAGACACCGTTCCAGCGGTTCGTCTTGCTGGCGGTCGCAGACCTGGCACTCGAGGGGGAACTGCCGACGCACTCATTCGACGTGCGAGAGCGCTGTACGGCCCGCACGGCGGACGTGACGTGTGCCGAAGGAGGCGTCGAGCGTGCAACCGTACTGCGGGCGCTCGAGGAACTGGCCGCTACCGGCCTGCTTCGCGAGGTCGAGGTCACCTCGCCAGTCGGGAAGGGCCGTCCGGGCTACGACCTGGAGGCCGACCCGAACGCGGTCGTCGAGACTCTCGCTGCGGACGGAGCCGTCGGCACCTACGCCTCGTCGCTCCGGGGCTGACCGACGAGCGCCGGCCGGCGTGGCGGTGACGGACACCGTCGCCCCGCAGCTCGGACGCCCGCGGCGGCGAACGCTTTTGAGCATGCCGTCGCTCGACTGCTCATGGACGGGCACGTAGCGCGCATCCGCATCGCGGCCGAGGACTCGGCGCCTATGGAGGCCGTCGAGTCGGTCGAGGTCCGCCCCGGAGGACTGGTCGGCGACCGATACTACGAGGGGACCGGCTACTACTCCCCGTTCGACGTCTGCGAGGTCACGTTCGTCGAGGAGGAGGCGCTCGAGACCATCCACGAGGCGTTCGGCATCGACCTCACCGACGGTCGCCACCGCCGGAACGTCGTCACCCGGGGCGTCGACCTGCACGACCTGCTCGATCACCGTTTCCAGGTCGGCGAGGCGACCTTCGAGGGCACCCGTCCGCGCCCGCCCTGCGCGCACGTCGAGGCAGTGGCCGACGAGGAGGGCGTCGCGCGGGCGCTCGGCGACGGTCGTGGCGGCATCTGCGCGGATGTTGTCGAGGGCGGCACGCTCCGCGTCGGTGACGAGTTCGGCGCCGTTGAGACGGTGGCCCCCGATCCCGCGAGCATCGCGCGGGCGATGCGCGAGCGGGCCGCAGAGCGGGCGGAGAAGCGAGTGGAGTGAGAGAGCGGGGAGTGAAAGGCGTCAGGTTCTTGCCACCCTCGGGCGGATATCGGGGTGCGCGCGGGTAGCCAAGCCAGGAAAAGGCGTAGCGCTTAGGACGCTATCCCGTAGGGGTCCGCCGGTTCAAATCCGGTCCCGCGCACTGAGCGAAGGAGCGTAGCGACTGGGCGCGAGAGGCGTATCCACCCGTCGGTGATCGACCGGGCCGGACGTTCGCATCCGCCCCGGTAGCCCAAACCACCATTTGACTCTTCACGAGGCACTTATCCCCGGACGATCATGGTAGCAGTATGA
>JBDGSA010000054.1:6051-8335 GCA_042217755.1 Haloglomus sp. | reverse complement strand
CGCTCAGTCGTCGGCGCTCGCGGCGTCGGCCGCGGGGTCGCACTCCGACTGGCCGAGGAGCGGCGAGCCGTCGGCTCGGGGCCCGAGTACGGGTCCGTGGGGGCCCTCCTCGGGGAGGACGCGGCGCTGCTCGTAGTCGGTCGAGCGCTCGACGGGGACGCGGCCCAGGGCGCGGATCATCCGCGCGTACTCGTCGAACGAGCGGAACTCGCCGTGGTCTCCGCCCGCGCGCTTGGTGATCTCCTCCGAGAGGATGGTACCCATGAAGTCGTCGGCGCCACAGGAGAGCATCTTCAGGCCCTGTTCGTCGCCGTACTTCACCCACGAGGACTGGATGTGATCGACGTTGTCGAGGTACAGCCGCGAGACGGCGATCATCAGTTCGTCCTCGGCCGTGGTGGCGCCGCCGTCGACGACGCCGCGCTCGTACAGCGGCGTCGTCTCGTGGACGAACGACAGGGGGACGAACTCGGTGATGGCGCCCGTCCGCTCCTGCAGGTCGCGCACGCGGTCGAGGTGGAGCGCCCGGTGGGCCTCGTTCTCGACGTGGCCGTACATGATGGTCGCGGTCATCGGCAGGCCGCTGTCGGCGGCGGCCTCCATCGCGGCGAGCCACTCCTCGGTCCCGATCTTGCCGGGACAGATGACGTCGCGCACCTCGTCGACGAGGATCTCGGCGGCCGTCCCCGGCACCGAGTCGAGTCCCGCCTCCCGCAGCCGGCGGTAGGTCTCGCGGTACGTGCGGTCGGTCCCGCGCTTTGCGTGGTAGGCCTCCTCGGGCGTCATCGAGTGGAGGTGCGCGCCGTCGACGGCCATCGCGCGCATCTGTTCGACGTACGTGCCGGGGTCGGTCTCGTAGCGCTCGGGCGGCTTGTAGTTCACCTCGCTCGCGGGGTCGTCGTGGGCGGCGAGCGCCTCGTGGTGGTCGTTGTCCAGCGCGAACGCCGGGTGGAGGCCCGACACCGACGTGACCTCGTAGATGCCCCGCTCCAGCGCGTCCCGGACGGCGGCCCGTGACTCGGTGGGGGTCTTCGTGAAGCCCGCGTGTTCGACGTCCGACTCGCGCTCGAAGTTTGCGGCGGTGTCCTTGAAGTTGCAGAACAGACAGCCCGTGTTGCACGCGGTCGTGACGTTGTTGTTGAGGTTGGCGACGAAGGTGACCTCCTCGCCGACGACCTCCGCGCGCCGGCGGTCGGCGGCCTCGAGAACCTGTTCCTTCCGCGCGTCGTCGATGCCGTCCGCGTCGGTGCCGGTCGCGAGGAGTTCGACGGCGTCGTCGACGTCGAGGCGCTCGCCGGATCGGGCTTTCGCGAGTGCGTTCTCGAACGACTGGTCCGTCGCCGGCTGGTGGTCGAACCCGAACCGGCCACGGGGGACACCCGTGTCGGCGGGCGCCTCGAACGCGTCCATGCTCCGCACTCTCACGCGGAGGCACAAAGGTACAACGGGTGCCGGCTAGCCGTGTGGGGATTCGGTGACGGATTCGCCCTCGTCCCGGTCCCCGGTGTGTCGGTCGGCTGGATTCACGGAGTTCTTGTGCTCTCTTCGGAGAACAGCTACAGGACTGATGGAGCCGGGTACGAAGCCCCCGCGCTCTCGACCCGCCGCGCCTCGCTGTGCTCCTCGTTCACTCGCGTTGCTCGTTCGCTGCGGTGCTTCCGTCGTCGGGGCGGGGTCGAGAGCGCTCGCCCTTCGATTCCACCAGGGCCGCATATTGGTCAGTCGGGTTCGTGAGCCTCTGTCTTCCCCAACCGTCTGTGGTGCTCGCCGTGCTCACTGCGTTGCGCGCGGCTGCGCTCCTCGGCCACCGGCAGAGCAAGCTCTGCCGAGCTCTCGCTCGCTGGTTGGCGCCGACCGCTGCTGGCGCTCGCGAGGTGAACTCGCTCGCGGGGGCGGTCGTTGCCAGCTAGCGCGCGCCGGTGCGACTGACGGTGGTACGTGACCTGTCACAATTCACGGGCCGAGAGCGCATGGCGGAACGAAGTGGAGTCCTCGTGAGCGAAGCGAACGAGGGCCTTGGTGGACGCTCCGCGTCCACCTGAGCCCCCGCGACTCGGGGAAGGGCAGGGCACCGCGCACATTGATCATTCAATTCCCTGGCGGACTCGAAGGGCGAGCGCGCTCAGGGACCCGCGACTCGCTGCGCGCCTCGCGGTCCGGGCGTGCGGCGGCTCCCTCCAGTCGCCGCCGTTCCGGGCGTGCGCTGCGGTGCTTGCGTCGTCGGGGGACCCCTGAGCGCGCGAGGGCTTCGGCGATGTCTCCGCGGCAGGCGGTTCGCGAGGGC
>JBDGSA010000054.1:1939-5951 GCA_042217755.1 Haloglomus sp. | reverse complement strand
AGTTACTGAACTTTCGAGCTCGTGGCGCGGGAGAGCATGAACACGGCCACGGCGCCCAGCGCGAGGTCGAGCGCGCCGAGTACCGCTGCCGCCGGGACGACGGTATCCAGCGCGCCGCCGTAGCCCAGCGACACCTCGATGACGGTCATCACGTCGGCGTCGAGGATGATGGCGCGGGCGGCGTCCACGCCGTAGGTGACCGGGTTGAACGTCGCCACCGTCTGGATCCAGGCCGGGAGCGACTCTAGCGGGAGGAACGCCGAGGAGAGAAAGAGCAGCGGAAACTGGAGCAGGTTCGCGCCGATGATGGTCGACTCCTGGTCCTTCGTAAGCACGGCGAGCGTGTTCGAGAAGGCGATGAACCAGAGCGAGAAGAGGACCCCGACGGCGACGATGCCGAGCGCGCCGGCGACGCCCGTCGCCACCTCGGCGCCGAGTAGCACGCCGAGCACGAGGATGATGACGATCTGGACGCCGATGCGGAGCAACTCGGCCAGCGTCTTCCCGAGGAAGACTGCCGTCCGGTTCATCGGACTGACGAGCACCTTCTGGAACATCCCCTCCTCGATGTCGTTGACGAGGCCGATGCCCGACGTGACCGCGGCCGCGAGCGACACCTGGATGGCGATGGCCGGGACGAGGTAGGTCTCGTAGGTGATGCCCCCAGGGAGCGCCCGCCCAGCGATGCTGCCGAACACCTGCGTGAACAGGACGAGGAAGATGATTGGCTGGACCAGCGAGACGACCAGAACGAAGGGGTTGCGGACGGCCTTCAGGTTCCAGCGCTTGAAGTTGGTCCACACGTCGCCGACGAAGGTGTTGGCCGAGCGCTCGGCCGTGCCGCCCTCTGCCGCGGTCGACGCGGCCTCGGCCCCGTCCTCCGTCGGGGTGCTCACGCCGTCACCTCCGCGGTCTCGGCGTCCTCGGTCGCCTCGTCCAGTTGCTCGCCGGTGATGGCGAGGAACACGTCGTCGAGCGACGGGGCGCGGATGTTAAAGCCCGTGACGCTGATGCCCGCGTCCCGGAGCGCGACCAGCAGGTCCGTTCCGTGGGCGCGGGCGTCCTCGGCAGTGACGGTGAGGCCCTCGGCCGTCGTCTCGACGGTCGCGTCGGTGAACAGATCCGTCTCGCGTGCGACTGCAGCGGCCCGCTCGCGCGGGTCGTCGTCGCCGCCGGCGTCGACCCCCTCCGCGCCGGCGAGTTCGATGTCGAGAATCTCGCCCCCGACGCGGCGCTTCAGTTCGTCGGGCGACCCTGTCGCGACGATCTCGCCCTCGGCGATGACCGAGAGCCGGTCACAGAGCTGGTCGGCCTCCTCGAGGTACTGGGTCGTGAGGAAGACCGTCGTCCCCTGTTCGTTGATGCGGCGGAAGTAGTCCCAGAGTCGGTTGCGCGCCTTCGGGTCCAGCCCCGTCGTCGGCTCGTCGAGGAACACGAGCGGCGGCCGGTGGACGAGCGCGGTCGCGGCGTCCAGCCGTTTTTTCATCCCGCCGGAGAACTCGTCGGCCTCCTTGTCGGCCACGTCCGCCAGGTCCGCCAGGTCGAGCAGTTCGTCGATGCGCTCTGCCCGCTCGTCCCGGGGGACGCCGTACGCCTCGCACGCGAACCGGATGTTCTCGCGGGCGGTGAGTTCGGGGTCGACGCTGGTCTCCTGGGCCATGTAGCCGATGGACTCGCGGACCTTCCGGCCCTCGGTCTCGACGTCGAATCCGTTGACGCGCACGCTCCCACCAGTCGGCGAGAGCAGCGTCGCGAGCGTCTTGATTGTGGTCGTCTTCCCGGCGCCGTTGGGGCCGAGGAAGCCGAAGAACTCCCCCCGTGGGATGTGGAGGTCTACCCCCCGGACGGCCCGGGTACCGTCGCTGTAGGTCACTTCGATGCCCTCGCCGGCGATGGCAAAGCGGTCCGTGGCGTCCTCGCGGTCTGTCGTGGCCTCGGCGGCCGCGACCGCCTCGCCAGTCCCGTTCGTCTGTCGTGGGTCTGTGTCCTGACTCATGCTGCGGAGTGCCGCGCGTGTCGCGGGCGGCGCGCGTGATTCGGTGGTACGAGCGGTAGGGTCGCCAGCGGGTTATATATGGGAGTTCGCGGGGAGGAACTTGCTACGAGCTCGTGAAGTGGGGTGAGTGGCCGGCCGGTCAGTCGTCGTCCGCCTCGGTTGTTGCGGTTTCTCCCGAGTCGCTCTCTGTCTCGCCGTCGGCGGGTTCGAGCCGGTGTTCGTGGGCCCAGCGGTGGATGTGGCCGAACGCGGGGAACAGGGCCTCGGCCTTCTCGGTCGCCTCGTACTCCACCCGCGGGGGAATCTCGTCGTACGAGGTCCGGGTGAGCAGGCCTGCCGCGACGAGTTCCTTCAGTCGCTCGGAGAGCGTGTTCGGCGAGATGCCCAGCTCGTCTTCCAGTTCGGAGAACCGCCACGGCTCCGTCGACAGCGCGAACGTCCGAAGGACGGCGATGGTGTGGGCCTTCCCGAACAGATCCATGAGGTCCGAGACCGTCGCCTCCATCCGCTCGCGTTCCTCGGTCGAGAGGGACTCCCGCTTCGCGATGGCCTCCTCTCGTCCACGGGGAAGGTCGGAGTCCATACGGGTCCGTAGTGCCGTACCGGCCTTAAACTTGCGTTTTCATAGTCTCTTGCTCCGACAAGAGTATCTATGCTCGAGCGCACCCGTGAACCTCCGCTATGAGGTCGCGACGCCGCAGCTGCATCGGCTCACACGCCGTGTCGGCGGGCCCGCGAATCACCGCGTTCGGCGCGACGGGACGCGTCGGCGTTCCACTGGTACAACGGGCGCTCGACCGCGGTCACGAGGCCGCGGCCTTCACCCGCTCTCCCGAGCGTCCTGGTGTCGGGCGGCGGCTGACCATCGTGACCGCCGACCGCTCTCACGATTCTCTGTATGATTTAAAACTAGCTGTTTGTCTATTTATCGTGGATTTTTGGACGCGAATTCGAGAATAGTGGGGAGATGTCGGTCTCGTTCCCGCTACGCTCCGGGCACGAATCCGAGAACGCCGAACGTCTCCAGGACCATCCAGACGATGAAGCCGACGTACAGTCCCAGCAGCGCATAGGATTCGAGCGCCGAGAGGGTCAACTCGGTCCGGAGGAAGCCAAAGACGATGACGGTCGCGACCGTCAGGAACCCGAGCAGCGGGACGGCGACGCCGAAGTTGACGGGGGCGGCGCCGACGATGAGGATGCCTAGCGGGACCGCAACCAGCAGGTCGAAGATGTTGCTCCCGAGGACGTTCGCCAGCGAGGTCTCGCCGCGGTCGTCCTGTGCGGCCCGCACGGAGACGATGGTGTCGGGCAGGGAGGTGCCGGCGGCGATGACGGTGAGCCCCCAGAGGAAGGAGGGGGTGCCGAAGAACTCGCCGAAGCCGACGGCGGCCTCCACCAGTCCCTCGACGGCGACCGCGATGACGATGAGGCTGAGCGCGAGCCAGCCCCACTGCCGGGCGACGTCGACCTCGCCGGGGTCCGGGGCATCGAAGTCGCTCGTGTCCTGATACTGGGTGAAGACGTAGACGCCGTACAGCAGCACGGGAATCGCCGCGAGCGGCCGGGTGACAGTGCCGACGAGGCGATTCTCGGGAACGGGGTAGTAGATGACCGCCAGCGCGAAGGTGATGACCACCGCGGAGACGGCAACCATGTAGAACTGAGCCTCCTTGTAGACGATGGCGCGCGAGGCGTCCACGCCTTCGCCGAGGATGCCCGAGGCCGCGGGGATGACGAGCAGGTTGAACACGGCCGAGCCGACGACGGCGCTCACGCCGAGGTCGAACTGTCCGGCGCCGATGGGCGGCGGGGCCGTGCTGAGGATCACACTGACGAGTTCGGGGAACGAGGAGCCGACGGCGACGACGACGGCGCCCTGCACGACTGGCGGGAGACCGTAGTGGACCGAGAGGCGCTGGCTGGCGGCCTCCAGCCACTCGCTTCCCTTCCAGACGACGGCGGTCGCAACGACAGCGAGCGCCGCGAGTTCCAGCACCCGGAGCATCTGCCGGG
>JBDGSA010000054.1:0-1839 GCA_042217755.1 Haloglomus sp. | reverse complement strand
CGAGAAGCCGTTCCGCGTGGAGTACTCGCTGACCGAGCGCGGGCGCTCGCTGGAGCCGGTCATCACCGCGATGCGGGAGTGGGGCGAGGAGCACCTCGTCGAGCCGGCCGAGGCCTGACGTGCCGCTCGGTGTCCCGTTCTCGACGCTGGCGCTGGTGTTCGCGGTCGTGCTCGCCGGCGGCCTGGTGAAGGGCGTCGCGGGGTTCGGCTACGCGGTCGTCGCGACGGCCGCGCTCGCATCCGTGCTCGACCCGGCGACGGCCGTGGTGTTGCTCATCGTCCCGACGCTGGTCGCCAACCTGTCGCTACTGCGCGAACTCGACCGCGAGGCGCTCTCCTCGTGTCTCCGCCAGTTCGGCCCCTATCTGGCGGGCGCCGTGGTCGGCACCCTCGTCGGGATGGCGCTCCTGGGCCGGGTGCCCAAACCCGTGCTGGCGCTCGGACTGGGCCTGTTCACGGCCGCCTACGTCGTCGCCAGGCAGCCCTACGTCGCGGTCCCGGGACTGGCGACCCTGCGGGACTACTGCTTTTCGCTGGACGGCAGAGGGATGGCAGCACTCGGGGTGGCCTCGGGCGCCGTCTTTGGCGTCGCCAACGCCGCCGTGCAGGTCGTCGCCTACCTCGACAGCCGCGACCTCGACCGTTCGACGTTCGTCGGCGTCCTGTCGATGGTGCTGGTCGGCATCTCGACGGTGCGCGTGGGTGCCGCCGCCGCGCTGGGCCTGTACGAAGGCGCGTTCGCGCTCTCGGTGGCGGCCGCCGTCCCCGGACTCGTCGGGGTCTCGGTCGGGAACCGCCTGCGCCCGCGGATTCCGGAGCGCTACCAGACCGCCGGAACGCTCCTCCTGCTCGCTGTCATCGCCACCCGCCTGACGGTGGCCGGCGCCCGCGGACTGCTCTGAGCGCGGGCCGGTGGACATCCGTCGACCACGTGCCACCGCGGGCGAACGCTCCGCCGCGGGCGAACGCTCTTGCCGGGGGCCGACGTACGCGTCGCCAATGACGACCGAGGTCATCGAACAGGGAGAGTGCAACGCCGAGGAACTGCTCGACACCATCGAGGACGGTACCCGCGTGGTCGTCCGGACCGAGGCGTTCGGCGGCTCCCACGAGGTGACGCTTCGCTTCGACGGGGAGACCTACTACTGCGATACGCCCACGCGACTCCACAAGCACACCGACCCCGACGAGATGCTCCAGTGCATCCACAAGTACGGCTACTGCGAGACGTAGGATTACCGAATTATATTCGATATTATCAATTTCCTCAGATTATTTGGAGCAAATATCCCTACCTGAGGCCGAATAGGAAGGAATGCGATAGAATCGAAAACGGAGAGGAAGCCCCGGCGCGCTCGGGATGCCGGGCCTCGCTGTGCGCTTCCCTTCGCTCGCTGCGCTCGCTCCGGTCCAGTGCTTGCGTCGTCCGGGTGGTTCGAGAATCGGAGATTCTCGTCATCCCGGAAATCTCCGATTTCCGGAGACACCGCCGAGCGCGCCGCCCCTTCCATTCCCACCCCAAAGATGGTTGGCCGCACGGGCGCTGTGGCCCTGTCCTTCCCCAGGTCGCGCGGGTTCGCGGGTAAGCCGCATACCACGCGCTCCTGGCCGGGGGTCAGTTGGTCGACCGGCCGGTTCCGAGACCAGGAAGCGCGCCATCGCCACCCGTGTCGAACCCCGAGGCCCGCAGCGGCCGAGGGGGTGAGACACGCTCGGCGATGGCGCGGGGAGGTTTGGGGACACTAGTACTCTACTGGAACCACCACGGGCTAACGCTCGGTATGACAGGCAACAGGGCGGGACTGAAAGGGGCCGCCCGGCTGGCGGCTTCGCCGCCAG
>JBDGSA010000192.1:0-8344 GCA_042217755.1 Haloglomus sp. | reverse complement strand
CCGGGGAAGGGCAGGGCCGCCGCGAGTCACCGCAAGCCATGTCGGGTGGGACTGAAAGGGGCCGCCCGGCTGGCGGCGGAGCCGCCAGCTAATAGATTGTCGGCGAAGCCGACAATCCGCCTCGACCCCGCCCCGACGACGCAAGCACTGGACCGAGCGACCGAAGTCCTCGCGAGCGAAGCGAGCGAGGGCCGTGCCAGAGCTTGCTCTGGCTGAGGGAGTGAGGGAAGCGCGCAGCGAGGCGCGGCGGGTCGAGCGGGCGGGGGCTTTCAACCCAGAGTCGTCGCTATTGTCGTACGGAGAGCGGGCGGGGGCTTTCAACCCAGAGTCGTCGCTATTGTCGTACGGAGAGCGGGCGGGGGCTTTCAAGATGGTTCCATCGTCGCTGTCGGTCTCGTCGTGGAGCCACCCAACTTCCAACCACCCGTGCGACCAGAACCCCTAAGCCCACACGACGAGCGCTCCCGGCCATGTTCCGCAGCGGTGCCTTCGTCGCCGAGCATATCACCCCCCTCTCCGAGGAGCAGGTACAGCCTAACGGCGTGGACCTCACGCTCGAGGCCGTGTTCCGCCAGCGCCAGCCCGGCCGCATCACGACCGACGGCAAGTCCGTCGGCCCGCGCTACCGGCAGGTGAGCGAGCCCATCGGCGACGCGCTGGAGGGCAACGCGGGCGACGAACACGACGAGGACGAGGGCGATGGGGCAATCGACCGCGAAGGGTACCGACTGACGCCGGGAAACTACGTCGTCCGCTACGCCGAGGTCATCTCCATCCCGGAGGGCCACATCGGCTTTCTCTACCCGCGCTCGTCGCTCCTGCGCAACTCCTGTATGCTGAACACGGCGGTCTGGGACGCCGGCTACGAGGGGAAGGGCGAGGGACTCCTGCAAGTCGGCCACGACATCGAGATCGAAACCGGCGCGCGGGTCGCCCAACTGGTGCTCGCGGAGGCCGAGCACACCGGCGAGTACGACGGGGACTACCAGGGCGAGAACGTCTGATCGGCCGCCCGCGCGCCCGGCGAACGCTCTGCCGACGCCTACTCGGGGGGCGCCGCCTCGTCGGCCTCGTCGCCGGCCGTACGCAGCGCGAGGTCGGTCACCTCGAACGACCGGCCGCGCTCGAACAGCGCCCGCACCGGCCCGGCCGCCTCCGGGCGGAACTCGACGACGTAGCCCTGCATCCAGTTCTCGCCGCGGAGCCGGCCGGTTTCGGGGTCGCGGTCGGTCACCTCGATGGAGTGAGGCGTCCCCTCGACCGCGAACTCGAGGCGGTCGGCCTCGACCGCGTAGCGCAGCGGCGTCCGCTCGGCGTCGAGTTCCCGCGCGGTGGTCGGCGTGACATCGAGCGTCCCGGTCCGTTCTGCGTCCTCGTAGGTGCCCCGCCAGCCGTCGGTGTCCCGCCGGAGTTCGAGCCGGTACCCGACCGGGTCGTTCCGGAGGGCGACGGTTCCCTGCAGCGAGTCGACGGCCTCGACGGTGCCCCGGAATCGGCCGCCACGGACCGTGACCTCGGGGTCGTCGACGCGGAGCCAGCCGCCCAGCGCGCGCTCGCCCGTGACGAGCACGGCCGCCAGCGCGCTCGTGTCGCGGGCGGGGTCTAACACCGGC
Source organism: Haloglomus sp. (assembly GCA_042217755.1). Classification (GTDB taxonomy): domain Archaea; phylum Halobacteriota; class Halobacteria; order Halobacteriales; family Haloarculaceae; genus Haloglomus. The sequence goes on along the minus strand of JBDGSA010000192.1, from coordinate 6,731 downwards.
GCGGTCGCTTCGTAGACTGCCTCCCGGAGCGCGCGCCGGGCCGCCAGCCGGACGGTCTCGTTGAGGTCCGTCCGGGCCGCCTGGCCGAGCGCCGACCGCACCTCGGCGTGGCCGCCGATTCGACCGACTCCCCCGAGCGCGAGACAGGCGGCCCGCCGGACGGGGATGGCCTCGTCGCTCAGCAGTTCCACCAGCCGCTCGTGGCGCGTCTCGTCCTCGTGGGGCAACAGCGCACAGAGCCGGGCGGCGTGCTTCCGGACGGGGGGGTGGCCGTCGCCCAGGAGCGAAGTCAGGCGGTCGGCAGGAACGACGGTGGGGTGATGCATGGCGAGCCATTCGAGCGCCCACGCGGCGCTGTGCCGGACGCTCTCGGAGCGGTCGTCGAGGTGGCCGCGCAGAACCGTCGCGGCGTCTCGGTGCGCGGCAGGGTCCCGGACGATGACCTCGGCGACGGGGCGCGCGACGTTCGCCCGGACGCTAGCCACCGGATCGTCGAGCGCCCCCAGCAGGTCCGAGAGCAGCGGCTCGACCGCCGTCGGGTCGTGTGTCCCGACCTCGAAGCAGATGCGGGCAACGCCAGTGCGAACCCGGTCGTCGGGGTCGTCCAGCGCGCTGACCACGCGGTCGACGACCGACGTGAGTGCGCCCGGGTTCTCTGTCGCGGTCTCGACGAGGGCTGCCGCCGCCTCGCGGCGCTCTGTGACGTCGGCCTCGAGCAGCGTCGGGACGCGGTCGTTCGGCACGCCCATTCACTCCCGATAGGAGGGGAGACGAAGTGTAATTGTCGGTGGGTGGAGACGGGCCGGGCGTCCCGCGCTCCTCGCCCTCCTCCCCGCTCTGGCCTGACTCCGCTCTGTCCCGACTCTACTCTGCCCGACCGAGACTGCCGTCACGCCCGGCACGGCCCACAACGGGCTGGAACTGGCGTCATTCCCAGGCCGGGCCGCCCGGGTCGACGGCGTCCACGCGCTCGCACAGCCACTCGCGCTGCTCGCGGACCCGCGGTGGGAGCTCGGCGCTCGCGTGATCGAATAGGTCCTCGACGGCCGGGGGCGCGGTCGACTCCGCGGTCACGACGGCCTCGTCGGCCTCCGTCTCGGCCGCGTCGCGGGCGGATTCGACGAAGTCGTCGTCGACGATGTCCTGCTCGCGCGCGAAGTCGGCCAGCCGGTCGAGCGGGTCCCGTCGGCGCCACTCCGGGACGTCGGCCCGGTCCTCGTAGCGCGAGGGGTCGTCGCTGGTCGTGTGGGGGCCCTGGCGGTAGACGAGCGATTCCACGAGCATCGGCTCGCCGTCGCGGACGGTCGAGAGCGCCTCCGTGACGACCTCGTGGACCGCGAGCGCGTCCGTTCCGTCGACCTGTCGGCCCTCGAACCCGTAGGCCGTGGCGCGGGCAGCGATGCTGTCGGCGGCGGTCTGTCGCTCGCGCGGCGTCGAGATGGCCCAGCCGTTGTTCTCACACAGGAAGAGGACCGGCGCCCCGAACACGCCCGCGACGTTCATCGCCTCGTGTGCGTCGCCCTCGGACGTGGCGCCGTCGCCGAGGTACGCCACGACCGCCTCGTCGGTCGGGCCCGCGGTCGGGTCGACCAGCCCCGCCGCGACCGCGCCGTCCGGCTCCCGGTCGGCGGCGTCGGGCGCCTCCGGTTCGACCGCGTTCCGGTAGTTCACGGCCATCCCGAACCCGACCGCGTGGGGGAGTTGTGTCGCGATGGGAACGGCCTGTGGAAAGTTCCGGATCGAGTGGCCCGAGACGAACTCCGGGTAGCCCCGGCGAAAGCGCAGGACGTCGGCCATCGGGACGCCGCGCGCGAGCGCCATGGCGTTCGTCCGGTAGGTCGGGAAGAGCCAGTCCGCCTCGCGCATGGCGTGGGCAGCGGCGACCTGTGACCCCGCCTGGCCGCGGTACGGCGGGTAACCCGACATCCAGCCGCGGCGCTGGAGCGCGAGCGCCCGGTCGTCGAAGACCCGCGCGCGAACCAGGTCGCGGAGGAGCGCACGGACGTCGGCGGCCCCGAGCGAGGTGTCGGCGAGGCCGCGCTCGCCGATGACGCGATACATGCACGCCCCCTGTCCCGAGAGGTGGTTAGCCGTTGTGGTGGCGATAACAACATCAGAAAAGATGATATTAATAGTAAGGTTTATCTATTATTTTATAAATATTACTATATATCATTTATTTCGAGTTCCTGATACCAATCAGGCGCTCTTCTGTGTCCCCGGGCTCGCCGCGGCGGCGCGGAATCGACATGGCCTCGTGTCGGTTGCGCCCACGAGCGTGCGAGGCGTCGCGGCCGTCCGCCGTGCGCCGGAGCGGCAAGCTACTTACCGCACAGCACCCGAAGAGGGCGTAGATGCACGACTTCGTCGTCGTCGGGTGCGGGCCCGCTGGCGCGCGGTTCGCCCGGAGCGCCGCGGAACGCGGTCGGGACGTCCTCGTCCTCGAGCAGGGGGAGGTGGGCGAACCGCTCGCCTGCTCGGGACACGTCTCGCTCGACGTCTGGGACTACGTCCCCGACGACGCTCACGACGACCTGTTCCAGAACGCCATCCGGGGGGCTCGGTTCCACCTCGGCAGCGCAGACTCCGCCGCGTACGAGTTCTACCGCCAAACCCCCATCTCGAACGCCATCGACCGGGTCGGCCTGGACCGCGCGCTCGCGACGGCCGCGGGCGAGGCGGGTGCGGACGTGCGTGACCACCACACCGTCACTGCTGTCGAGGAGCGCCGCGACGGCGTGACGGTCACCGCCCGCGGTCCGTCCGGGACGGAGCGCCACGAGGCCCGGATGGTCGTCGGCGCGGACGGCCCCCGCTCGCGCGTCCGTGACGAGTGCGGGCTCCCCGAACCGGACGAGTTCCTCCACGGCGTGCTGGGGTTCGACGAGGACCCCGACCATCAGGACTTCGTGGACGTCCACCTCACGGTCCCGCGCTTCTTCGCGTGGCGCATCCCTCGGGGCGACGCCGGCGTGGAGTACGGGCTCGCCGTCTCGCCCGGCGAGGACGAGCGCGCCCGGTTCGGGTCGCTGTGCGACGACTACGGCGTCACGCTCGACCGGCGCTGCTCCGGGCTCATCCCGGTCGGTCCGCCGCGGCGAGTGACTGGCCGGCGCTCGCTGCTGGTCGGCGACGCCGCCGCCCAGACCAAGCCGTTCACCGGCGGCGGCATCCTCTACGGCATGCGCGCGGCCGACCACGCGGCCCGCGAGGTCGACCCCGCCGACCCGGGGACGCTGGGCGACTACGAGCGCGCGTGGCGCGAGGAGTTGCGGACCGAACAGCGCCTCGGCCACCTCGTCCGCGCGGGCTACTCGCTACCCGAACCGCTCCAGCGCGCCGGCCTCCGGGCGCTCTCGGGGGAGATCGGCGTCCACATGGACGAGCCCTCGACGCTGTTCTCCCGCGAGCAACTGCGCGCGCTGCTCGGCCGGTGACCACTCCGACCGACCGCCCGAACGCCCGCACCCGGCTTCTCGAATCCGCCGCTCGCTCCGTCTCCCGAATCGCTCACGTCGACTCCGACCCCCGGCAGTCGGTCGCACGACGAACCCCCTCCCCGGGAGCCGCCGGTCACACCGCCGTCCCGCGAAATCGAGGGCCGGGCGAACGACGAGTGGGACGCGGCGTCGACGTCAGTTGTCGCACGCACCGGACAGGCACACAAGTCCCGTGGGCGACCGGAGGCGAATTCGGCCGTGAACACCGCCGCGGGAGGCGCCCGACTCAGTCGCGACGGCGGAGCAGGAGCGCCGAAAGCAGCAGCCTCAGCTCCGCGGCCGCGGTGGTGAACCCGGGCAGTCCGACCGCCTCGCCGTCGTACCTGATTGTCGCGCCGCTGTCCGGCCTGTCGTCGCCGCGGAGCGATTCGAAGAAACCGGATCTGATCGACCGAGATCCGCGATCAATCGAGTTCCGCGACCGCCTGCCGAAACAGGCCGTCCAGGATCTCCGGCGTCGTGGGGTGGTAGGCCCGGTCCGGGAGTTCTCGGACGTCCAGCCCCAGTTCGACCACCACCTGCATCGTCTTCGCCATCACGTCGGCGTGGTAGTGGAGGCCCTGGTAGCCGTGAACGGTGCCGTCTGTCCCGACGACGAGCCGGGCCAACCCCTTGGGGTGACCCTTCGACTTGAACACGCCGTCGTCGCTGGCCTGCCGCGTGACGACGTGACAGTCGAGGTCGGCCGCCTCGGCGCTCTCGGCGCTGTGGCCGACCCGAGCGTACGGGTACGCGGCCAGCCCGCTGAACACGACGTGGTGGTGGACGTTCTCGTACGGGCGAGGGTCGGCGCCGCGGTCGAGCCGACGGATGTTCTCGGCGGCGATGTGGCCCTGCTCCTTCGCGACGTGGAGAATCGGCTCGCGCCCGTTCGCGTCGCCGACTACGAACACGCGGTCGTCGTCGCGGGCCTGCATCGTGTCGCGCACCCAGCCGCTCTCGGGCGTGATGCCGACGGCCTCCAGCCCCAGTCCGTCGAGGTTCGGTCGTCGACCCGTGAACAGGAACAGTTCCTCGGCTTCGACGGGCTCGCCGGTGTCGAGGTAGAGCCGGATTCCCGACCCGTCCTCGAGGGGTTCGACGCGCTCCTCGTAGGCCTCGGTCACGACGTCGACGTCGAACGCGTCGCGGTAGAGGTCGAGCAGCGCGTCGCCGAAGGCGTCGTCGGCCTCGTCGAGCGGCCGCGGGTCGTGCTCGATGACGGTCACGTCCGTTGGCCCCGCCTGCGCGATGTAGGGGGCGAGTTCCATCCCGACGTAGCCAAAGCCCATCACGGCGGCCGACTCCGGCAAGTCGGTCGCGTCGAGCAGGTCCGCGCTCGTCCGGGAGGGCACCGCGTCCAGCCCCTCGAGGTCCGGGACGTTCGGGTTCGACCCCGTGGCTACCACGACGTAGTCGGGTGCGAACGTCTCTCCGCCGACCCTGACGGCCGGCGGGCCGTCGCCGCCCGTCTCGCCGCCAGCCTCGGTCGCGTCGCCGCTCTCGCCGACGAGCGTCGCGCGCTCGTGGTGGAACGTCACGCCGTCCTCGTCGGCCATCCGCCGGACACCGACGCGTCGGTGTTCGGCGAAGGTCGAGATGTTGTCGTCTTTTCGCTCGACGACCCGCTCCAGGTCGACGTCGAGGGCGCCGTCGCCGTTCACGCGGTCGTCGTGGCGCGCCGCCCACGCCGTCCGTCCGGCGGAGAGAACCTCTTTCGAGGGCATGCAACCGTCGAGAATACAGAGTCCGCCGCCGGGGTCGCCGTCGTCGACGAGTGTGAGCTGGTCGACCTCCGGGGCGTCGAGCAGCCGGTCGGCGACCGCGGCACCGGCACTCCCGTACGCACCGATGATGAGAACGTGCACGGCCCGCGGATTCGACGGGTCGCGACAAAGGGCTATTGGCGGCCGTGTGCGGTCGGCGCCGAGACGAGTGACCCGGGACCCGGCCCCGATCACGTGACCGTCGACGCGACCGGCCCCGCCGGCTCGGTCAGGAGCCGTCGCGCTCGGCCTCGGTCACGTCGACGGCTACGGGATCGTCGCCGTCGCCGTTCGCGTCGGCCTCGGTGTCGGTCTCGCCGCGCCGGTCGTCACCGTCGCCGCCGCGATCGCCGAGCAGCGTCTCGCGGAGGTCGTCGGCGAACGACTCGACCTGGTTCCGCAGCGTCGCCACCTCGTCCTCGAACGCCTCGACCGACCGGTCGACGTAGTAGACCCGCTCAGACGGGATGCGTCGGACCACGTCCTTCCCGTCGTGCTCGTCGATCTTGAGGATCCAGTGGTCCTGGAAGTACGCCACGTTCTCGTTTGCGAGCGACCGCTCGACGGTCCCCTCGTCGGGGTGTTCGTAGACGACCGTCGCGTCTCCGAGGTCTTCGTCCATGTGTGAGAACGGGTGCGTGTGACGGATACGTTCTGGGGACGCGATACCAACTGGACGTCGTTCTGGAGCCGCGACGCCACCGGCGTTGACCATCGTTCCGGGACCGCGATACCACCGGCGTGGACGTACCGGCCCCGGGGGACACCAGCCGTGGTCGCCGCCGCGCGAAAGTCTAAGTAGGCCCGAGGGCAATCCCCCACAGTGATGTGGGGCAGTCGCGACCGGAACCGCACGCAGGTGACCTGCATCGCCTGTGGCGAAGAGGTCCCGCGCACGGCCGCGCGTGAGTACGACAAGCACGGCGACCGATGGGACCGCGCTGACAAGGAGTTCGAGTTCCTCTGCAAGGAGTGTCACACCGACCTCTGCCACCAGCCCCGCGGCGACCTCGAGTCGGCGCTGGTCGAGAGCGGCGCCGGCGAGACCGACCGCGAGTCGTTCATAGAGTGCTACACCGCTATCGCCACGGGCGAGGCCGAAGAGGAGGCGGGCAACGAACGGGAGCGGTAATCCGCCGGCCGCGCGCCGTTTGACATCCTCCCACGGCTGAAGCCCTGTCTCTTACCCACAAGTTCGTGGTGTCCTCATTGAGCGTTCCAGCCGCTTTCAGGGCCGAGCTGGATTCGCACGAATCGCGTTTAGCAGCGATTCGAGCGATACCCTCATCGAGGGGGGTGTGATGATGCGGGAGAAGCAACATCGGCAACATCGTCGCTCCAACGCCTCATTCGATGACTATCGGAGGGTTCGGGCGAATTCACTGCTCCGTTTCGCTCATTCTGGTGGCCCGATTTATGGGTAAGAGACAGGGCTTCAGCCGTGGGAGGAAGTCAAGGACGAGCGGACACACGTCCCGGACATGCG
>JBDGSA010000151.1:5680-8361 GCA_042217755.1 Haloglomus sp. | reverse complement strand
TCCGCCACCGCGTCCTCTCGGGCGACGGCGAGGCCACCTACGTCGTCGGCGTCACTGACGACGGCGGCATCGCGGGCATCTCTCCCGACGCGTTCTCCGAGTCGATGGACGTATTGAGCCTGCTGGCCGAGGAAGCCGGCGCCCACATCGACGACGTCTCTACGTGGGGCGTCGGCCCGGACGGCGCGGACCCCGGCGACGAGGGCGAGCACGGCATCGTCGGCGTCGCCACCATCCGCGAGGGCGCCGTGCTCGCCACGGACGACGAGCACATCGTCGTCGGGACCGCGGGCCACGTCGACCACGGGAAATCGACGCTGGTGGGGTCACTCGTCACCGGCGAACCCGACGACGGCGAGGGTGGAACCCGGTCGTTCCTCGACGTCCAGCCCCACGAGATGGAACGCGGGCTCTCTGCGGACCTCTCGTACGGGGTGTACGGCTTCGACGACGAGGACGGACCGGTCCGGATGGACAACCCCCACCGGAAGGCCGACCGCGCGGGTGTCGTCGAGGAGGCCGACCGCCTCGTGAGCTTCGTCGACACCGTGGGCCACGAGCCGTGGCTCCGGACCACCATCCGCGGGCTCGTCGGGCAGAAGCTCGACTACGGGCTACTCGTCGTCGCGGCCGACGACGGGCCCACGAAGACGACCCGCGAGCACCTCGGCATCCTGCTCGCGACCGAGTTGCCGACCATCGTCGCCATCACGAAGACCGACGTGGTGAGCGAAGAACGGGCCGCCGAGGTAGAGCGCGAGGTCGAGCGTCTGCTCCGGGGCGCCGACCGGACGCCGCTCTCGGTCGCGCGCCACGGCGTCGAGGCCGCCATCGACGAAATCAGCGAACAGGTCGTGCCCGTCGTGGCGACGAGCGCCGTCACGATGGAGGGCCTGCAGGTACTGGACGAACTGTTCCACCGGCTCCCGAAGACCGAGCGCGGCGCCGCCGCCGAGGCGTTCCAGATGTACATCGACCGGAGCTACAACGTCAAGGGCGTCGGCGCGGTCGCCTCGGGCACTATCCGCTCGGGCACCGTCTCCGCTGGCGACGAACTCCTGCTCGGGCCGATGCAGGACGGGTCCTTCCGGAACGTGGAGGTCCGCTCCATCGAGATGCACTACCACCGCGTCGACGAGGCCTCGGCGGGCCGCATCGTCGGCATCGCGCTCAAGAACGTCCGCGAGGCCGACGTCGAACGTGGAATGGTGCTCCTCCCCCGAGACGCGAACCCCGACCCGGTCCGCCAGTTCGAGGCCGAGGTGATGGTGCTCAACCATCCGACCCGCATCGACGAGGGATACGAGCCGGTCGTCCACCTCGAGACGGTGAGCGAGGCGGCCGCCATCTACCCCGAGAGCGGGCAGTTGCTCCCGGGTGACACGGGCCGCGCCCGCCTCCGGTTCAAGTTCCGCCCCTACCTCGTCGAGGAGGGCCAGCGCTTTGTCTTCCGCGAGGGCCAGTCCAAGGGCGTCGGAACCGTCACCGACATCCATCCCGTGGAATGACGTCCTCCCCGGCGTGGACGCCGGGACTCCCTCGCCGTCGAAAGCGGAGGGCCCTATCCGGGGCCCGGACGCCGGTCACGACAATCGTCTTACCGCTCCCGGCGCTATGATCGGCCGTGTCCCGTCGCGGTTCCCGCGGTCCGGCAGAGGACGCCCCGGCAGCGATTCGCGCCCGCTCGTTCGACCCAGGGCCCGGTCTCCGGCTTCTGATGGCCGTCGTCGGCCTCGTCATCCTGGTGCTGTACGCGATGGCGGCGTTCGTCGTCTACCGCGGCCTGCTCTACCTGTGGGCCCAGCGCCCCGACCCCGCGACGGCGATCGCCGTCGTGCTTTGTCTCGCGCTTGCGCTCGGCTACCTCAGCTATCGCGCCGGGCTGGTCGCGCTCCGGCAGGAACTCGACCCGACGGAGCTTCCCCGCGCCCGTGCTCCCCATCTCTACGAGCGCGTCGAAGCGATAGCCGCGGCGATGGACATCGAGCCGCCGACGCTCGCGGTGGGCCGGATCGGGACGCCGAACGCGCTCGCGCTCGGCGGCCCCCGCGACGGGCTCGTCGTCGTCGACCCGTCGCTGTTCCGCCTGCTCGACGAGCGCCAACTGGAGGCCATCCTCGCACACGAGTTCGCCCACCTCGAGAACCGCGACGGGCTGGTGAAGACGCTGGGCAGCAGCGTCGTCCGGACGGTGACGGGCATCGCGACGCTGGCGCTGCTTCCGGTCATCATCCTCGCGGTCGGGGTGGCTCGCGCGCTGGCCTACCTCCAGGGGGATTCTCCCCGAGAGATCACCCGGGCGGCTTCGGAGGCGTACGCGTATGCGACCGCGGGCGTGGTCGTGCTGCTGTTCGTCTTCACGCTGGCGCTCCGGGCCTACTCCCGGCGGCGCGAACTCGCCGCGGACGACCGCGCCGTCGCCGTGACCGGCCAGCCCATCGCGCTCGCCAGCGCACTCACCCGCATCGACCGCGCCGCGCGGCCGCCGGAGGGGCTGCTCTCGGACCTGGTCATCCACGGCGACGAGGAGGGGACCCTGACGCGGCTTCTGGCGACTCACCCGCCGATGGAGGACCGCATCGAGCGACTGGTCGAGCGCGGCGAGCGCGACGCGGCCGTGTCCGGCCGCGCCCAGGCCCGCGGCGGACGGGGCGTCCGTATCGAGGTGCAGTAGCGGCCCC
>JBDGSA010000151.1:0-5580 GCA_042217755.1 Haloglomus sp. | reverse complement strand
CGCGCCCAGGCCCGCGGCGGACGGGGCGTCCGTATCGAGGTGCAGTAGCGGCCCCACTCGCGAGACTCAAACGATCGTCTGACACTCCGGAAGGCCCTTTCTGGCCGGCGAGAAGGGACGGGCATGCAGCGTCGAACGCTCATCGCGGCCCTGGGCGCGGGGCTGGCGAGCCTGGCCGGCTGTACGTCGATAGGCGGGACGGACGGCGCCGGCGGTGGGACGCCCACCGACCAGCCGCCGCCAACCGACCAGCCGTCGCCCACCCCGACACCGACCAGTTCGCCGGCCGCCGCGTCGCTGTCGGTCTCGGTCCGGGCCCTCCAGCCGGCCGTCGTGATGCTGGCGACTGACTCCATCCACCTCTCCGGCGCGGACGCCCACCAGTACCTCTACCTCGAGGTGTCGGTGGACGAGGGACGGCCCCCGGCAAGGGACGAACTGACTGTCCGGTTCGACGGGACGACGAGCCAGCCGATGCAGACGCGCGGGCTCTGGTACGGGTACAACCACCGGAACGAACGGTACCGTTCAGAACGCGGGGCGGGCTGGCTCCTCTACGAGTTGCCCCCGAGCGGGGACGCGAGCGCCGCCGTGCTGGAGTGGCCCGGCGGCGAGTGGCGCCCCGACGCGGCGCTCCGTGAGCGGCTCGCCGCCCCGGCGCCGTCGCTGTCGATGAACGCCGCAATCCCCGAGACGGTTCCACCGGACAGCGAACCGACGATCGGCTTCACGGTCACGAACGAGGGACGCATCGACGGCCGGTTCGTCGCCGCGCTGAACCGCACCGGGCCGCGGGTCGCGTACGCGCCGATCGAGGCCGTCTCGCGACTCGTCCCGGCGGGCGAGACAACGACATTCGAGGTGACCGATACGTACGACGTCGAAGGAACCGATCCCGAAGAGCGCGGTGACGGCGAGCCGGACTTCACCTATCACCTCGACTGGCTGGAAGGGGAAATCAACCGTTCCGTCCGGGTGGCCGAGGTGTGACAGCCCGGACGCGCCGGACGCTGAACGACCGCATTGGAACCGACCAAGACGCGGTATTCTCAATTTATTCCGAAAATAAGTACTGAATCTTCTTTTAGATATATTTATCTGGATATAGAGTATTAATTTGCCATATCTAACAGAAATTCTGCGTCGCGTACACCGACCCGTCGGCGATGACGATACCGATGCCCTGGCGCGTGAACCGCTCTTTGAGGATGGCCTCGCGGTGGCCCTCGGAGTTCATCCACTCGCGGACGACGTGCTCCGCGAGCGTCCGCTCGGTGGCCGCGAGTCCGCCGCCGCGCGTGAGGTAGATGTTCTCGCCGCCGTTGCAGTCGACCTCGAAGCGGGCGTAGCGGTCACGCAGCGTCTCGCCGTTCGGCCCCTCGTGGGCGAAGTACTCCCGCTCGTGCATGTCGCGGGAGTGGTAGGCCGCGACGGCGGCCAGGTCCCTGTCGTACGCGAGCGGTTCCAGGCCGCGGGCGGTCCGGCGGTCGTTCACCTCCTGGGCGATCAGTCGCTCGACGCGGGTCTCGTTCAGGTCCGCGCCGGCGGCCGCGCCCGGGCCGGGGGCGGCGAGGGTGACCAGGGCCACCGCGACGAGCACGACGAGGAGGCTCCCCGCGGCCATGTACGCGCCGCCCCGAGAGGGCGTCAGCAGGTCGCGCCAGTCCGGGTCGGTCGACGACGCGGAGTTCGGCTGGGGACCGTCGAGGTCGATGACCCAGCCGCTGGTCTGCTCGGCGTCGAGGCCGGAACAGTCGTGTGCGTCGGTTGCCCGGTGGCTCGCACAGACCGGCTGCCCGCAGTGCGGGCAGGCGGCCGTCACGGACGTCTCCTGGCCACAGACGACGCACTCGGCCATATCAGGCGTACGTAACCACGCGTGAAAAGCGCCGCGGCAGGCCGTGCTGGCCCCGGGCCGCCGATCAGCGGTGGGGGGAGTAGTGGCCCGCGGGTTTATGTGCGAACGGGCCGCACATCTCGTTGCGGGATACCCGCTCGCCTCTGACCCCACGGAGCTGGGTGCCCGCACTCGTAGCATCCGAGGCCGCGCGCGGTCGGGGAGGCGTCGCCCACACGACGCTATACCCCTCTCGACGCTGACTGGTTCTGCCGACGATCGAGTGCCCGGCACACGGCCATACAGTGGAAGAGCCGCACTCTACCGTACGGTCGGGACGTTCCGAGTCAGCGACTGCCGAGGGGAGAGAGCGGGCAACCGGTGGGGGGAGAAGCCGGTGTCACGGTTGCCCGTATGGATATCCACCAAGCATCGCAATTAGTTCCATCGCCCCTGTGCCGGGGTCGCGGCCGACAGAACCGGGTCGTCGATCGGTCAGCCGCCCTGCATCTCCACGAATCGGACGCCGCCGTGGGACTCGCGGTCGAGCGAGCCGTCCTCACGGCGGGTTGCGGCGACCAGTGTCTGTCCGAATCCGTCCGAGAGCGGCGCGAGCAGGCGCCCGCCCGGACGAACCTGCTCGACGACGGCCTCGGGGAACTCCTCGGCGGCACAGGTCAGGTAGGCCGCGTCGTAAGGGGCGTGCTCGGGCCAGCCCTCGTGGCCGTCGCCCTGCCGGACGTGGACGTCGTCGTAGCCCAGTTCACTGAGCTGTTCGCGGGCCGCCCGCGCCAGCCGCGGGACGTACTCGACGCTGTAGACCTCGGCGCCGAGTTCGGCCGTGACGGCGGCGTGGTAGCCACAGCCGGTCCCGATCTCGAGGACGCGGTCGCCCGCGCCGGCGTCGAGCAGTTCGGTCATGATGCCGACCATGTGCGGCGCGGAGATGGTCTGTCCGTCGCCGATTGGGAGCGGTCGGTCGGCGTACGCGCTGTCGCGGCGGCCCTCCGGGACGAAGGCGTGGCGGGGGACCGAGCGGAGCGCGTCCGCGACCGCCTCGTCGTCGATGCGTCCTCCGGAGAGCAGTCCCTTGACCATCTGCTCGCGGGCCGCCCGGTAGTCGTCCTCGCTCATCGGCACTCACCACCCGGACCAGGCGCTCGTGACCTTCGACTCGTCGCGGGCGTATACGCGCTTGATGTGCTTGGCGGGCGCCTGGTCCCCCGCGTAGTCCAGTTTCCGCTGGCCGTAGCGCTCGATATCGTCGCGCAGGACGATCCCCTCGACGGTGAACTCGGCGTCGCCGTAGGCGTGGGTCTCGCCGACCGTGAACGTCTCGTCGCCGGGCACCTGGACCCGCGTGGCGTAGGTCGAGTCGTGACGGCCGTCCTTCGGGTGGAGCGTCAGATCGACGGCGACGTTGCCGACGACGCGCGTCCAGACCGTCTTCACGTCCCGGGCGGGCGCGGCGTCGGTACGTGGCTCGTCGTCGCTGCCCTCGCCAGTGGGTTCGAGGCTCGTGACGGCCACCGAGAGGATGGCCTCGTCGGTCTCGACGAGGAACTCGTCGTCGACCGAGAGCGTCTCGTCCGGGTCGAAGCCGACGCTGGCCTCGAAGGAATCGCCCTCCTGTGAGACGATGACCCGGCGGTCGACAGTCGACTCGTCCGGGAGGGCTGTCTTGTGAACGTGGTCGCACTCCGTACAGCGGACCGTGGCGTGACCGCTCTCGTGTAACACCTCGTGGACCGTCTCGTCCGCCGGCGAACAGGACGGACAGTCGACCGCGACGCGGTTCGTGCTCATGCGGCCCGCTTGCCGGTCCGGCGGTATAAGCCCGCGGTCCCGATTTCTGATTTCCGTTTCCGATTGTCGATTTCTGTTTCCGATTCCCCAGCCAGGCCCGCCTCATACGGTTTACTGTAAATCGTTCCCGGCGCATCGGCGCCCCGGTCGGCCGACGCACCGGTAAACTGTTACACTAAACCGTATCAGTCGTCCGCGACAGGAGTGCCGCGGTCGGCCAGCGAGCGCTGCTCGCGGCGGTGGAGCCAGACGATGGCGCCCGTCGCGAGCACGCCCGTCGCCGTCGCGATGGCGAAGGCGACGCGGTAGCCGGTCACCGTGTAGACGCGGGCGCCGCCGATGACCTTGCCGGTCCAGTAGGCGTCGAGGACGGCGCCGAGCAGCGTCGGGAAGAGGGCCGCCCCGAAGTAGCCGATGCTGTTGATGACGCCGGTGACGGTGCCGGCGACGTCGGGGTCGTGGCGCTCCTTGCCGACGGTGAACGCGAGCGCGATGCCGCCGTTGGCGAACAGCGCGAAGAACAGCGCCGCGCCCACGACCGGCAGGGGAGGAACGAGCACCAGGGTCGCGTAACTCAGGGTGAACAGGACCGAGGCCACGATCATCAGCCCCGTCCGGCGGGCGAGGCGGTCCGAGAGTGCGCCGAACGCCGGCGACCCGACGACGAAACCGACGTTCCCCAGCAAGACATACATCGAGGCTCGCGCCAGAGAGACGTCGTAGACGTCGACGACGTAGGGAACGCCCCACAGCCCGAGGACAGTGAAGTTGGTCCCGAGCGTGAGAAACAGCGCGACCCCGAGCAGCCACGTCTCGCGCTCTGCCAGCACCGCCCGGGTGTTCGAGACGACTTCCGACAGCGTGGCCGTTTCGGACACTGTCTCGGCGTCGGCAATCGGTTCGTGGCCGGCCGCGGCCGGCGTATCACGGACGACGGCGCCGACGGCGACCGCCAACGCCGCGCCGACGCCGCCTGCGGCCAGCATCGCTGTCCGCCAGCCGGCCGCCTCAAGCGCGAGTGCGAGCGGCGTCGTCGCGAGGATGCCGCCGATGCCCGCGGCAGAGATGGTGTAACCGGTCATCGTCGCGTACTCGCCCGGGCGGAACCAGTTGGCACAGAACCGGAGCGTCGCGATGTAGAGGACGCTCCCGCCGAGGCCGATGGTCGCCCGCGCGAGGAACGCCACGGCCAGCGAGCCGCTGGCGGCGAACCAGACGGCGCCGCCGGTCATCACGGCGAGGCCGACGGCGCCGACCCGGCGGGGACCGTACCGGTCGACCACGAGTCCGGACGGGAGCTGGAGGGCGGCGTAGATGTAGAAGAAGGAAGCGTGGAGCGAGCCCAGTTCGGCGCCGGTCGCGTCGAAAGTGGCCGCGAGGGTGTCGGCCAGTACGGCCGTCGCTGTCCGGTGGAAGTTCACCAGCAGGAATCCCCCGGCGAGCAGCGACCAGAGGAGCGCCCGGCGCCGACGCATCGAGGGAGTGGACATGCGGGCAACCGGTCCCGGTACTGCATTAGCTGTTGTGCCAATCGGACGACCGTCGTCTGGGCCGACCGCTCGGCGCCGTCGCTGGATCTCTGCCCCGGGCGAGACGCTTCCCGACCGAGACTGGATCCCGCGAATTCGAGGGGTTGAGGCCCGCCTAAACGCGCAAAAGAGGGCGGACACGCCGGATTTATATTCGCGGGTCGCACATCCACAGACGACAATGGGACAGACGCTTACCGAGAAAATCCTCTCCGACCACCTCGTGGACGGAGAGCTCGAGACCGGCGAGGAGATCGGGATCGAGATCGACCAGGTACTCACACAGGACACGACCGGGACCCTCGTCTGGCTCCAGTTCGAGGCGCTCGACCTCGACGAGGTCCAGACGGAGATCGCGGCGCAGTACTGTGACCACCAGACCTACCAGTTCGACTTCAAGAACACCGA
>JBDGSA010000075.1:0-8434 GCA_042217755.1 Haloglomus sp. | reverse complement strand
CCGGTGATACCGTCCGGTGACAGCGACCGCTTCCCGCTCAGAGGATGCCGCGCTCCTCGAGCAGGTCCCGGAGTTCGGCCATCGACTCGACGACCACGTCGCAGTGGGGCTCGACCGCGGGTTTGGGCTCGTAGCCGACCGCAAGCCCCGCCACCTCCAGCATCGGCAGGTCGTTCGCGCCGTCGCCGACGGCCACGGTGTCGGCCACGTCGGTGCCGCGGTCGGCGGCGAGCGTCTCCAGCGCCTCGTCTTTGGTGCCCTCGACGAGCGGCCCCTCGACCTCGCCTGTCAGGTTCCCGTCGCGCATCGGCAGCTGGTTCGCGACCACCGTGTTTACGTCCGTCCCGGCGTCGTCGAGCGCGCGGGCCACGCCACGCTCGAACCCGCCGGTGAGGATGGCGACCGCGTGGCCGGCGTCCCGGAGCGCGTCGATGACCTCGGCCGCGCCCGGACGCAGTTCCACGCGCCCGAACGCGCGCTCTGCCTGCTGCTCTCGGAGGCCCCGGAGGAGTTCCGCCCGTGACCGGAGACTCTCGGCGTAGGAGATTTCGTCGTTCATCGCCCGCTCGGTGATGTCGGCCATCTCGTCGGCGACGCCTTGCTCGCTCCCCAGCAGGACGGTCATCTCCGAGTCGCTGAGCGTTCCGTCGAAGTCGAACGCGATGAGCATACCCCATGGTCTGCCGGTCGCGGCTTGAATCCCCCGCGTTCGTTACCGGGCGACAGAGTTGCCGACGGAATAATTCCATAATTAGATATATAACAGGCCAAAGAAAAAATTTCGATAACAATACGAACAGTTCATATTATATATCGAAACACACCGACCCAGCGTGAATACTTTCGCACACTCAGCTGCTCGTCCCGCCGTGCTCTGGCTCCGGTTGCTTCGCCCTTTCACTCCCCATCGCGGGGCGTACGTCGACGGAGACGAGTCGAGTGCGTCGCCGTCGCTGCTGAAGCGACGGGGGGTCGACCGGACGGGGCAGGGAGTCGACTGGAGGTGAGAGGGAGTCGACTGGAGGCGAGAGGGAGTCGAACGGACAGGGCAGGGAGTCGACTGGAGGCGAGAGGGAGTCGAACGGACAGGGCAGGGGGCCGAAAGTTCATGCCCGCGCATCTCTCACACCCGGGCGTGCCTCCGACGGTCGTCCACGCGGCCCTCGGCGTCATCCTGGCGGCGGCAGCGCTGGGTCCTGCCTTCGACCGGCGGGCCGCGACCGTCGCCCTGCTGGCGGGCGCCGCCCCGGACCTCGACGCCGCACTCGGCCTGCTTGCCGTCCCACTCGGCTTCCCGATCACCGAGAGCACTCACGGCGCCGTTCTGCACACGCTACTCGTCCCGGGACTCGCCGGGGTCGTCCTCTATCTCGACGCCCGGTGGGACCGCCGGCTGGTCGACCGACTCGCTCCCGGCGACGTGCGACTGGCGTGGATCGCGATCACGGTCTACGCGGTCGCCGGCATCGGGCTCGACCTGTTGAACGTCGCAACCGCGAACCCGCTCTGGCCGGTCCACGACATGTTCTACGCGGTCGTCGGGCAGCTCATGTTCACGAACCAGGAGCTGTTCGTCCAGACGTACGTCGCGTTCGGGAAGCACGGGTACGCCGTCTACGTGGGCCAGCGGGGCGGGACAGCCGCGTTCTTCGTTCCGTCGCCGCTCAACCCCGTGCTCGGGCCGAACGGGAACACAGAGCGGGTCGTCGACGTCGTCGAGTCGGGCTGGCAGCTCCTCGTGCTCGGTTCGGCACCGGTCATCGGGTGGCTCGCCGCGCGCTCTGGCACGGCGGCCGTGACCGAGGCGAACACGCCGTCCTCCGGCGGAGGCGGAAACGAATCGGGTGTCGGTGAAGACGCCGAGCGGCCCGCCAGCGAGTCGGGAGCAACACCGGGCGCGTCGGGCGCCGCCGGAGAGGAGTCGCCAGCGCCCACGGACGATTGAGTCACCCCGTGCGATGCCCTGCGCCCTGCTGTCTCCCCAGCGCCCCGGAACGGCCAGTGACTCCGCTCGGCGAAGTCGGGTGGTTCCGGACGGTGCGCCAGCGGAATCAGAGCCGGGATCGGGGTCCGAGTCGGCGACCGCGGGGTCCCGCTTTGTGTCGGCACCGCGGCCGACACCGCGGTCGGTCCCGTGGCCGGCGCCGGCAGAACCCGTCGGAGACGCTCGTCTTCGTTTCAGAGGTCGCGTGCGACCAGTTCTCCCCAGCCGGTGAAGCCGTGCCGCTCGTAGAACGCCCGCGCCCGCTCGTTTGCCGCGTCCACGTCGAGCAGGAGCCGGTCGAGCGGGAGGTCCTGGCCGCGGGCGTGTGCGAGGACGCCCTCGAATAGGGCGTCGGCGAGGCCGCTACCGCGGTTTCGCGGAGCCACCCAGAGCTCGTTCAGGACGGCCGCATCCCAGACGAACGCCAGTCGCTCGGGGAGGAGGAAGGCGTAGCCGCCGAGCGGCGGCCCACTCGCTCCCTCGCGCCCGGCGTCGGCGACGAGGACGCACCCCGGGTCGCTCTCGACGCAGCGCCGCACCCAGCCGAGCCACCGCTCGTGGTAGTCCTCGGTCAGTTTGTCGCGATAGGCGACCGTCTTCTCGCCGTCGCCCGTCTCGCCGAGGCCGATCTCGAACTGCTTCTTGCAGGCCCAGAGCGCGTCGGCGTCGCGCTCCGGGTCGTACGGCCGAATCGTGGGGTCGGGGCCCGACCCTGCGGCAGGGGGCGTCACGGTTCGTCGCCTCCGCTTCTGCTCTCGGTTGACGGTTCGTCGTTTCCGTCCACGGTAGACGGCTCGTCCCCTCTGTTTCCGGCAGTGTCGTCTTCCTCGTCCGCGCCGTCGACCTGGCGGACCGCGGGGCGCCTGCCCTCGTCTCGCTCGGCGCCGTCCGGCGCCCCGTCGTCCATCGTCACACCGGGCGAGAGCCGCGCCCGCGCGGTCAGGCCGACGATGCTGGCGACGACCAAGAAGAGCTGCCAGCCGTGGAAGACGATGGGGAAGCTCCGGCGAACGTCCCGCGGCTCGCGCCCCTTGTTCGGGTTGACGCCGCTGGCGACGTGGTACTCCCGGGTGGACCCTCTGGCACCGATGTCCACCTGCACATTCGGCTCGGATTCGGGTATCGTGTTCGGCTCCGGCGTCACCGTCTGGAACTCGACGAACGACTGCTGGAAGCCGGCCTGCGTGGAGTAGTTGGCCGCCCCGTCGAGGGCGTAGAACTGGTCGTGCAGCGGGTAGAAGAGGTTCACGCCGCTGGGATTCATCAGGTCGAGGCCGATGGCCGAGATGACGACCGCCGCGATGGCAGCCCACGCCACCCGGACGCCGCGGTTGCCGTAGCGCTCGCGGACGAGCGACCGCTCGCCCGCCCGGCCCTCGGCGTACAGGAACGCCGCCGCGAACAGGGGGATGAGGAGGGTGTGAAAGAGCGCGCGGTGTGTCGATTCGAGGACGAGACTCGTGACGGTGTCCAGGTCGACGACGGCGACGGCGGTGGCGACGACGAGCAGGGCCCGCCGGTCGAAGTACGGCCCGAGTACGGCCGCGGCGACCAGCAGGCCGAACGCCACGTGAACGACCGTCGAGGGCACGACCGGAGGACGGGTCGCGGCGGGCAAAGCGGTTTCGGCGGCCGGTCGGTCTCGCGCTCCGCAACCACTAACCCCGGCGCCCGCCTGGTCTTCGGTAATGGATTGGACGGAGAAGTACCGCCCCACGACGCTGTCGGAGGTCCGGGGCAACGACAAGGCCCGCGACGCCCTCCGGGAGTGGGCCGAGACCTGGGAGGACCACGGCGAGGCGGTCATCCTCTACGGTTCGCCCGGCGTGGGGAAGACCAGCGCCGCCCACGCGCTCGCGAACGACATGGGGTGGTCGGTGATGGAGCTCAACGCCTCGGACTCCCGGACGGCGGACAAGATCGAGCGCGTCGCGGGCGGCGCCGCGATGAACCAGTCGCTCACATCCAGTGGGCGCCAGCTCGTCATCCTCGACGAGGCGGACAGCCTCCACCGGCACAAGGACCGCGGCGGCGCCGGGGCGATGACCGACCTCGTGAAGGAGGCCAACCAGCCCATCGTCCTCATCGCCAACGACTTCTACGAGATGTCGTCCGGGCTCCGGAACGCGTGCCGGGACATCGAGTTCCGCGACGTCTCGAAGCGCTCTATCCTGCCCGTGCTGCGCGACATCTGCCGGAAGGAGGACATCGAGTACGACAGCGACGCTCTGGAGGCCATCGCGACGGCCGACGACGGCGACCTGCGCGGCGCCATCAAGGACCTGCAGGCCGCCGCTGAGGGCCGCGATCGCGTCACCGAGTCGGACGTCGCCACGGGGAGTCGCGACCGCACCCAGGACATCTTCACGCTTCTGGACGCGGTGCTGAAGGAGCAGTCGCCGGAGGCGGCCCTGCAGACCGCCTACGACACCGACGAGACGCCCGACGACCTGCTCCAGTGGGTCGAGGACAAGGTGCCGACGGTGTACGAGGGCGACGAGGTGGCCGACGCCTACGGCTACCTCGCGAAGGCCGACCGCTGGCTCGGGCGCGTGCGCGCGACGCAGAACTACAGCTACTGGCGCTACGCGACCGACAACATCGCCGCCGGCGTCGCCGCGGCCCGCGACCACGACCGCGGCGGCTGGACGCGCTACGGCGGCGCGCCATATCGCTCCTACCGCGACTCGACGCGCGATTACATCGCCGAGCGCATCGCCGAGTCGGCCGGCGTCTCGACGGCGACCGCGCGCCGCGAGATCATGCCGTTCCTCGCGGTGATGACCCATCACTGCAAGAACCGTGAGTTGACCGTGCGGATGGCCGCCCGCTACGAACTCGACGCCGAGCACGTCTCGTTCATCACCGGGAGCGGTGCCTCGACGAACAAGGTACAGGATATCGTGGCCGATGCCGAGGAGCTGCGGGAGAAAGAGGCGGTGGAACATTCGGGCGGGGCGTTCGCTGGTGGCGTGGCCGGGGAGTCGGAGGTCGAGGAGGAGAAAGACGACGGCGGCGAGGACGATGGCGGGGAGGACGAGCAGGTCGCACAGGCGACGCTCGGTGGGTCGCAGGATGGCTCTGGTGGCGGCTCGGGCGACGGGGACGACGAGGGCCGCGAGGCTGACGCGGAGGCCGCCGAGGAGGACGACCAGCAGTCCGGGCTGAGTGATTTCATGTAGAAATTGCTTTCTTATTATCAAATATTTAAATTATTATATTATAATCAGGATTACTAATTTATAAACCTCGTATCTTTTTTAATAGGCCCCGTGGCTCTCTACGGAGTCGACAGTAACGACAAGAGAACCATCTACGAAGCCCTCGCGCTCTCGACCATCCGGGCCTCGTTGCGCTCCTCGCTCCGGTCGCTTCGCTCCCTCCGCTGCGGTGCTTACGTCGTCCGGGATGGATCGAGAGCGCTCGCCCTTCGAGTCCGCCAGGATTCTGCCGTCCGCCTGGGCGTTCGTGCGTGGTGGTTCCGGCCTAGCAGGGTACCCCCACACCTCCCCGCGCGAGCGCGGCGTGAAGCCTCGCCACCCCTCGCTTCGCTCGGGTGGCTCGGCCGGAGCGCGCTCGCGCGCTTCCTGGCTCCGGAACCGGCCGGCCGACCGGCCGATCAACCGTTCTTCGGCCGGGAGCGCGTGTCGAGCGGCTTGCCCGCGAGACCGCGCGACCTGGGGAAGGGCAGGGCTGCCTCGCCCGTGACACATTCTACACCCCTGGCGGACTCGAAGGGCGAGGCCGCTCGTCGGGTCCCTGACGAAGGTGAGCCGAGCGAAGCGAGGCGAACGACGGAAGTCGCAGCCCGGCACGCGAGCGCAGCGAGCGTGCCCGGACCGTCTTCCGGAACAAGGACCGCAGGGCGCCTCCGGCGCCCGAGGACCGCAGCGAGTCACGGGCCCACGAGCGGCCGAGGGCTTCGTAGACGGCGGAATAGGTAGCGCCGTTGTCCAGGCAGGCGAGGGCGCGGACCCGCCACTGTCGACTCTGTGGCTGCCTCCAGAACTGCCCGCGGCGTTATCCCACGAACGGGTTCCCGTAGACCAGCACGTACAGCCCGCCCATCGTGATGACCATCCCGGCGAGTGTGTTGATGAGGGGGTACCACCAGTACGCCTCGTCGGCGTCCACGCGGGCGAAGGTGATGCCGAAGACGAGCAGGGGGTAGAGCATCAGGATCACCGTGAAAAACGGGTGGACGTAGACGAACGCCACCGCGGCGAGCAGCCACATCACCGCGCAGTAGAGGAACGTGTTGAACTCGCCCAGGTACGTCGCCGTCGTCTCGATGCCCGCCGCCCGGTCGGGTTCGATGTCCGGAATCGCGGAGAAGGTGTGCATCCCCATCGTCCAGAGCCAGCCGCCGACGATGGCCCCCAGCGGCGGCAACTGCCCGGCGAGCGCCGTGTACGCCACGACGCCGGGGAGGATGTAGAGGCCGTTCGAGAGCGAGTCGAGGAACGGGGTCGTCTTGAACCGGAGCGGCGGCGCCGAGTACTCCGTCGCGAGGAAGCCAAAGAGGGCGAGCGCTCCCACCGCGGCGAGCGGGAGGAACGGGACGAACGCCAGCCCCAGCACGCCCGAGACGACGACCGCCGCGACGACGAGCCGCGACCCCTGGTAGCGGACCTCGCGTCCCTCCTTCTTCGGGTTCTCGGCGTCGACGTCGGCGTCGAAGATGTCGTTGACGCCGTACAGATAGACGTTCGCGGGGAGCAGGAAGTACGTGAACAGCGCGAGCGCGAGCGGGGCGAACAGCTCGCTCACGGACGAGGCGGCGTACGCCACCCCGACGACGACCGGGCCCGCGAGATACGGCCAGAACCGCGGGCGCGACAGCCGCAGCAGGTAGCCCACCGCGGTGTCCTCGGGCGGCAGCACGCGGTCGAGAGTGAACGACTCCTGCTCGCTCATGCTATCGGTCGGGCGCGCTGTCCGCGAGGTCCTCGATGACGCAGTCGGCAGTGTGCTGGCCGCTCACCAGGCACATCGGGACGCCGATGCCCGGGGTCGTGTACGAGCCCGTGAAGTAGAGTCCCTCGACCTCCTTCGAGCGGTGGGGCGGCCGGAGGAACGCCGTCTGGCGGAGCGTGTGGGCCATCCCGAGCGCGGTCCCCTGCATGGAGTTGTAGCGGTCGGCGAACTCCGAGACGGAAAAGGACTCCTCGAAGACGATGCGGTCGCGCAGGTCGACGCCCGTGTTCGCCGCGAGGTCGTCGAGCACGAGTTCACGGTACGTTTCACGCGTTTCGGGGTCGTCCTCCAGGTCCGGCGCGATGGGGACGAGAACGAACAGGTTGCTGTGGCCCTCCGGCGCGACACTCGAATCGGTTTCGGAGGGGACACAGACGTAGTACGCCGGGTCGTCGGGCCACGCGGGGTCGTCGAAGATCTGTTCGAAGTGGTCGTCCCAGTCGGTCGGCAGGACGAGCGTGTGGTGCTCCAGCGGGTCGACGTCGCCCTCGACGCCCATGTACAGCAGGAACGCCGACGGGGCGTAGGTCCGGGAGTCCCAGTACGAGGCGTCGTAGCCCCGTTCGTGCTCGGGCAGGAGTTCCTGTTCGGTGTGGGCGTAGTCGGCGTCGGAGACGACGTAGTCGAATGGGAGACGGCGTTGGGCCGCCTCGGCGTCGCTCGCACCGCCGCTCGTCCCGTCGGCCGCGGCGCCACCGTCCGCCGCCGTCGCCTCGGGCGGGTCTCCGGCAGCTGTCTCCGCATCGCTCCCGCCCTCGGTCCGCGTCGGCAGGCCGACGCCGGCAGTCTCGCCCACGACGAGTTCGAAGCCCTCGCGGCGGGTGATGATCTCCTCGACGGGCGCCCCCGTCTCGTAGGTGACCCCGAGTTCGCCGCCCAACTCGACGAGCGCGTCGACGACGGCGCCGATGCCGCCGTCGGGGTAGTAGACGCCGAGATTGAAGTCGACGTGGCTCATGATGTTGTACAGCGCCGGCGTGTTCTTCGGCGCGCCCCCGAGAAACACCAGCGTGTACTGCATGATCTGCTGGAGCTTGGGGTGATCGAAGTAGTCCGAGACGTAGCCCTCCATCGTCCCGAGCAGTTTGAGGCCGACGGGGGCAGCCTTCATCACGTCGAGGTCCACGAAGTCCCGAAGCGAGGAGCGGTCCTCGTAGACGAACTGCTCCATCGCCGTCTCGTAGTGGTACTCCGAGGTGTCGAGGTAGTCGTGGAAGGTCTCGCCGGCACCCTCGGCGTAGGACTCGAACGTCTCGGCGTTGGTGTCGCGGTCCGGCACCATGTCGACGCGGTCGCCGTCCTTGAAGAAGATGCGGTAGTGCGGGTCCAGTCGCTCGAGGTCGTAGAACTCCTCGGTCGAGCGGTCGAAGTGCGAGAAGAAGCGCTCGAAGACGTCGGGCATCAGGTACCAGGACGGCCCGGTGTCGAAGGTGAACCCCTCGGCCTCGATGCGGCCGGCGCGGCCACCGGGCC
>JBDGSA010000191.1:0-8502 GCA_042217755.1 Haloglomus sp. | reverse complement strand
AACGGAGTGAGCGCCACATGCCCGGAACCCGAGGAGCGCAACGAGTCCCGGACGGGTCGAGACGGCGGGGGCTTTCTACCCGTTCTCGTCGCTCGTGTCGGAGTCAGCCGATGTCGAAAGCCCCCGCTCGGCGGTTCCCCCCTTCGCTTGGGACCGCTCACTCCTCGGGCTGGAAGCCGATGCCGTCGGGCCAGCCCGTCGGGGCCGCCGCTGAGGGCTCCGCGTGCTCTCGTTTTAGCACCATCGGCGTCCGCTCCAGCGAGAGCACGAGTTCGTCGTCCTGGTTGAACGCGCGCAGTTCGGTGGTCACGATGCCAACGTGCTCGCGGGAGTCGAGTTCCCGCTTGTCCAGCACCTCGCTCTCGGCGAAGATCGTGTCGCCGTGGTAGACGGGTGCATGGTGGCGCACCTCGTCGTACCCGAGGTTGGCGGTCGCGTTCGCACTCACGTCGACGACGCTCATCCCGACCGCGAGCGCGAAGACGTAGGTCCCGTCGACGAGGCGCTCGCCGAACTCCGTGTCTGCGGCGTACGCCTCGTTGAAGTGCATGGGATTGACGTTCATCGTCAGGTTGGTGAACCAGACGTTGTCCGTCTCGGTCACGGTGCGGCCGTACGGGTGCTTGTAGACGTCGCCGACGCTGAAGTCCTCGTAGAAGCGTCCCTGCCAGCCCTCGACAAGACGGCGCTCGTGGTCCGGTTCCTCGCTCGCGTCCGTGTCAGAGTCGTCGGCCATACGCCGGAGTCGCGCGGTGGTCACTAACCGATTGTGGCGACGATCGAACGTTCCTCCCGAGCCAGACAAAAGAGACTGGGCCACGTTACAGCGGAGCGAGGCGAGAGCCAACGGCTGCAGCCGCGGGCGGATCAGAGTCCGCCGTCCTCGCCGGCAATCGCGCTGACCGGCGAAGCGCCGGCGACGATCGACCCGGCCGCCAGCACCGCCACGACCAGGGTCACGAAGTCGCCGCTGGGCGAGTAGTCCGCAAAGCCCGCGCCCGTCGCCACCACGGACCCGTGACCAGGTAGGTCAGGATGGTAAAGACGACAGGACGAGCGAGGCGACGATGCTACTGGCGAGCGCGCCGAGGTCGTCGAGTGCTCCCACCGTCAGGATTCCGAAACTACCGACGAATCAGTGAAATATATTTACAATTATATCCTTATTATCTTAGATTGTACTATGATTAGAAAATATGGCATTTTCCAACTATCTATCCGGGTCGACGGTAGTCCGCCTTCGCCGGTGGCTCGGTCGGGACACCGGACGCTCATCCGGAGAGGCCGACCTTGAACGCCCGCTTGAACGTGAGCACGTGGGAGTAGTCCTCCTGTGAGAGGGTCCGACGACGGCGAGTCCGGGACTGGCTCGTCAGGCACCGCCGCCTCGTCGGGTGTATCGGCCGGTCGCTCTCCGGTCATCGTCCTCGGTATCCTGCGTGAGCGCGGGGGAGACATATCGCTGTCCAGGGTATCGGTGATGCCACGGACCTGGTTCCGCCGGGACGCGACGCCCCCTGCTCAGTCGATGTAGCCGAGCGCGCTCTCGATGCGCCCGAGTTCCGGCCCCGAGGTGTCCTGGCCGACGACGAAGCCGTTGTCGTTGGCGACCAGTCCGGAGCCGACCAGTGGCCCGCCGTAGTTGATGGTGCCCAGGTCGGCGGGCACGCCGAGCACGTCCTCGAGGAAGTCCAGTTCCTCGTCGGTCGACTTCGGGTGACAGAGGACGCCCTGGTTCGTGGCCACGGCGGCGGTCCCGACCGTGCGGACGCCGGCGAGGTCGCCGCGCTCGACGGACACGTCGAGCGTGTCCGCGATCGCCTGGACGGCCGTCCGGGAGAGGTCCGGGTGGACGTAGGCGCCGTGGTCGTTGCAGAGCACGACGTTGCCCGCCGCGTTGACGCGGCCCGGCAGCTCGCCCACCGGGAGGTCGGTGGCCGCCTCGAGCCGCTCGATCTCGCGTTCGTTGGCGCGGCTGCTCACGAGGATGCCGTTCTCGTTACCGGTCGCAAGCGCGCCGACCGTCGCCGAGCCGCCGATCGTCGTGGGAACGGCGGGCACCTCGAGTTCGTCGACGAACGACTCTCGGAGGTCCTCGTCGACGTCGCGCCGAATCAGCAAGCAGTCGTCGGTGGCGCGGCTGAAGACGCCGACGTACGACGACCCGCCGAAGGCCGCGCGGAGCACGTTACGCGGTCTCTGCTTCGACGACCGCCTCGCCTTCTTCCTCGAAGCGGGCAGCCCGCACGCGGAGTTTGGAGGGCGGCTTCTTGCGGCCCTGCGCCCAGACGGCCTCGTTGATGGACGGGTCGAGGCGGACATCGTCCTCCGGGACGTTGAAGTGCTGGGCGAGGTGGCCGCGGATGAGGCTCATGGCCTTGTCGGCGCGCTGGTGTTTGGCCTCCGCCTTTGCGTCGCGCAGGGGGACCGTCACCACGCGCTCCTCGAAGTCACTCGCGCTCATCTACTCGTCCGTGTCGTTGCGCCGCCAGTTCCGGCGCTTGGGGTTTCGAGTGGTGTCCCGGTCGGTCTTCATCACGACCCACGCGGGGACGCGGCTGTTCTGGTTCTCAAGCTTGCTGAGGCGCTTCTTTTTGCCCTTCGACTTTTTGCTCATGGTGGTGGTTCTTCCGCGCGACTGGTTAAAATCCTGTTCCTTTCGGGCCCGGCAACGCGCTGACGCCCGGGCGCGGGTGCACGCCGGGAGCGTGCACCGGCGGCTCCTCTCGCCGACAATCCGCGGGTGGCCCGGCCGGCCGCAATTCAGCGCCCGTCCGCCAGTCCCGCAACTACCGTGTACAGCCCGAAGGTGAGCGCGAGGATGCCGGCAGTCTGGACCCCGGCGGTCGTCAGGGCTCCGACCTCGTACAGCAGGGGAGCGGCGGTGAACCAGGCGCCGAAGGCCGTCGTCAGCGTCGCGGGCGCCAGCGCCACACTGCCGTCCCGTCGGAGCAACTGGAGGTTCCGTCCGGCGAACACCAGCCCCAGCGCGCCGCTGGTGGCGACGCTTCCGGTGAAGGCGATGCTCGCTCCGGCGACCACTGGCGTGGCGGCGGCCAGCAGACAGCCCCCCACGCCGACCAGGGCCGCCGCGAGCAGGAACGGGTCGGCCTCGGCGGTTCGTGTGCGTGCCATGGCCGAACCGGACGTCCGCCGTCGGCGAAAAGCTGTGGACTCCAGCGACCCGACCGCCGCGAGCACGGGAACGACGGCAGCCCCACTTCCGACCGGACGCGCCCGCGGCGTCCGGCCGCTAGTGGCCCGTTCTCATACGGTTTACTGTAAATCGTTCCCGGCGCATCGGCGCCCCGGTCGGCCGACGCACCGGTAAACTGTTACACTAAACCGTATCAGGCCACTTCCGTCCCCTCCACGTCGCCGGCGTCGGCCTCCTCGTCCCGGAGGCGGAACTTCTGGACCTTCCCGGAGGGGTTCTTCGGGAGTTCGTCGACGAGGTAGTACGCCCGCGGGCGCTTGAAGTCCGCGAGGTCGTCGCTCTCGACGCAGAACGCGTCGAGCGTCTCGGCGTCCGTGTCGCCGACGACGTACGCGGCGACGCGCTGGCCCCACTCCTCGTCGTCCTCGCCGACGACGGCCGCCTCCACGACGTCCGGGTGGCCAAAGAGGACGTCTTCCACCTCGGCGGGGTAGACGTTCTCGCCCCCGGAGACGATCATGTCGTCCTTCCGGTCGACCACGTAGAGGTAGCCGTCCTCGTCGCGGTAGCCAAGATCGCCCGTGTAGTACCACTCCCGGCCCTCGTGCTCGCGGAGCGACTCGGCCGTAGCGTCGGGCCGGTTCCAGTACTCCCGCATCGTGCAGGGTCCGGTGATGAGTATCTCGCCGATGTCGCCCCGATCGACGGTCTCACCGGGGTCGGCGTCGGGTTCGACGATCCGGAGGTGGTGGTTGAGCGCCGGCAGGCCCGCAGAGCCCTGCTTCGGGCGCTGCTCCTCGGGACGCTGGAACGTCCCACAGGGGCCGATCTCGGTCATCCCGTAGGCCTGGACGTAGTCCTCGCACAGGTGCTCCATGCACGCGTCGAGCACCTCCTCCGGCATCGGCGCGGCCCCGTACAGTCCCAGCCGGAGCGAGGAGACGTCGTGGTCGGTCTCGGCCGCCGTGCGGGCGACCCCGTTCCACGCCGTCGGCGCCGCGAAGAAGACCGTCACCTCGTATTCCTCGATGGCGTCGAGCACCTGCACGGGATCGAACTCGTGGTGGATGACGTTGGTCGCGCCGCGCTGGACCCGCGGGAACAGGTTGGCGTGCAGCTCAGCGCAGTGGTACAGCGGGAGCGCCGACAGCCCCACGTCATCGCGCGTGAGGTTCATCTCCGCGATGCAGAGCAGGTTGTGCTCCAGCATGTTCCGGTGCTCGTGGACGACGCCCTTCGGCCGGCCCGTCGTCCCCGACGTGTAGATGAACGCGTAGGCGTCCGTCTCCTCGACCATGGTGTCCGGGCACTCGGCGCTGGCACCGTCGAGCAGGTCGTAGAAGTCGTGGTCGCCGGGCGGCGCGTCGTCGTCGACGTAGACGTACTCCTCGACCGTCTCCAGGGCGTCGCGGGCGCCCTCGATGGCCTCCCGGGTGTCCCGCTCGTAGATGAGGACCGTCGACCCGGCGTCGTTGACGATGAACTCCACCTCGCCGGGCGGGAGCCGGTAGTTGAGCGGGTTGAACACGGCGCCAAGTTTGGCGCAGGCGTAGACCGCGAGGACGATCTCCGAGCCGTTGAACAACATCGTCGAGACGCGGTCGCCCTTCTCGACGCCGAGGTCGGCCAGCGCGTTGGCCAGTCGGTTGGCCTTCCGGTCGAACTCGGCGTAGGTCCAGCGCTGGTCCTTCCGCGGGTAGACGATGGCGTCCCGGTCGGGGTGGAGGGCTGCCGTTCGCTCCAGCGTGTCTGCTATCGTGGCGTGCGATGCCATGCCCCGTGTGTCGGCTCCCCCGGTCAAAACGGTACTGGCACTGTCGCGCTGGGGGCCGCGCAGGCGCGAGTCGAGAACTATCGGCGTCGAGGCCGGCCGCGGGCGGCTGCGGACGGTAGGACCGGTCTGGCGGTGGTCAGTCGGCGGATGCCTCCGGTTTGGCGGTGTGTCAGTCGGCGAACGCCCTGAAGGTGGCCGCAATCGCCGCCGAGTCCGCTCGCTCGTCCTCGAACAGTCGCACCGTCAGGCCCCCCTCGCCCAGCGTGACGACCACGTCGTCGACGGCGCGGACGTACTCGCTTGCGTGCTTGCCCGAGCGACGGAGGCGGACGCGCTCCTCGAGGAGCGACGCCTCCGTGAGTTCGTCGAGCTTGCGGTAGGTCGTCGAGGTCGGGAGGTCACAGGCCTCCGCGATCTCCCTCGCGGTCAGGGCCTCCTCGCCGGTCGCATCCAGAATGCCCCGACAATCCGGGTCGTCGAGCGCGCTGAGGACCGACGCCACGGCCGAGGCGGACTCGAGGCAGGTCGTCGACTCGTCGCGGGTGCGGTCCGTCCTGGTCAGCTGGAAACCGTTCATACCTGATGATCGGAGCCCATCGGGAGATATTCCGACCCCAAGCACTCGGGAGGGTTTATATATCAGTCCGGTTTGCCCCGTCGGAGCGCGGATCGAGTGCTTCGGGCAGCCCTCATACGGTTTAGTGTAACAGTTTACCGGTGCGTCGGCCGACCGGGGCGCCGATGCGCCGGGAACGATTTACAGTAAACCGTATCAGAGGACGTCCTCCATGAGCTTGCGCTCGGCGGCCGCGAGGTGTTCGCTGAACGTCGAGGGGTCGATGTCCAGCGCGGCGGCCACCTCCCCGCCGGTCGCCCGCCGCGGCCGCTCGAAGTAGCCCATCTCGTGGGCCGTCTCCAGCACCTCGAGCTGTCGGTCGGTGAGCCGGCTCCGGTCGACCAGGACGCTGTCGGCCCCCCGGTTGCCGGTCGGAGACCGGACGAACCGCTTGATGTCGACGTCCGGGAATCGCTCGCGGAGCGCCGCGACGGCGGCCTGCAGGGCGTCGTAGTCCGCGGCGTGGAACACGAGGGTCAACCTCGAGCCGTCGGCGACGTACCGGGCCGCCGGGCAGCCGAGCCGACCGAGACACTCGCACGGGCAGTCCACCGCCCCGCCGTGGCGGTAGCGGTACCATCGCGTCGAGCCGTGCGAGAAGACGGGCTCCAGGTCGGTCGCGGGCGCCCGTTCGCTCTCGACGGCGAACTCGCTCACACACCCGTCACAGTCACCGGGACAGGCGGTCCGCGACACCGAGTCCACCCTCGCCTCCACCGACGCCGTGACGTCCACGACGGGACAGCCCGCCGGCTCGGTGAACTCGACAGTGGCGCGGATTCCCTCCGTCATCCGGATACGGAGTTCGAGCCGCTGTCACTTCAATGCGGAGGTGATGTCCCCCGCTACGCTGAGTCCGAACCCGGATCTGAGTCCGAGTCTGGGTCCGAGCCCGAATCCGAACCCGAGTCTGGGTCCGAGCCCGAATCTGAGTCCGAGTCCGAATCGCGATCGACCACGATCCGGCGCCCGTCGAGTTGATCCGGGTCGAGACAGTAGAGAGTGATCTCGAGGTCAGTCTTCTCCTGCCCCCAGATCTCGAACAGCGGTCGCTTGGCGTCGCCGTACTGCTCGACGTGCTCGGTGGTGAGTTCGTCGCGGGGAATCTCTCGGAGCGTCCCCTTGGCGACGATGCTCCGGTAGGTGTCGCCGTCCTCCTCGTAGACGACGAGGCGCACCCGGGGCTCGGAGGAGAGAAAGCGATCCTTCTCGCTCTCGGGCGTGGAGACGAGCCGGAAGTAGAACTGGCGCGCGTCGGCGTCGTAGCCGTAGGAGATCGGAATTGCGTACGGTTCGTCGTCCCGTGCGAGACTGAGAACGCCGGTCTCGTGGCGGGTGAGAAGGGCGTCGGCCTCGTCGGGGGACATCGCGGTCTGTTCGTCCAGCGTCATTCACTCGTTTCGGTTCCGAGGACCGGGTGGATAAATATCCCCGGGGCTGGCGCCGAGGAGCGCCGCGAAGTGGCGCGTCGAGTGGGTCACCCGGAGCACCGGTCGAAGGCCGCCGGCGTGACCGTCGCGCTGCAGATGACACAACCCCGCTCGAGGAGGGTCTCGCGCATCGGCCCGTTCACCTCCAGGTGCTCGTCACACTCGGGGCACCGGAAGATGAACTCGGCTCCGTCTTGCCCACTCATGACACTCGCTAGATGGGGGGCATCTCATAAATTCGCGCCCCTTCTTCCAGCGCTGTGAGAACTGGCCGCCTCCCGAATCGGCTGGCGGCGAGTCGGAGCATCGAGCGCAGTGAACGGTGGGAAGTCCCGAGAGCCGGGCTCGCCGCTCTGCCGGGAGCCCGTGCATCCTCAGGGCCACCGCACAGCGGTACACCTGCACCCGCGAGCAGTTCGGAGCTGCCCCCACGGAAACTCGTAGCGTCGATTGCGGGCGCGCCGTCAGTTTAGATCTAACCGAGTAAATTTAGAGTATATTTTCATTTTTATCCATATATTTTGGCAATATTTACGTAATTATAAAGATAATATTGAAACGCTATTCTCATCGGAGCCCCTCCCCTCGGGTCAGACGCGCTCCAGAACCGTTTCGGCGAACCGCGTCAGCGCCCGCTCGGGGTCCGCGTCGTCGCGGGCTTCGTCGACGCCGACGAGGACGTGGTCGACGCCTGCCGCGTCGAGCCGGTGGAGATAGTCGACGAACCACTCGCCGCCCGCCCGGTAGCCCTGGTGGACGGGCTCGGGGCCTGCGGTCGGGTCGTCGGTCAGTTCCGCGCGGAGCGCCATCGCGAACGGCGCCTCGCCGGCGGCCGTCCGCCAGTCCGCGAGATACGACTCGAGCGTGTCCTCCGGAAGGTGGTAGAACAGCCAGCCGTCGCCGTGTGCGCCGAGCCACTCGACGGACTGCCGGCAGTGGCCTGTCGGGAGCAGCGGAAGCGACCCGGCGGTCGGTTTCGGCACGAGATCGAGGTCGCCAGAGAGGTCGCCCCGGCCGCCGCCGAACTCGACCGCCGGGTACTCGCCGCGCCAGAGCGCCCGCATCGCGCGCACGGACTCGCGAAAGCGCGCGCCGCGCTCGTCGCGGTCGACGCCGAAGGCGTCGTACTCCGGGTCGCGGTCGCCCGTCGCCACCCCCAGCACCAGGCGGCCGTCCGAGAGCCGGTCGACGGACGCCGCCGCCTTGGCGACGTGGGCCGGGTGTCGGAGCGGGAGCACGACGCTCGCGGTTCCGAGCGCCACGTCGTCGGTGTGGGCGGCGACGTGGCTCAACCACGGGAACGCATCGTAGGTCTGGCCGGTGTCGCGAAAGCGCGGCCAGCGAAAGGGGACATCGCGGGCCCACAGCCCGTCGAAGCCGACAGCCTCGGCGTGAGCGGCGAGTTCCACCTCGCGCTCGACCGGCGGGCGCGACTGTCGGCTGTCGGTCAGCGGGAAGCCGGTGCCGACCGTGAGACCGTCGCCGTCGAACAGCCGCTCGAAGCCCGCGTTGTGGTGGTCGTCGC
>JBDGSA010000170.1:0-8558 GCA_042217755.1 Haloglomus sp. | reverse complement strand
AGGAGTTCGAGGATCTGCGCCTGGATGGTGACGTCGAGCGCCGTCGTCGGTTCGTCAGCCACGAGCAGGTCTGGCTGACAGGCGATCGCGATGGCGGTCACGATGCGCTGTTTCTGTCCCCCGGAGAATTCGTGCGGATAGTCCCCGAACCGCTGTGCGGCGTTCGGGATGCCGACGCGGTCGAGGAGCCCGATCGCCTCTTCGCGGGCGGCACTCTTCGCCATTTCCCGGTACTCCAGTACGGCCTCGGCGACCTGCTTTCCTACCTCCATCGTCGGATTGAGCGTGGACGAGGGATCCTGGAACACCATCCCGGTCCGGGATCCGCGGAACTTCCTGAGCTCCGTTTCGGACATCGACAGGACGTCCTCGCCGTCGAAGCGTACCTCGCCACCGACGACTTCGCCAGGCGACTGGATGAGCCGGAGGACGCTCCGGGCAGTTGCGCTCTTGCCGGCGCCGGACTCGCCGACCAGGCCCACGATCTCACCGGCATCGATGTGGAAATCGACGCCGTCGACGGCGCGTATGACTCCGTCTTCGGTCCGGAACTCCGTTTCGAGGTCCCGGACGGTGAGCAGTCGGTCACCTGTCTGGTCCGTGGCAGACGACGTGCTGGCCGCGCCGAATTCAGCGCTCGATCCCGTCGAGTTGTCCGTGCTGTTGGTCATCGTCTTTGAGTTAGCCGTGTCATGTGTTCTATCAGTCATCTTTGAGAGTCGGATCGAGGACGTCCCGAAGCCCATCTCCGAAGAGGTTGAAGCCGAGGACGGTGATAGCGATCGCCAGGCCGGGGAACAGCGCCATCCAGGGCGCCCGGACGAGGTACTGTTTCGCCTGACTGATCATGAGCCCCCACGCCGGTGTCGGCGGCTGGACGCCCAGCCCGAGGAACGAGAGGCCGGCCGCCGTGAGGATGGCGTACGCCATCGTGATCGTCGACTGGACGATGACCGGTGCGAGGGCGTTCGGAAGCACCTCCGCGAAGACGATGTAGCTGTCGCGTTCGCCAACTGCCTTCGCGGCCTCGACAAAGTCCTCTTCGACGACCGAGACGACCTCGCTTCGGGTCACCCGAGCGAAGGACGGCGTGTACACGATTCCGAGCGCGATGAGCGCGTTCGTCAGGTTGGCCCCGATGACCGCGGTGATCATCAGCGCGAACACCAGCGGCGGGTAGCTCATCAGGATATCCATCACCCGCATGATCCCGTCGTCGAGATAGCTGCTGTCGTAGCCGGCGACGGCGCCGAGTGGGATCCCCAGCACCAGTGCGATGCCGACGCTCAGGACGCCGATGTAGAGGCTGGTTCGAGCGCCCAGAATCACCCGCAACAGGATGTCTCGGCCGAGGTTGTCGGTGCCCAGCGGGTGGGCGACCGACGGGGCCATGAAACGGTCCGTGATGTTGATCTGGATCGCCGCCTGGCGGGAGATAAACAGTGGCCCGAACAGCGCTGTCAGGACCAGCACGCCGACGATGACGGAGCCGAGCACCGCCTTCGTGTTACCGCGGTACCGGCGGAGCAGGTCCGATAGCTGGCGTCGGCGGGGTTCGCTGACGAGCCCGCCGAGCGCGCTTGGAGTGGACGTTTCCGAGGCCATCAGTTACCCGCCTCGCTTCCGATTCGTGGGTCGAACACTGCGTACAACAGGTCGACCGTGAGATTACTCAGCATCGTGATTCCAGCGAAGATGACTACGACCGTCTGTAACACCGGGACGTCCTGCTGAAGCACCGCGTTGAACAGCAGCCGTCCGAGTCCGGGGTAGGTGAACACCTGCTCGATGATGACGACACCGCCGAACAGGTACGACAGCTGGAAGCCGATGACCGTCAGCACCGGCAGGAACGCGTTCCGGAGCGCGTGCCGGTAGACGATGTCGAACTCCGACATCCCCTTCATCCGCCCGAGCTGGATGTACCCTGCCCGGAGCTCCTCGAGTAGCGACGACCGCGTCATCCGCATGATGTGGGCCATCAGGCCGAACGCGAGCGCCAACGCAGGGAGGAGGACGTGCGCCACAGCCGAACCCGGATCTTCGAGGGGGCTGACGTACCCCGACGGAGGCACGAGGTTGAGGTACTTCGCGAACACGAGGATGAGCATGATCCCCCAGAAGAAGTTCGGCAGCGAGACGCCGGCGAACGCAGTGAGGCTGGCGAACAGATCGATCCGCTCGTTCTCCCGGAGCGCGGCCGCAATCCCGAGCGGGATCGACAGCGACACCGCGATGATGATCGCCGCGAACGCGAGGAAGGCAGTCTTGGGCAGCCGCTGGGCGATCAGATCCCGGACCGGTTCGCCGTAGTAGAACGACTGGCCGAGGTGCCCGGTGAGCAGGCTCCCCGCCCAGTCGAGGTAGCGTATCCACAGCGGTCGGTTGAGCCCGAGCTGCTGGCGCAGCGCCTCGAGTCGCGCATCACTGGCCTGCTGCCCGAGGATCATCAGCGCTACGTCCCCGGGAAGGAGGTTGATGGCACCGAACGTGATCACGGAGACGACGAAGAGCGACACCACCATCAGCGCCAGTCTCCGCACCGCCACTCGTGCGAGTCTCTGTGCCATCAGTCGTTACTCGTCGAGCCAGACCTCTTCGAACCTGAACAGCGATCCGTCTGGGTTCGGGAGTGTCGCCAGCCCGTTCGTGTTCTGCTTGGCCGCGAGCGCGCCCTTGCGGAACCAGACGTTGACGGTCGGCGTCTCCTCGTGGCGGATGGCCTGCGCCTCTTTGTAGTATTCGATCGCCTTCTCCTGGGTGTCGGCCGTCGCTGCGTTGTCCATCGCCGTATCGAACTTGTCACTCTCGTAGCCGAGCATGTTGTACGCCCCGTCGGAATAGAGGGTGTTGCGCAGCCAGTACGACGGGTCCCATCCCTCGAACCAGTTGACGAAGGTGATGGTGTAGTCCAGGTTGAACGCCCGGTTGAACCACTCGTTCCACTGGACCTGTTCGATGTTCACCGTGAGCCCGGCCTGGGCGAACATCTGCTGCATGATCTTCGCGGCTTCGACGTGCCACGGGTAGTTCGGGCTCACCATGAAGTTGAGCTCGAACTCCCCTGGGTCGTACTTGGACTCCTCGAAGTGCTGTTTCGCGGCCTCGATGTCCTGTCCGCGGCGTTCGAGGTCTGTGTTCCGGAACTTGCTCGGGGGGAGCAGCCCCGACTCCGTCGGAACGCCGTTGCCGTAGAGAGCCCCGTCGACGATCTGCTGTTTGTCGATGGCGTAGTCGATGGCCTGACGGAACTTCTGGTCGTCGAACGGCTCCTGGGTGTTGTTGAAGAGAATGTATCCGACACAGAGCGGATTCCACATCTTCGTCTTGAGGTTGTCGTCCTCGTTGCCGACGGTGTCGTTGATCTGCGGCAGCGGAACGTCGTTGGTGATGTCGGCCTCGCCCGTCTCCACGCTCGTCAACCGCGCGTTCGGGTCGGTCGCCGTTCGCTGTTCCAGCGTGTCGACGTACGGGCCCGCGTTCCAGTAGTCGTCGAAGGCGGTCATCACGACCTTCTCACCGACCGACCGGGACTCCCACTTGAACGGACCGTAGCCGAGGGGGTTGCTCTCCTGGTCCGGACCGGTCCCCTTCGGGATGATGGACGAAGAGTAGAACGCGAGCTGGGCGATGAACCGCCGGAAGCGGTTCTTCAGCGTGAACCGGAAGGTGTACTTGTCGACCGCTTCGGTGCTCTCTATCTTCTTGAAGATGAACTGGTTGTTCGCGCCGATGTCGGGGTCGCGGATGCGATCGAAGCTGTACTTCACGTCCTCGGCGGTCAGCTCCTTGCCGCTGTGGTCCTTGATCCCCTCCCGGAGCGTGAACGTGTACGTCAGCAGGTCATCGCTCGCTTCCCAGTCCTTCGCGAGCCCGGGCTGAGCGGCGGTCTTGTCCGAGGAGAGATTCAGATCCCGTGTGAGGCCCACGAGCGGCTCGTGGACGTTCGACAGGACCCGGTACGATGACTCGCCTGCAGTCAGGTGAATGTCGTTGTCGATCATCTGCTCGGAGTGCGCCCAGACGAGCTTGCCCCCCTTCTTCACCTCGCCCTCGGACGCCGTCGTGTACGTCTCTCCTGAGCCGCTCGAGGTCGTACCGGCACTCCCACTAGTTGTCGTTCCCTCGTTTCCTCCGCCCCCCGAGCAGCCAGCTAGCCCGACGCCGGCGACGCCGGAGCCCGCCACTGCGAGGAACTTGCGCCTATCAAAACTGTGACTGTCGTTACTATGGGAGCCGTTACTGTTACCCATGGTAGAACACAGCATACAGCCAGTATATAACATTTGGGTTATCGAGAGCGGGACGGGAGTACGGTATGTCCCTTTTTGAACATCACTAGTCGCCGGACAGGTCGTCAGAGCGGTATCTGGCGTAACTTCGAGTGCGGTGGTTCTGGGGGTGACGGCTTGTCTCAGCCGCGTCCTCGTTCTCCGGTCGGTGGTCGATTCGCAGTGGCCGAATTCCCCAAAGCGTTGATGAGGTCGTAGGAAGGCTGTCTTCGTAGCGATGGACGAGAGAGAACCCACCCGACGAGACGTCCGAGAGTGCGCGGACGGCTTCGACATGTCGCTGGTAGACTCCCGAATCGACATACTCCTCTCGCAGTTCCGGGACGAGGCGGACCTGGTGTCGGCGTTACCCGAACCGGAACTGACGACCGGTGGTGACACCCGGGGCTGGCGCCGGTCCGACGACGAGACGGACCCGCTGGGGGCGTTCCTCACACGGTGTGAGGTCGCCGGGAGCGCCGATGGCCCTCTCGGAGACGTGTGTGTGGGGGTGAAAGACAACATCGCCGTGGCGGGCGTGCCACTGACGTGCGGGTCGCCGATGCTGGAGGAGTTCGTCCCGCGAGACGACGCCACGGTCGTCTCGCGGTTACTCGACGTCGGGGCGACCATCGTCGGGAAGACGAACATGGACGAGTTCGCCTACGGGGGGTCCACGTCGACGATGCGGTTCAGACTGGCACGGAACCCACACGACCCCGAGCGGATGCCGGGGTTCACCTCCTCCGGCAGCGCCGTCGCCGTGGCCAACGGTGACGTCGACGTCGCCCTGGGGACGGACACCGGCGGGTCCGTCCGATTCCCGGCCGCCTGGTGCGGTGTCGTCGGCGTCAAGCCGACGCGCGGACTCGTCTCTCACTACGGATACGTCCAGTTCGCGAAGACCATCGACAACATCGGACCGATCGCCCGGACCGTCGAAGACGCGGCGCGTGTCCTGGAAGTCATCGCAGGTGCAGATTCCCGGGACGAACGGACCCGCGGAGCCGAATCGGACGAGTACGTCGCGGCGACGAATGAGGGACGAGACGTGTCGCCATCGTCGTTGACCATCGGCGTTCCGGAGCAGGCGTTCGCTCACGATTCCGAGGTCGTCTCCCGAGTACAGGACGCACTGGACGCGCTCGAGGCGGCCGGTGCAGACGTGAGGACCGTCCGGCTGTCCGACTTCGAACTGGCGCTCCCCGCGTGGTTGACGATCTCCGTCGTCGAGCTCCGGGCGTACATTCGATCGAACGGGACTAACGTCTGGCTCCTGTCTCAGTCCGACGAGTCACAGGTCCGGGCTATGCGACGCATCTCCAGCCGACTGGACCAGCTCAGCGACCCGCTCGTCCGGTCGCTTCTCCTGGGGGAGTGGACGCAGCGGACGCACGGGGGTGTCCCCTACGCACTGGCACAGCGGGCGCGTGAGGCAGTCACGTCTGGCGTCGACGAGGCACTCGCCGACGTCGACGTCCTCGCGACTCCCACTGTGTCGACGTCGCCGCCGCCGTGGGACGACGGCATCGAGGACCTGTCCACGGTCGTCACGTACATGGCCCCGTTCAATCTCACCGGTCACCCGGCGATCAGCGTCCCCTGCGGCGAGGTCGACGGACTCCCCGTCGGACTGCAGTTCGTCGCCAAACGATTCGACGAACCGGAACTGTTCCGTGCCGCGGCAGCGTGGGAGTCACTCAGGACGGACAGCTAGCTCGCGTTTCCGACGAACTATCAGAAATATGAATATAAACCGTACACTCATTACGACCCGTGGAAAACGCGACACACTATGACACGGGATCCGACACCGACCAGCGACGACGTCAGACGGTACGCCGAGCGAACGCGGTTCTCGCTCTCGGCGGAGGAAGCCGACGCGTTCGCCGAGGACTTCCGGGCCCAAGACCAGATGCTCTCTCAGCTCGACGCGGTACCTGAACGGTCGCCACCGGACCGCGAGTACTGGGGGCCTGACGAGGACGAGGACCCCCTCGGCGCGTTCCTCACGCGGTGCGACCTCCAGCCGATCGCGGACGGGCCGCTGAGCGGGATGACGATCGCGGTGAAAGACAACATCGCCGTTGGGGGAATTCCGATGACCTGCGGGTCACCCCTGCTCGAAGACTACGTGCCGGCGGAGGACGCGACCGTCGTGACGCGTCTGCTCGATGCGGGTGCCAACATCGTCGGGAAGGCGAACATGGACGAGTTCGCGTTCGGCAACGACGAGTCGACGATGCGATTCAGGCTGGCCCGAAACCCCCGCAACCCCGATCATCAGCCGGGGAGTTCGTCGTCCGGCCCCGGAGTCGCGGTCGGTGACGGCCTCGTCGACGGTGCACTCGGGACCGACACGGGCGGCTCGATCCGCTTCCCGGCGGCCTGGAGCGGCGTCGTCGGGCTGAAACCCACGAGGGGGCTCGTCTCCCACAACGGGTTCGTGCAGTACGCAAAGACCCTCGACAACGTCGGTCCGATGGCCACGTCTGTCCGGACGGTCGCACGGATTCTCGAGGCCATCGCCGGACCGGATCCGAGGGACGGGTACACCGCCGGCGCGTCGGTCGGCGATTACGTGGACGCGGCCGAACGAGGGGCCGAGGGCTCGCCCGAGGGGCTGACGATCGGACTCCCCGAGGAACTGTTCGGTCACGCGCCGGAGCTCGACGACGTGACGAGGGCGGCGCTCGACCGACTGGAGGACTCGGGCGCAGCACTCCGGACGGTGTCCATCGACGAGTACGAGTTCGCGATCCCGTCGTGGCTCGCCATCGGGATGACGGAGGTCGGCGCGTACTTCCGTGCGAACCTCACCAACTACTGGGTACAGGACCCCACGGAGCCCCGACGGGCTGCAGCGCTCTTCGAGGCGCTCTCGGAAGCCGAGGGCGAACCGGGCGACATCATCCGGGGTGCGCGGCTGTACTCCGAACATCTGAACGACGCGTACGGGGACGAGTACTATGCGCGCGCTCAGCGGGCGCGGACCCTCGTCGCAACGAGCGTCGACGAGGCGCTCGCCGACGTCAACGTCCTCGCATCGACGACAGTCCCCATGCTGGCACCGGAGTGGGGTGCGGAGATCGGTGACGTGTTCGCCGCCGTCGCGAACACCGCGCCGTTCAATCTCACCGGTCACCCGGCGATCAGCGTCCCCTGCGGCGAGGTGGACGGGCTCCCCGTCGGGCTGCAGTTCGTCGGAACCCGAGGCGACGACGGTGCCGTTATCGAGGCGGCGGCCCTGTGGGAGTCGATGCGCCGCGACTGACTCCGGATGTATCGCGAAGTCAGCTCGGCCGTCGACCCGTGACCGGTTGCGACCCACCCGGTCGGGGATGCACGGACCGTCCGGCCGATTGCCGGGCACCGACCGGAGCCGGTCTCACAGAAGTATTATTACCCATGGCAAGTGAAAGGTCGCTAGATGAGTCAGACGATAGCAAACCCCAGCTCGCTGAGTGACACCGAAGAGCGGATCGTCGAAGCGATCGGGATCGACGAACCGTGGGCGCTGCTCGAGGAGTTCTCACAGCTCGAGCGCGTCTCGGGCTCCGAGGACGAACGAGCCGCGGCGGACTACATCACCGGCCGCCTCGACTCGTTCGGCGTGAACTACGACCGGTTCGAACCGGAACTCTACATCAGTCAGCCCCGCGATGCGACGATCAGAACGCTCAACAAGACGTTCGAGCCCGGCATCGTGAAGACGGTCGGGTTCTCCGCCTCGGGGACGGTCAGCGGCGAGGTCGAGTACGTCGGCACTGCCAGCGACGATCTGGTCGACGAGGGCGAGGTCGACGCCCGCGAGCCGTTCCAGGACGTCGGCGACCTCGACGGGAAGATCGCGCTGGTCGACGGTGGCAGCTTCTCCATCGGCGCGACGACGGTCCTCGAAGAGAAGGGCGCCGAGGGCGTCATCGCCATGCACCAGCACCGCCGCGAGCCTCACGACGGCATCGCGACGCCCGTCTGGGGGGGCGCGCCTCCGCTCGATGAGAAAGACCGCGTCCCGGACATCCACATCGTCAACGTGACGAGACCGGACGGCGAGATCCTCAAAGAGTGGGCCGAGTCCGACACGGGGCTCGAAGTGGAACTCGAGACGGACGTGCGGACCGACTGGATGGAGTGCCCCATCGTCGTCGCCGATATCGAGGGCGGGGCCGACCCCGACCAGGACGAGTTCGTCCTGCTGCACGCCCACTACGACTCGTGGTACGTCGGCATCACCGACAACGCCACCGGCGACGCCGGCATGCTCGAACTCGCGCGGGTCTTCGA
>JBDGSA010000058.1:0-8564 GCA_042217755.1 Haloglomus sp. | reverse complement strand
TCCGTGACCTGACGGCCGCCAACCCCGCCGAGATATTCGGTCTCCCGACGAAGGGCCGCATCGCGGAGGGGATGGACGCCGACCTCGTTCTGTTCGATCCCGAATCGAGCCGAGAGATTCGCGGTGAAGACCTCCACAGCAAGTGCGGGTGGACGCCGTTCGAGGGGAAACGAGGGGTGTTCCCCGAACTCACGCTCGTCCGCGGCCACGTCGCGTACGAAGCCTTCGGCCCGGACACGGCCATCGAGCAGGCCGAGAGCGGCGAGACGCAGCGCGAGCGCTTCGGCGACGCCATCGGGAAGAACGTCCGAACCATCGAGCGCGACCCGGACGCCGACGACGAATCGGCCGCGGAACCGGCGGAGACAGAGAACGCTGACGGAGAGTCGGCGGCCGAGCAGCCCGAAGACGGGGGCGTGCAGGAAGACTGAGCCGCCACGATTCCATTACGCCGGGTTGTCCTCCAGCCATGCGACGACCGCCGCGGCGTGTTCGTCGGGCGGAAACACGGGGTAGAACACGTGTTCGACCTCGCCGTCGGCGAGGACGAGCGTCAGTCGACGGAGGTATCGCTCGCCGGCGGCCTCGAACATCGGCAGGTCGAGGCGGTCGGTGAACGCGAACGAGGCGTCGCTGAGGAGTTCGAAGGGGAGTTCGAGTCGGTCGCGTGCCTCGCGCTGGTAGGCGCTCGACTGCACCGAGAGCCCGAACACCGCCGACACGCCGCGGTCTCGAAGCTCCTGGTAGTGATCGCGGAAGCCACAGGCCTCGGGCGTACAGCCGCGCGCGCCCGGAATCGTCTCCCAGCCGTCCGGAATCGCGTCCTCGTCGGGCCGGCCCGTCTTCGGATAGCAGTACACGACGGTTCGACCCGAAATCGTGGACAGATCGACTGCCGTGCCGTCGGTCGAAGACAGCGACACCGACGGAACGGCGACGCCGGGCAGGTGGTCCGCACCGCCGTCGTCCGCCGGTTCGGGGAGATCGTCCGGGAGCGGAAAGTCGGAATCGTCGGCCATACCCGACCGACGGGTGCCACGAGCAAAAATCCCGCTCCCCGACCCGCGGCGCGGTCGCTACACCGCTCGCTCGCCGGCCCGAGCCAGTCGTTTTTCGGGAATCGGTCGAAGGACGCCGAAGACGAACCGGTAGGCGAGAAAGCCGATCCCTGTGCCGGCGAAGACGGCGAGCGCGAGCGGCGGGCCGAGCGGCGACCCCGTGACGACCAGGACGGCGGCGACGGCGATGGGGAGGACGATCACGCCGAGACTCAGGAGCGCTTCGTCGCGGACGCGCGCGAATCCGACGTGTTCGGTGTAGTGCTGGGCCGCGGCGGTCGTGAACGAAAGCATCGCGGCCGGGAGCGGCACCCACCAGACGAGCGCCGTCCCGAAGTAAAAGAGGGCGGGCAGGAGGACGCTCACCGCCACGAGGCCGTCCCCGAGCAGGACCTTCCGTTCGGGCGTCATGGGCGACGGTTCGTGGCCGGCGCACTTGAGGGTGTTCGAAAGGAAACGGAGGGTGCGCGGCGAAGCCACGACCCGACGCAGAAAAAGGTGGTCGTCAATCGTCGGTTCCACGAAGCCGAAATCGCGGTTCGGACACGCTACCGCGGTCCTCACCGATCAATCGTCGGCTTCGGCAGTCGTCTGGTGGTCGTGATCCTCGGTGCTGTCGAGGTCGCTCCCGCAGTGGGGACACTCGTCGTGGCGGAGGGCGGCGGAGTGTTCGCGGACCTCGCGCATGACCTCGGAGATGCGGTCTTCGGCGTCGAGTTCCTCCTCGACGGAGAGTTCGACGCCCTCGACTTCGAGCAGGAACTTGGCGACTTCGGTGGCCTCGTACATCACGTCGTCGAGTTCTTCGGCGGTGAAGAAGTCACACATCGCGCCGTAGAGGAAGGTCGCGCCCGCCTTCCGGACCTTCTCCTCGAAGGATGCCCGTGCCTGGTTGACCGCCTGTGGCGTGTAGGTGTCGGTCATGAACGGCACGAGCTCGGGCAGGTTCTCGCCGATCTTCGTCATCTCGACGCCGGTCTCGGTGCGGAAGTCCGCACACAGCCGGGCGATGGCCCACTCGCGGGCGGTGATGTAGGTGCGCTCGCGCAGGAAGTCGTTGGCCCGGTCGTAGGTTCCGCCCTCGATTTTCTTGAACCGGTCGTACTTCCGGACGTCCGCCGGCACGTCGGACTCGTCGTCGGGAATCTCTGACTCGTCGGGGACGCCCGGCGTCGCCTGTGCCGCGTCGGCAGACGTCGTCCCCTCGGCGGCCTGTCCCGCCGAACTCTCCTCGACGGGGGTGTCACTCTCGTGTTCGTCGTCGTCAGCATCCGGGGCGGCAGAATCGGGCATATCGATGGTCTGTGCGCCGGCGGAAAAAGCGTATCGGCGCCGTCCGCCGGACGTCAGACGGATCGGGAACCGACGAGCGGAACGAACACCCAGGCTTTTGTCCGGGGCGGGCGAGCATACGTGCATGAACGTCCTGGTGGGTATCGGCGGCACCGACCGATCCTTCGAGGCTCTCGAGGCGGCCATCGCTCGCGCTCGCGAGGCGGACGACGACCTCACGGTCGCCATCTATCGGCACGAGGACGTCGACGAGCCGCTCGACGCCATCGAGGGGCACGTCCA
This sequence comes from Haloglomus sp., assembly GCA_042217755.1. Taxonomy (GTDB): domain Archaea; phylum Halobacteriota; class Halobacteria; order Halobacteriales; family Haloarculaceae; genus Haloglomus. The sequence continues at coordinate 5,931 of JBDGSA010000058.1, read as the reverse complement.
GGACGAACTCGTGACGGCCGGCATCGACGCCGAACTGCGCCGGATCGAGGACCACGCCGCGAGCCAGCTCGTCGAGATCGCCGACGGCGAGCGGTTCGACCGACTGGTACTGGCCGGCGGCGAGCGGAGTGCGCTCGGCAAGATACGCATCGGCGACCTCGTCGAATTCGTCCTGCTCAACGCCGAAACCACGGTGACTCTCGTCAGATGACGCGTACGTACCCCGACGAACCGGCCGACGAGTTCCCGCGACCGCCCGCGACCGACACCGACCACGAGGGGCGCGAACTGACCATTCGTGTCGCCGACGCCGAGACCGATACCGAGGATCGTGCACAGGGTATTCCGCCGGTACGAGAAGAACAGATCCGCACCTGGCTCGACAATCTGCTCGACGAGGAGTGTCTGAACGTCCTCGCCCTGCACGACGAGGTCCCCATCGGTCACGCCACGCTCGTCCCCGACCGCGACGAGTCCTACGAACTGGCCATCTTCGTCCTCGACGAGTATCAGGGCGCCGGCGTCGGTACCTGCCTGTTGAACCACCTGCTCGGTCACGCCCAGTCCGAGGGCGTCGAGAAGGTGTGGCTGACCGTCGAGCGCTGGAACGATCCCGCCATCGCGCTCTACCGGAAGGTCGGCTTCGAGATGTGCAGCACCGAGAGCTTCGAGATGGAGATGTCGATCCGCCTGTAGTGGCGGCGGATGGCCGGGCGGTCCGGATTCACACGGACAGGACGGGCTGACTGGCGTACATCAGGACGTACTCGGCCGCCTTCCCGAGAACTTCCGTCGGGTCGCCGGAGACTGGCTCCCGGGGGACCACGAGGAAGTCGGCGTCGACCTCGTCTGCGGCGTCGAGGATGACGCTGCCAGGGTGACGCGTGAGTTCCGACGTGAGAAAGCCAAACGCCGTGGAGTGACACATTCCGACGTCGTAGTCGGCGGCGACGTCTTCGATGCTATCCATGAACGCTTCCGTCTCGTCGGCGACGGTCGCCTCCTCGAGATCGCCAGCCTCGATTCGTCGAGAGATGGCCTCGCTGAGGACGTACAGGACGTGCACGTCGGCGTCGTAGCGCTCGGCGATGGCGAGTCCGTACTCGACGGCCGAGAGCGCCTCCTCGCTCGCGTCGAGCGAGACGAGCACTTGGTCGATCTCGACGGCATCCATGCCCGACCCTCACTCGGGCACCATCAAAAAGCCACCGAGCGTCACCCGCTCACGACACACGCGTGGTCTTTAAGCCGCTACCGGTGGAACAGCGTACTATGTTCGACACGGTGGTCATCGCGACCGACGGCTCAGAGAGTGCCCAACGGGCCGTCACGGTCGCGCTTGACCTCGCCCGGCGGTTCGACGCGGTCGTCCACGCCCTCTATGTCGTGGACGCTGGCGACATCCAGGGGTCGCCCGACCAGATTCGCGACGAAATGCAAACGGCGCTCGAGGAGACCGGCGAACGGGCGCTCGGCGAGATCGTCGAACAGGCACCGGGCGAGGTGGTCACCTCGGTCCGGCGGGGCGAACCTGTCGACGAAATCTGCCAGTACGTCGACGAATTCGACGCCGACATGGTCGCGACTGGCACTCGCGGCCGCCACGGCGAACACTCCTTCCTGCTGGGGAGTGTCGCCGAGGGCGTGGTCCGCCGCTGTCCCGCTCCCGTCCTGACCGTACGCCAGCTCGAGGAGGGGGAGGGGGAACACGGACCCGACGTCGTCCACTAGTGCGGGCGGCCTTCTCGCGCGCCGCGGGCGGTGAACCGCGACCTTCTTTTTCCCGGCCCCGCTGGAGAGGGTATGGACGACTGGCTTATCGACGACGAACGGCTCTCCATCGGCCGGAAGTCGGTCCTTCCCGGTGAGGGATTCTTCCACCCCGACTCCGTCCAGGAGGCCGAGGAGGAACGCGAGACGCGCGAAGCCGTCACCGACGCCCCCGGGATCGTCGTCGCCGATCCCGACGCCGACGGACTGGCCTGTGTCGCGCTCATCCGCGAACTCGTCACCGACGCCGCGCTCGTGCCCGCCGGCCCCCGCGACATCGAAACTGCCCTCGAACGCATCGCCGAGTACGCCGAACCCGACGTGCCCGTCTTCGTCTGTGACCTCTGTCCCGACTCGGAGTCCGACCTCGAACACCTCCCGGACGTCGCCGAGGTCGCGAGCGAGATCCACTGGTTCGACCACCACCAGTGGGACGACGAACTCGGCGCGCTCGTCGACGAGCACGTCACTCGCCGGGTCGTCGGCGAGTCCGACGAGGAGTGTTCCGCGGACGTGGTCGCCCGCTCGCTCGACGCCGAGGTACCGGACTACCTGGCCGAACTCGCGGCGGTCACCCGCGACCACGACCTCTGGCTGCGTGAGGACGAGCGCAGCGACGACCTCGCGGACTACGCCTACTGGGCCGAACCCGAGGAGTACATCGAGGTCGTCCGCGAACACGGGCCCGACCTGACAGCGGAGGTCCACGAGTACCTCGCCGAGCGCCGCGTCGAGAAGGAGGCACTCATCGAGAAGGCCATCGAGCGTGCCGAGACCCACGAGATCGGGCCGTGGACCGTCGGCGTGACGTACGGGCGCTGTTCACAGAACGAGGTCGCCGAGGCGCTCCGGCAGGAGGGCACCGACGCCGCCGTCATCGTCAAACCTGCGGGGAGTGCCTCGATCCGGGGGACCGACGAGTTCGAACTGGCCCACGAGGTCGCCGGGCAGGTCAACGGTGGCGGTCACCCGAAGGCTGCGGGCTGTAAGCCCGACATCTACGACGACATGCTCGATTACGCCCACCACTGGACGACGCGGGGCGCGGTCGCCAAGCAGGTCATTCTGGACGCGTTCCGGATGGTCGCGCGCGATGTCGACGCCCGAGCGAGCGCGGAGAGGGGCGACGAGAGCGACGAGACCGATCAGTAGTCATACTGCCGGCGATACCGCCGTGGCATCGTTCGACACCCGAGATGTCGGAGATCTACCCATGAGTATAGCCGGCAGTATCAGGCGTCTTTCTCCGCCTCTCGGACGTCGGTGCCACACTCGGGACACTCGCCGGGAACCTGGTCGGCCGTGAGGACCGTGTCACAGGTGGGGCACTCGCCACCTTTGGTTTCCTCGGCGGCCGCCATGGCGTCCTGTTTGAACTTCTCGACCCCGCGCCCGAGCCGGTTGAACAGTCCCATCGGTACCGAACAGGACGGTCGGCAGACGAATAAGGGTGTGGCAGTCAGTCCTCGCGCTCGCCAGCGACCCACCGCTGGGAGTAGGCCGTCCCGCAGGTACACTGGGCGTAGCCGTGTACGACGTCGCCCTCGGCGTAGATGTCGCCGACCTCCTCGTTCTGTTCTTGCACGAACGCGAAGACGAAGCGAACGTCGTGGCGCTGGTCCGGTTCGTCGGCGGCGTGGGGACAGACGCCGTCGGTGCAGTCGGCGGCGACGGTGCTCCGGCGGTTGCCGGCCTCCTGTGAGAACTGCATCGGGTCGACACCGACCGCACGCTGGAATGCCGCTCGGCCCTGTTCGCCGTCGACGACCAGCACGACGCCGTCGTCGACGCGCTCGCCGGCCTCGGCCAGCCGGTCGACGTCGTCGACGGTATCGGCGTCGAAGTACATGAGCACGTCCGCCGGGCGCTCGCCCGCGAGGAACGCGCGTCGTGACTCGTTCATGGTCCGCTCTCGACGGCGCGGATACAAAAGGGGCGTGAAGCGGTGGCGAGGTGTGAGCGCAGCGAGCACCTCGAGGCGTAGCGGCGAATGAAGTGAGCCGTGAAGCGGTGGCGAGGTGTGAGCGAAGCGAGGCGAGGCAACCCCCGGTTGTAAAAAGTTGGTTTCAGACGGCGAGGAAGCTCGCGACCATGCTCTTGGTGAAGACGGCGACGAGCGAGCCGAGCCAGGTGAGGATGACGAAGTGCATGTAGGCGTTCATCTTGTGGCCGCCGTCGGTGGTGCGGATCATCAGGGCGGAGAGGAGGGCGTTGAACACGACGACGACGATGAGGAGGAACTCGATGAGCGGGATGTTGTAGACGGACGTGTTGATGAGGGAGGCGACGTCGAACTCGGAGGAGGAGGTCGAGAGGTTCATGGACATGTTCGCGAGGATGTTGACGACCTGGAGGCCGATGAAGAAGGCGAACGTCGAGGCCGCCGAGATACCGTAGAGCAGGCCGATGAGGGTGGTGGCGGCCTGGTCGCGCTGCTGGCGGAGCTGGAGGACGATATTCATGTTCTCGGAGATGAGTTCGCCGAGTTGCTTGGGCGAGCCCCCCATGCTGCGGCCGATGAGGTACATCTCCGAGAACTTCTGGATGAGGTAGGACCGGCAGTCCGCGGTGAAGTATCGCCACGCGGATTCGGGCTCGATGCGCATGTTGAGTCGCTTGTACAGGTCGTCGATGTTCCCGGAGAGCGCGCCGAAGTCCTTCTTGCGGAGGCTCTGGAGGACCATCGAGGTGGTCGACTGCTTCGCGCCTTCGGAGGCACCGAGTGCGCGGATGAACGACGGGAACTCCTCGTCGCGGGCCTTGATCTCTTTCTCGACCCGGCGCATGTACAGGCCCGGGATGAGCAGCGGCGTGATTGGGACCGAGATGTAGTACGGGAGCGGAATTTCCTTCATCGGCAGGAGGGTCTCGAGGGTGATGGGGGAGTACCCGAGGAATCCGCCGATGGAGACGTAACCGAGCAGGACGGTGAGCGAGACGCCGGTGACGAACACGGCGATCATCTTCTTGTCGAGGTCGGTGATGATGTCCTCGGGGTCGTACCACACCGGATCGAACGGTGCCATCGACCGGATCGCGATGAAGAAGCCGGTCTGGACGAAGATGAACATCACGATGACTGCGGCGACGGTCATCGTCGGGTCCGTGCCCGTCAGGACGGGGAGCACGACCGCGAACACGAGCGCGAACGTCATCGAGAGGATCATCGACATGTAGAGGTCTTTCAGGACCTCGAGGTTGTCGAGTGACCCCGAGTAGACCGTCTCGTAGTTTTGCATCACCTGCTCTTGCTCGCTCATGAGGAAGTCCTCGAGCGCCTGTCCGGCACCGAGTGAGTAGGCGAGCCGATCGAAGAAGTCCGAGAGGGCGTCGCTGGGGACCTGGCGGGCGCGTCGGCGGAGCGCGTCGTCGAGGCTCTGGTTCCACGTGTCGACGAGCTGGACGATGCGGAGCATCTCGTCTGCGAGTTCGCCGTACTCGTCTTCGTTCGCCAGCGCCCGGAACACCTCCATCCGGTCGATGCGCGTCGTCGACAGCACGGTCATGTGCGTGATGAGCAGGTGGAGGCGGTTGTTGAGCGCGCTCTTTTGCTGGGAGAGCAACACCTTCGGGTAGAAGACGGCGGTGCCGAACGCCAGCAGGCCGAGCAGGGGAATCGGTCCCTTGATCGACATTGGGAGGTCGACGACGAGGGCGATACCGATGGTGAGAGCGAAAAAGCCAGCGGCGGGAAGCAGGATGAAGAGAACGTAGCGCCGCATCGGGATGTGCATCCGCTGGTAGGAGTCCAGCAGGTCGTCGACGAGTCGCCCGATGGAGAGTTTGATTTCCTGGGTCGTCGCACTGGATCCTTCCGAGGCCATGGTCAGTCGATGTCCCGGTGGATGTCGAAGGGTAGTCCCTCGATGCCGTCACGCTGGAAGTCGGCGATGAGTTCGTTGACCTCGTGGTACCCGACGATGTCCTCCTGGATGGCCCGCTCGATGATGCGAGCGCGGAAATCGAGCGTGTCGTAGATCTCGCGGGTGTCCTCGTAGCCCAGCAGGGTCGCGATCTGCTCTTCGAGGACGTAGGAGTTGTTCATCGCCTGGAAGTTGATCTCGTCCTCGACGGGGTCCCAGTTGAACGCCTGCCGGGTGACGACGCCGTCCATCTCCTTGGAGTAGCCCTCGATCTCCTGGACGCTCGTGACCCGACGGA
>JBDGSA010000078.1:0-8579 GCA_042217755.1 Haloglomus sp. | reverse complement strand
CCCTCGGGGTAGCAGTCGACCGGTCTGCTCCAGCCACGGCTCCGGAGAGAATCGGCGACGGAGAACCGGCTCGCGTGCCCTGCGGCTCAGTCCTCGGCGGTCGGAACGGGCCCGGTGCCGACGACGTCCTCGACGGCGGACTCGAGCGCGTTTCGCGTGTCGAAGTAGGTCTGATCGACCGCCTCGAGGACGTCGCCGAGCGGCCGGGGACCGTCCGGCGTCCGGATGACGGTGTCGCCCTCGCGGCGAACGACCTCGCTGTGCTCGATGCCGTAGTGGAGCCGGTGGGTCACCCGTGCGAGCGGCGCCCCCTCCACGGCTTCCCCCTCGCCGAGTTCGACGGCCGGCTCCTCGGTCGCTTCCTCGTCCTCGCCCTCGTCGCTCATAGGTGAGTGTTTGCGGGTTCGCTCATACCGTTTTCGAAGCCGGAGTGCCGAGTGCGGAGGATTCGCGTCGCCTCGCCGGACCGCAAACGACCATCCCGTCACCGCGCGGACCGCAAACGACACGTCTCGTCCCCGCGCGACATGTGACATGCACGAGACAGCCGGGTACGTGCGGACGGGCAGGAGGGCCGAGCCGTGACCGACGTCGGGCTCGCTGGCGCGGGACCGGCGGCCGAGGCCGTCGACGCCGCGCTCGCCGACACCGACGCGACGGTCGAACGGACGGACGTCGATGCACTCGCCGGCGCCGACCTCGGGGTCGTCGTCGCGCCGGTCGGCGCCGAGGCTTTCGAAGCGGCGACCGGGACCGCACGCGAGGCCGGGACGCCGTGGCTGGCGGTCGAACTCGGCGGCGTCGGCGAGCGCGCGCTGCCGGACGTCGACGCGGCCGTCAGCGGATTCGGTCCCGGAACGGCGTGTTTCGACTGCCTCCGGACGAGAGTGGCCGCCGGCGCCGGGAGCGACGCGACGCCCGAGAGGGGAGACACCGGCGAGACAGTCGACGCACCGACGGCGCGCTTTGCGGGTGCACTCGCCGGGCGCGCGGCGGCGGACCTCGTCGCGGGCCGCGAGACGGCGACCCTCGGTAGCGTCGTCGAGGTCCCCCACGCGGAGCGTCGAATCCTGCCGGTACCGGGCTGTGCCTGCGAGCGCGACCCGCCCGGCCCCGACCTCGAGCGGGGCGTCGTCGAGCGGTCGCTCGCAGCGTCGGTCGACCGGCTCGAGCGCGCCGTCGACGGGCGACTGGGCCCCGTCGCGGAGATCAGCGAGGCGGAGTCGTTCCCGGCGCCGTACTACCTCGCGGAGTTGACGGACACGAGCGGCTTCAGCGACGGTTCGACCGGGGGGCTGGCCGCCGGCGTCGCGACCGACTGGAACGCCGCACTCGGCAAGGCACTCGGCGAGGGACTCGAGCGCTACGCGGCCGCCGTCTACCGGACGGCCGACTTCGAGCAGGCCCCGCCCGCCGCTGTCACAGACGCCGTCCCGCCGTCGCGGTTCGTCCAGCCCGACCCCGGAGAGGGCGACTGGCGGACGCCCGACCCGCGCGAGCACATTCCGTGGATCGCCGGAGAGAACCTCGATACGGGCGAGAGAGCGTGGCTCCCGGCCGAGTTCGTCGTCTTCCCGCCGCCGGAGGGCGCCCGCCACCGGCCGGCAATCACGACCGGCCTGGGCTTCGGGAGCGGCGTCGAGGCGATCCTCTCAGGCCTGTACGAGGTCGTCGAGCGAGACGCCGCGATGCTCTCGTGGTACTCGACCTACGAGCCGATGCGGGTCTCCGTGCGCGAGGAGACGCTCGACGGCGCCTCCGACGACGGTCCGCTCGCGACGCTGGAGACGCTCCGGCGACGGGCCCGCTCGGAGGGGCTGGAGACGACCCTGCTCCTGTGCACCTGCGACGTGGATGTGCCGGTCGTGGTCTGCGCGGTCCACCACGACGACGAGGACCGGTGGCCCCGCTTCGCCGCCGGGATGGCCGCGGACCTCCACACCCCGCGGGCAGCCCGAGACGCGCTGGCGGAGGCGCTCCAGAACTGGATGGAGCTCCGAGGGATGGGTCGTCAGGGCGCGGCCGAACAGCAGCCGACCGTCGCGCGTGCCGCCGACTTCCCCCGTGACGTCCGGGCCTTCTGCGACCCGGAGACGACGATCCCCCTCCGGTCGGTGGGGAGTCAGGACCCGCCGGACAGGGCCGAGGAACTGGCGTCGCTACTGTCCGCCCTCGACGACGCCAGCCTCGACACCTATGCCGCCCGACTGACGACCCGCGACGTGGCCGCGCTGGGTTTCGAGGCGGTCCGGGTGCTAGTGCCGGGAGCGCAGCCGCTGTTCAGCGGGACGCCGTACTTCAGTGAGCGTGCCCACGAGGTGCCGCCGGCGTTCGGCTGCGAGCCCCGACTCGACCGCGCTCACCACCCCTTCCCCTGACCGGCTCCGATCGATTCGGCCGTCCGTCGCCGGATACGGTCCACCGGGCAGTTCCGCCGAACCGGTCCGGATACGCTCTCGACGGCCGGAATGGCCGATACGTTGAAACGGCACGCGTCGAACGTCCTGAACTGATGGCAGACGCCGGGGACTGGAACGGCGACAGAGCCGGCGGGGACGACGCCCCGCACAGCGACGGCAGCGAGCCCCTCGAGACGGACGCCGTCGCCGACCTCGGCGTGGACTTCGCCTTCCGGCTCGCCCCGGACGGGACCGTCGAAGCCGTCTCGGGCGACGTCGAGCGGCTCGTGGGCGTTCCGGCCGCGGCCGCGGTCGGCGACAGCTTCGAGGCGTACGTCGCCGACAGGTACCTCGAGACGGCCCACGAGGCACTCGAGGCGATACTCGCGGGCGAGACCGTCCGCGGAATGGCCCTCCGCCTCACCAGTGAGGGGAACCCGTGGATCGAGATGAACGCCGAACCTGTCCGGGCGGACGACGCTGGCGACGACAGCGACGACGCGGAGGTGGTCGCCGTTCGCGGCGCGGCGCGGGAAGCGACGGAGCGCCGCCGGACGATCGAGCGCCGGGCCGAGGCGATGGGGGGCGCCATGGACGGGATGGCCCTGCTCGACGAGGAGGGCCACTACCTCTTCGTCAACGAGGCGCACGCGGCCCTGTACGGCTACGACCGCGAGGAACTAATCGGGAGTCACTGGTCCCGGTTGTACGAGGAAGACGAGTGTCGCCGACTCGAGACGGCAGCGCTGCCGGTGATGGAACAGCTGGGAAGCTGGCGCGGAACGGCCGTCGGCCGCCGCGCGGACGGCTCGACGTTCCAGCAGGAACTCTCGCTGAGCGCCCTCGACGAGGGGTTCGTCTGCGTGGTCCGCGACGTGACCGACCGGCACCAGCGCGAGCAGATCATCGACGTGCTCGACCGGGTCCTCCGGCACAACCTCCGCAACGAGATGAACGTCGTCATGGGCGAGGCCAGAGACATCGCCCGGGCCACGGACGCGGAGGCCATAGAGGCGGCCGCCAGACGCATCACCGAGCGGGCAGAGTGCCTGCTGGCCACCAGCGATACCGCCCGGACCGTCCGCGAGGTGGTCACGGGCGAGCACGAGGAATCAGTCACCGATCTCAACCGGGTCGTCGAGGGCGTCCGCCAGCACGCGCCCGCTGACGCGAACCGGATCGCGACCTGCCTCCCCGACTCGCCGACGCTGGTTGATTGCCCCGGGATCGCCCGCGCGGTTCTGGAACTCGTGGAGAATGCCCTCGAACACGGCACCGTGGAGGAATCGGTCAGAACCCAGTTCGACCAGGACGACGAGAGCGACTCGAACGATCGCCTCGACGGTCCGCTGGCGGAGCCGACCGTCCGCATCGAGCTCTCGCGAACCGAGGACGAAGCGGGCGCGCCGATCGCCGTCCTCCGGGTCGTCGACCGCGGCCCGGGGATCCCCCAGATGGAGCAGATCACGCTGGAGGCGGGCAGCGAGACACCGCTCCGTCACGGCCAGGGGCTGGGGCTCTGGCTGGTCAAGTGGGTCGCGGCCGAAGCGGGCGGCGACTTCGCGGTCCACGAGCGGGACGAAGGCGGTACCGTGGGAGAGTTACGGCTGCCGCTGGTCGACGCGAAGAACGAGCACGAGCGCGAGTGAGACGGACAGTCGCCTCTCCGCTCAGATACCGAACGTCGCGCGGAGCATGTCGCGGCTCCCGGGGCCGAGCCCGACGGCGAGGATGGCCACGAGCAGCAACACCGCATAGCGCGGGCTCTCCTCGAAGATCCGCTCGTCGAAGACGTAGACGACGGCTGTCGCGGCCACCAGCTTGACGACGAGGAACGGCCACGAAGTGCCGACGGCGTTCGACAGCCACTGAGGCTGGATCGACTGCGTGATGTCGACGATGATGCGGTTGATCGGGTGTTTCGAGCCGTACTCGACGGGGACGCCGATCAGGTCGAGCCAGTCGGCCGACAGGACGTTCGCCACGCCGTCGACCGCGTGGCCGAAGATGACGACGAGTCCCGCGCGGCCGGTGCCCTGATTGATCACTGGGGCCCAGCGCTCGGCGCCCGCGTAGATCGCGACAGAGAGGACCGTCGCGAGGGCGAGCGTGGCGACCGTCATCAGGGGGTAGAAGCCAACACCGGGAAGCTTCGGCGCGAGTCTCGTCGGGACGAACCAGAACAGGAATCCGACGGTCGCCAGCAGTGCGACGGCGCCGACGCCGAAGACGAAGTGGTGGTAGCTGCCGACGGTTCCACGCCGGTCGAGCGCGACGCCGACGACGAGCGCGGCGAGCGTCACCGCGAAGACGGTGAAGTAGATGACCGGACTGATGATGAGCGTATTCGCCGGATACGACAGCAGCGTCTCGATACTCGCCTCGAGCGCCGCGTTGTTCGCGTCTTCGACGACGCGGAGCGCGCCGCCGAAGAACATGAACGGCGTCAGCGCGAAGAAGAAATCGAGCGTCTCACCCACCTCGAGATAGCGGAGCAGATAGAGCACGCCGATGAGAAAGAAGATGAGCGTGATGGCGTAGCCCGCCTCGGAGACGAGCGTGTAGCCCGGTTCGGCGACAATCCGGCCGGCGTTTCGGGCCGCCGAACAGCGTGCCTCGCTGAAAAGCAGTTCCGGCCCGGTATCGGTCATCACCGCACAGCGGGCGCCCTGGGCGTCGGCGTAGACGGGGCCCCAGAAGTAGTGCCAGAGGAAGCGGTCCCAGACGAGGCGAGGGAGGGCCGCGGCGCCGGCAACCAGCGCGGCGACAGCGGCGGCGAGCGTCGCGAGCCACGCCCGGCCGGGAGTGATGTCGAGGTCGAACCGCTCGGTCGCGGCCATACCCGGACTGGCGGGGGCCCCGAAGTTCAGCGTTCCGGACCTGTGTCCGCGGCGCGCACCACGATCTGGCGACGAGTTCGCGGCGGCTGCCGCCGGCTGTTGCTGTCCTGGCCCGGGGCGAGAGGAGTGATGCGGGGGAAGACCGCTCCGAGGCGGTCTTCCGCACGGTGGACGTGCGGGGGACGGGATTCGAACCCGTGGACCCCTTCGGGAGCGGATCTTGAGTCCGCCGCCGTTTCCAGGCTTGGCTACCCCCGCTCGCGGTCGTGAATCGGGCGCTGGCGGGCAAAACCGTTGCGGAGCGCGCCGTCGACTCGCGAGAAGGTCACACTGCGGGCGCGGGGGCCGCAAGGGGGCGCTGGAGACCACACGACTGAAAGCCAGTCGAGCGCGTACCGGCACACGTGACCAGACCGCCTCACCTCCATCGAGACTCCGATCACGACGGCCCCGACGACCTCCGGCTCGAGGTCGCGGCCGGGAACGGTCGCCGGCGCCTCGAACTCAGCGACCGGGTCGAGTCGCTGCTCGTCGACGACCGCTCCTACGAGCCGCCGGACGTGGTGCCGTTCCTGCTCGTGAAGGCGTTCGTCCTCGCCGGCGGCGCGACGCTCCCCGAACGCGGCGACGACGAGCGAGACCTCGCCTGGCGGCTGGGCGGCGCCGACGGCGGTCGCGAGCCGTCGACGGCAGATTTAGAGCGGACGGCGGCGTACCTCGCGTCCGTGGAGGTGCCCGACCGGTCGGTGGAGCCGCTGTGTGAACTCGTCCGGTCGAGCCGGCTCGGCGAGGTCTGTGACCCCGACACCATCCAGGGCCGAGCGGAGCGAGTCAACCGGCTCCGCGACATCGCGCGCGACCTCTGAGTCTCAGGTGACGAGTCGGATCTCGCAGGCCGGACACTCCGGTTCGTCGAGGAGCTGCTGGCTCGCGAGGTCGTCGACGCAGATGCGACAGTAGTAGGCACCGCAGTCCGAGCACTGCTCGCCGCCGGGAACGCCGACCTCGACCGCATCGCCGCACCGCTCGCATTCGACCGTGTCGCTCGCCGCGTCAACGTCCATGCCATGTGATTACGGACCGCGGAAAAAGAAGCTTCTCCCGGCGGGCACCGACCGCCGATTTGGCCAAAATATTTAAACCAGGTGCTTCAGAGCCAGGTCATGGAACCAGCGGGAGTCATCAGTCGCTGTCCCGAATGCGACTCACAGGTCAACCGGAGTGTCAACGGGCGGCGCTGTCCGTTCTGCAAGAAGACGGTCTTCTAGACGTCCGGGAGAGCAGTGGCGTTCTGCCGGCGCGTCGGTGTTCGTAAGCGGTCAGTCCCGACAGCGCTCGCGGAACGGACCGACCGACGGCGTTACAGCCCTCCCGGCGGAAGAGACGGTATGGACGACCACACCCGCGACGCGTCCGTCGGGCCGCCGGCCGACGGCGACCCCTCGGGGTGGCGCGCGGACGGGCGGTGGGAGCACGCGACCCTCCGGCGAGCGACCGAACACGGCGTCAGACTCTACAACGCCGGGGAGTTCCACGAATCGCATGACTGCTTCGAGGACGAGTGGTATAACTACGGACGCGGGTCGACAGAAAGCAAGTTCCTCCACGGGATGGTCCAGGTCGCCGCTGGCGCGTACAAGCACTTCGACTTCGAGGACGAAGAGGGCATGCGCTCGCTCTTTCGCACGGCGCTCCAGTACTTCCAGGGCGTCCCGAACGACTTCTACGGGGTCGACCTGCTGGACGTCCGGACGGTCCTGACGAACGCACTCGACGACCCCACGGCGCTCCACGGGTGGGCCATCACGCTCGACGGTCGTGAACAGACCGCCGAGGAGGCCGACTTCGTGTACGTCGAGTCGCTGGAACACTGATATGAAATTATCGCAGATATTATCGAGTAAAGTCAAACATTTGCTTTAAAATTCCATATTTATTAATATATTTTCTGAATAATTTATATTTTCGACACAGAATTGGGTCATGCGAAGGAGAGAGCCGGGTAGTGGGAGGTGGGCAGCGAGTGTGACTCTCCCTGTCGAAGCGCCGCGGAATCGGCAAATGTGTTCGATTGAATGCTGATTTAATTCTTGTATACTGTGATTACATACCATGGACGAGCGGATCCAGCGACACGCCGAGATCATCGTGGACCACTCGACAGACGTAGAAGCGGGGGATGATGTACTGTTGATGCTTCCCGAGGGGACAGAGGACCTGGGGGAGGCCATCGCGTCGGAACTCGGTCAGCGAGGGGCCACGTTCTTCAGTGGGGACAGCATCCGGGACGTGAACCGCCTCCAGCGTGCCTGGCTTCGCTCGCTCGACCCCGACCAGGTCCGTCTCCCGGAGCACATCCTGGCGCTGGTGGAAGCGTCGGACGTGGTAGTCGTCGTTCGGGGAGGAGCGACGCCATCGGAGGCAGGGGACGTCAACGACGCGACACTGCAGCGATTCCAGCAGGCGGTCGAACCACTGATGGACGAGGTGATGAGCGAGACGACGTGGTGTGGGACCCAGTATCCGTCGCCCGGGTTCGCACAGCGGGCTGGGATGCCCCTCCGCGGCTACGAGGAGTTCGTCTGGGGGGCCATCCTCCGGGACTGGGACGCCGTGCGGGAGCACCAGGGACAACTGGCCGACATCCTCGAAGAGGGGTCCCAGGTGCGGATTCGAGCAGGTGAGACAACCGACGTCCGGGCGTCCATCGACGGGATGCACGCCGTCAACGACTACGGCGAGAAGAACCTCCCGGGGGGAGAGGTGTTCACCGCGCCAGTCGTGGACAGCGTCGAGGGAGAGGTGCTGTTCGACGTGCCCATCCACGACAAGGGACAGAAGTTCGAGAACGTCCGGCTCACCTTCGAGGACGGCAGCGTCGTCGACTACGCGGCCGACGAGGGAGAAGAACTGCTCTCCACGCTTCTAGATATCGACGGCGCCGACCGGGTCGGAGAGCTCGGGTTCGGGATGAACCGCAACATCGACCGCGCCACCCGGAACATCCTGTTCGACGAGAAGATGGGGGACACCGTCCATCTCGCGCTCGGCCGGGCGTACGGGGAGAGCGTCGGGGAAAACCGCGAGCAGAACAACTCGAGCCTGCATCTCGACTTCATCGTCGACATGTCGGAAGACTCCGCCATCGAGGTGGACGGCGAGCGGATCTACGAGGACGGACGGTACGTCTTCGAAGAGCCGCTCGGCGGCCAGTAGGCAGCGATCCTGAGTTAGACGCCGGTCGAGTACCGCAAGATCCCGGCGACGCCGCCGAACGCGGTCATCAGCTGTTCGCCCTTCTCGAAGTCGGTGGAGATGAACTTCGTCTCGGTGCCGCGCT
>JBDGSA010000029.1:3721-8622 GCA_042217755.1 Haloglomus sp. | reverse complement strand
GCTTCGGAGGAGTCCTCGTCGTCGCGGTTGTTCTGAGAGAGCGCGAGGGCTTCGGGCGTTTCCACCGACGAATCCGGACGCTACTCCTATTTCTCCCGGACCACGACGAACTCCGCGAGATCGCGGAGGTAGTCGACGGCGCGGGTGTCCCGCGGTGTGGCAGTTTCGAGTGCCTCGAGCGCCGCGTCGGACTCCTCGCGGGCCCGCTGGTTCGCCTCCGCCGGCGAGAGGTCCGTCACCTGCACGATAGAGGGACGCTCCAGATCGGCGTCCTGCCCCGTCGGCTTGCCGAGCGCCTCGGCGTCGGCCGTCGCGTCGAGGACGTCGTCGCGGATCTGGAAGGCGATGCCGACGCGTTCGGCGTACTCTCCGAACGACTCGATCTGGTAGGGGTCGGCGCCGGCGGCGACCGCGCCGAGTTCGGCGGCCGCCCGGAACAGCGCGCCCGTCTTCCGGCGCGCGAGGTCCATGTACTCGGCCTCGTCGCTCGGGACGGCCGCGAGTTCCGTCGCCTCGCCCATCCCGAGTTCCACCATCGCCTCGGCCACGATCTGCGTGGCGTGCTCGTCCGCCGAAAAGAGGGCGAAGGCCTCACCGAGCAGGCCGTCCGAGGCGATGATCGCCGGACCGTGACCGAAGGCGACGTGGGCTGCCGTCTCGCCGCGCCGCAACTCCGACTCGTCGATGATGTCGTCGACGACGAGCGAGGCGTTGTGGACGAGTTCGACGCCGACCGCGAAGTCGACGGCGACGGACGCCTCGGCCAGCGGGTCGCCGCCAGCGGCCTCGCAGGTGAGCAGCGTGAGCGTCGGCCGGACGCGCTTGCCGCCCGACAGCGAGACGTGGCGCACCTGCTCGGCCAGCGCCGCCGGCTCCACCCCGTCGAGGACGGTCTCCAGCCGGTCCTCGATCTGGGCCCGCCGGCGTTTCAGGTACTCCATCACGCGAAGAGAGGTCCGGTATCCGGAAGTACGTGACGGAGTCGGGCATCGGGTATGGTGTCTCGTGCCTCGTGCATCGGGTATGGTGCCTCGTGCATCGGGTATCGGGAGCAACCCATCGACAGAGGGTGGCCGCCCCCGGACGATACCGGCTCGCCGTCCGTCGTCGCTGCTGGCGCTCTTGTGGTCGCTGCGCTCTCTCGACACACAAGATTCACCATCTGCCGCCAGCGGGCCTCGAACGTGGTCCCCATCACGCCCGTCACGGCCGTCGGGGTCGGCCTCCTCGTCACTGGGTCGTACCTCCTCGTCGCCGTCGTCGCGTTCCCGTTCGCCGGTCGGCCACGCGAGGTGGCCCGTGACCTCGCTCGACTGTCGGTCCTCCCCACACTCGCGGGGCTCGGCGTGGCGGTCATCCTGGCGCTGGGGCGGCCGGTCGCGCTCCTGCTCGGGCTAGGGCTCGGAGCTATCGCGGTGGCGTTGCCGCCCGCGCTGGCCGTCGCCAGTGCGTTCGACGACTACGCCGTCGAGAGCTGATTCGCCCCGGTTTCGGCGGTGGTTCGCCCCGGTTTCGACGGTGACTTACCCCGGTCTCGGTGGTGACCCGCCCGATCATCGCGGTGTCCGCGTCGCTCTACGATACCGCGGCAGAACGCGCGACCCGCGGAACACACGACTTGCAGGTCGGCGAGAAGAACGAACGAGTGGGACGACGTGGCCTACACCTCGGGTGCCTCGCCGCCGAACTCCTCGATGAGTTCGGGGACGACGTCGAACAGGTCGTCGACGATACCGTAGTCAGCGATGTCGTAGATCGGCGCGTTCGGGTCCGTGTTGATGGCGACGATGGTGTCGCTCCCCTTCATGCCGGCGACGTGCTGGACGGCGCCGGAGATACCGATGGCGATGTAGACGTCGGGCGTGACGACCTTGCCGGACTGGCCGACCTGCCGGTTCTTCGGCAGCCAACCGTTGTCGACGATGGGCCGGGACGAGGAGAGCGTCGCGCCGAGCGCGTCGGCGAGTTCCTCGACGAGGACGATGTTCTCCTCCTCCTCGATACCGCGGCCGATGGAGACCAGGACGTCGGCCTCCGTGATGTCGACGTCTCCGCCGCCGACCTCCTCGAACCCGGTTACCTCCGAGCAGATGGCGTCCTCGTCGATGTCGACGTCGGCCGCCGTGACTGCCGCGTCGCCGTCCCCCTCGGCCTTGGGCCACTCGGCCGGCCGGACGGTGACCGCGAACGCGTCGCTGTCGACGTCGTAGGTGGACTCGACCTTGCCCCCGTACTGCTCGCGAGTGACTCCCGTGATGTCGCCGCCCTCGAGGTCGATGGCGTCGGTCACGAGCGGCAGGCCGAGGTCGTCGGCGACGGCCGGGGCGTAGTCGAGCCCGTTGACCGTGTTCGGCATGAGCAGGATGCTCGCGCTGCTCTGCTCGAACAGCTGTGGGATAGCCTGTGCGTAGACGTCGTGGTTGAACTCCTCGCCGTAGTCGACGGTGTGGATGGCGTCGACGCCGTCGCGGTCGAGGTCCTCGGCGAAGGCGTCGACGTCGCCGGAGATGACACCGAGGTGGAGGTCGCCGCCGACCTCGTCGGCGAGTTCGCGACCCGCGGTGATGACCTCATAGGAGACGTCACGGAGGTCACCGCGACGGTGCTCGGTGATCGCGAGGACGTCGCTCATCCCTCGACCACCCCCTTGTCGCGGAGGAAACTGGCGAGTTCGCCGGCGGTCTCCTCGGCCGAGCCCTCCCAGATAGTGGCGTCGCTCTCGGACTCGGGTTCGTACATCGAGGTGCGCTCGATGGCGGATTCGAGCGTCGACTCGTCCAGCCCGATGTCGGCCAGTTCGCGGACATCGAGTGGCTTCTGCTGGGCCTGGCGAATGCCGCGCAGGCTCGCGTAGCGCGGCTCGTTGATGCCGGACTGGATGGTGAGGACGGCCGGCGTCTGGACGTCCGTCAGCTCCTCGATGCCGCCCTCCAGTTCGCGGTGGACGTGGGCGACCCCGCCCTCGATGTCGAGGTCGAGCGTGTTGACGACAGCAGCCCACTCCATGTCGAGTTTGTTGGCGAGCGCGACGCCGGTCGCGCCGTTGGCGTCGTCGGCGGACTGGACCCCGGTGAAGATCAGATCCGGATCCTCTTCTTCGGCGACCGCGGCCAGCATCTCGGCCGTGGCCTCCGTAGAGAGGTAGTCCTCGTCCGCGAGGGCGTCATCCCAGACGCGGATGGCCCGATCCGCGCCCTTCGCGAGCGCCATCCGGATGGTCTCCTCGGATCGCTCTGGCCCGACGGTGACCGTCACCACTTCCACGTCGTCGTTTGCCTCCTCGATCTGGACGGCCTCCTCTACGGCGTAGTCGTCCCACTCGTTGAGATTGTACTCGAGGTAGCTCTCGTCGATGTCGAGCCCGGAGATCTCGAACTCGTCTTCGACCTCGGCCACCTCTTTGACGGTGACGAGTATCTTCATGCTAGTCGTTCCAACACAGCGGTCGTTCGTGAATAAACGTTTCCGAACGGTCCGAGCGGCGCTGCCGCAAGGCGGCGATATACGGCCTGTTCAAGCCGATTCTTCCGATCGATCCGAATCGACGGCTGACTACGCGGGTCGCGACACCATTTCGCTCACTCCCCGTCTAGCCTGGTCTTGCGTTTCGCTCACTCCTCGTCGAACCCGGTCAGGTCCTCGTCGGGGAGGCTGATGAGATTCTCTCGACCGATACGGAGTTTGTCGATGCGGCCGTCCTCGTCCATCGAGGACAGCAGTTGCGATACCTTCGCGTTCGACCAGCCCGTCTCCGAGACGATGTTGGCCTGCTTCATCCGGCCGCCGTTGCGTTCGAGCAGCCGTTCGACCCGTTCCTCGTCGCTGAGGAGTGCCGTGTCCTCCTCGACCGCCCCACTCTCCGCTTGCGCTGGCGGTGACCCCGGGGATTCGTCATCCGTCTCGGCTGCCGGCGGCGCGTCCGTGTCGTCCGCGTCGTCCGCCGCCGCGCCGCTGCTGTCGTCGGCGTCGTCGCTCGCCGCGCCCGGTGCGGGCCCGATAGCCTCATCTCCCGACCGCTGCCGGAGCACGAGCAGGACGGCACCGAGCAGGAGCAGTCCCCCGACCCCTCCGACGAGCAGGAGGGTTCCCGGCAGGGATGGACCGGTCGGTGGGACCGTCCGGTTCGTCGGCGTCGGCGTCGGCGTGGCTCCCGGACCGCCGTTGCGCTCGTAGATTGTCGTCAGGTCGCCCGGCTCGAACGAGGTCGGGCCTTCCCACCTGAGAACGCCTGCCCTCGGCCGGACGGGTGCCGTGAAGATGCTGTAGCCAGGAGGCGGATGGATCGCGAGTGTCTGCCCCGCGGCGAGCCCGGGGAGCCACGTCCCGCTGGTCGTGTTGAACGCGGAGCCAACCCGGAGTCGTCCGTCGCTCGTCCGGGCGAAGTTCGTCCACGTGAAGTTCAGCGTGAGCCGGCCGGTCGCGGTCCCGTTCGAGCCGTCCACGATCGTCGCTCCTCGCTCTACCTCTCGGATGGTCATCGACCGGGCTACCGTGGCGTTGGCGGCCCGTCGGGCCTGCTGGAATGTCTTGATGCCGAATCCGATGTCCGACTCTCCGCTCTCGTACCGGCGCGCGAGGTCGCGAAATGCCTCGCGGTCGCTCTCGTTGACGAGGTCGAACGTCGTCACGACCGTCCACCGGGCGTCGCCGTCGGCCTGGAGTCTGATTATGAGTGCGGTCCCGTCGCGGGGCGGTAACTCTGACTGCGCGGCGAGTGTCGCCGCGTCGTGGCCGGCGGTGGCCGAAACGCCCCCGTGAGCCGAGCGGGCCGGAGCAGAGGCTGCTGCCGCGGCCGAGGCGGCCGGAGCAACGACCATCGCCGCGAGGACAGCGAGGGCAAGCGTCGACTGGAGGGCAACACGGGACCTCGCCCGCATATCCTGCCGGTGGCGGTGGCGTGC
>JBDGSA010000029.1:0-3621 GCA_042217755.1 Haloglomus sp. | reverse complement strand
GCAGAACACCACCGCCTACCTCGCACTCGCGAAGCCAACGGAGACGCGCCGGTTCGGCACGGCAACGTTCGACGTCGGTGGGGTGGTTGCGTCCGACGGCGCGGCGACGCACTCCACCTATCAGGCGACCTGGCTCCGGTCGACGTTCCTGTCGGCCGGTGACAACGCCACCCGGCGTCGACAGGTCGTCGAGCGGGCAGCCGACCGTATCGGTGCCCGGATTACCGCGCTCGAACAGCGCGAGCGGCATGCGCTGACCCGGTACAACGCCGGAGCGATTTCGACCCGGACCTACCTCCGTGAGCTGGCGGCTATCGACCGGGCTGCCGGTTCGCTCCGCGGCGCCGTCCAGTTACTTCGCACGTACAACGACGCGGTCGGCGACCCTGTCTCGCCCCGCCGGATCGCTGCAATGAAGGCCCGATTGCTCCCCCTCGAGGGGCCGGTACGGGCCCGTGTGGCCGCGACGATGGCGGGCGAGGAACCGCCCGTTCGCGTCTATGTGGAGACGTCGAGCGAGGGGGTCGTCCTCGCGATGGTCGACCGCGGACAGTTCTCCCAGCGGTACGTCCGCGAGGCGTACGTGCCGTCGGCCCGCAATCCCGGCGGGACCGACCAGTTCGTGCGGGGCGGCGAGCGACTGGAGGCTGCCCGCGACCGCGCCGCCGAACTCTACCCGTGGGTCTTTGCGAACCAGGCGGGCACCTCCATCGGCACGTACACCGGCGAACCGTTCCTCTACAACGCCGGCGTCTACTCCGTCCGAATCGGCCACCCCCACGGGACCAGCCGGACGTACGACCTCGTCACGTTCCTCGACGGCAGCACCCGCGACGTCTTCCGCGAGATCCAGTACAAGGACCTTTCCTCGATTCCGACGGTCGCGGCGGGTTCGAACGTTTCTCAGAGCCTCAATATTACCGTCGAGCGGACGCGGACCGGCGGCCCGATGCTCGTCAGAGTGACGGACGCGACGACCGGGGAGCCGGTCCAGGTCGATATTCGAGTCGAAGGCGAGTCGGTCGGGCAGACGGGAATCGACGGCGAGCGCTGGGTCATTGCCCCTGCCTCGACCACCCGGGTCACTGCCGTCACCGGGACCCGAACCGTCTCGCTGGTCGTCTCCAGTGACGGGCCGCCGACTCGGTGAACCCCGCGAGCTCCTCCATCGCTCGTCTCGCGCCCTCGACACGTACCTTCTTATCGGATTCCGGGACCAGTCCCCCCGTGTCTCCGTCCCGCGACCGCGCGCTCTCACCCGTCTTGGGTGTCGTGTTGCTGGTGGCCGTCGCTGTCGCCCTCGCTGCCGTCGTCGGTGGTGCCGTTCTCGCTGGGGCCGATCCGGCGGCTCCTCCGCCGAGTGTCCACCTCGACTGTCGCGTCGACGTGGCCGTCGACCGCGTGGCGTGCGTCCACGGTGGCGGTGACGCCCTCGACGTGCGCGACCTTCAGGTCCGGCTCTCGGTGAACGGCGAACCGCTGGCCCACCAGCCGCCGGTCCCGTTCTTCGCGGCCCGGGGATTCCACGCCGGCCCGACCGGCCCGTTCAATAGCGCCGCCGACCCGCGCTGGACGGCCGGCGAGACGGCCGGTGTCAGCCTCGCGAGCACGAACCGCCCGGGACTGACACCGGGTGCACAGGTGGAGATCCGAATCGCCACCGACAGCTACACCGTGGCGCGGGTGGAGATCATCGCATCAGCGTAATAATTATATAGATGATACTATAAAATAAAAAGAGAAATTATTGGAATATTTCCGAAACTGTGGCGCTAGTATTCAAATTATCCGTTTATTTTTACTCTATACGATATCGATGCTCAATCGTCCGCGGAGGCGTCGACGGCGTCGATGGCTGCCGCGTCGGCGTCGGCATCCTCCGGCACGCGCGCGATGGTGGTGATGGCGATGTCGGGGTTGTAGTCGGGGCCCATCGTGACGTGACGGAACTCCTCGTATCCTGCCTCGGAGAACATCCGGTCGGCTTCTGTCTCGTCGTAGAACAGCATGATTGCGTCGGCGAGCTTCTGGAAGACGGTCGAACTCGGGTAGTTCGGGCCGACCACGAGCACCGGGCCGCCCGGTCGCACGACGCGGCGGAACTCCGACAGCGCGTCGACCGGGTTGGGCCAGTACTCGATGCTCCCCGAGGACCAGAGCGCATCGAAGGCGTCGTCCCGGAACGGGAGGCGCTCTGCGTCGCCGCGGTGAAACCGGACCTGTCCGCGCTTGCCGAACTTCTCGTAGGCCTTCTCCAGCTGGTGTTCGGACTGGTCGAGGCCGTAGACGTCCTCGGTGTACTCGAGGAGCCCCTCGGTGGCGAACCCGGTTCCGCACCCGACGTCCAGCACCCGGTCGCCAGCCTCGAGGTCGAACAGTTCCAGCGCCTCCGCTCGCATCTCCTCGTTCCAGATGAACGGGTTGATCTCGTCGTACACCTTCGAGAGATACTTGTAGAAAAAACGCGCACGAGCCTTGTTCTCGAGGATTCCCATTGCCGTCGTGTTGGGCGTCAGCGGGCATAATTCCCCTGCTTTCGGCGCCTTCGTTCACCCGTGGTGGCCTGCTTCGTGTTCCTCGCTCGCCCCGGGACGGCCCTGCTCTCGGATTTCGCACTCCCGCGCCGAACCGGCCCCGAGAGTATTAACGGCCTGCCAGTCGTCGGTCGGGTCATGAGCGAGGACGTGCTGGTTCCGGGGGGGCGCGACGTGCGTGGTACGCTGGACACGCCCGACGGCGACGCCGGCGCCTGCGTCGTCGCGTGTCCGCCACACCCGCAGTACGGCGGGAAGCGAACAGACGCTCGACTGCGGTCGCTTTCGGACGTGCTCACCGCCGAGGGCGTCGCCTGTCTCCGGTTCGACTACGGCGACTGGGACGAGGGCCGCGGCGAGCGGACCGACGCCCGGCAGGCTTGCCGGTGGGCCCGCGACCGTTACGGCGACGGGCGCGTGGGGCTGTTCGGCTATTCCTTCGGCGGTGCCGTCGCGCTACTCGCGGCGGCGGCCGATGGCACCGCCGGTCGGACGCTGCAGGCCGCGGTCGCGCTCGCTCCGGGCGCTGGTATCACCGGCGCCGTGGAGCGCCCGGTCGCCGAGGCACTCGCTGACGTGGCCGCGCCCGTGCGGATCGTCTACGGGAGTCGCGACACGACCGCGAACTGGGAGCCCGTCGTGGAGCGCGCCCGCGAACTCGGGCTGGACGTCGTGGAGATGAGCGCCGACCACCACTTCGTCGGGCAGGCCGACAAGGCGGCGGGCCGCGCTGCCGAGTTCCTCCTGGCGCGGCTGTAGCGCGGGGTCGCACTCGGCGGCGAGAACCGACACCACTACCCACTGACCGCCCCGATAGTCAACTATGCCCCTTCGGTACGTGACGACCAACCCCGGCAAGGTCCGGGAGGCGGCGGAGTATCTCGACGACGTCGAGGCGCTCGACTTCGATTACACGGAGGTCCAGGCGCCCGAACTCGGGCCGATTGCGGCGCGGGGCGCCCGCGAGGCGTATCGGTACGCGGGTGAGCCGGTCATCGTCGACGACGCCGGCCTGTTCGTCGAGACGCTAGACGGCTTCCCGGGACCGTACTCCTCGTACGTCGAGGAGACGCTCGGCGTCGAGCTG
>JBDGSA010000031.1:0-8844 GCA_042217755.1 Haloglomus sp. | reverse complement strand
CCGTCGCCATCGGCCGTCGCCGTCAGTTCGCGACCAGGTAGGTGTGGCCGCCCTTTCGCTCGAGGTAGCAGTCGGCGTCTGTATCGCGGACGTACTCGACGATCTCCGCGGACGGGCGTTCGCTCACGTCGAAGACGCGGCGGTCGGGACGCGGCGTGCTGCTGGTGTCGGTGCGCACGCGGACGGTGTCTATCGACATACCCGAACGAAGGGTCGGGGAGGAATGAACGCCAGCCATCCGCGGTGGAAGTGAAATCCCACGATATGGGTCCATTCGACGGCGACAGTGCCGGAGGCGGCATCGACCATGAAAGATAGACAACGCTAACTGGCTGGTGCCTGGAGGCCGGAGTGATGTACGGCTGTACGGCTACTCGCACGGAGGTGTCGTCGGGATGGTCGAACTGACCACCGTCCTGCTCTTGACCGCCGTCGCGTTCGCGGGCGGCGCCTTCGGCGCGGCGCTTGGTGCACTCCCCTCACTCGCGTTCGCCGGGTTCATCGTCATCGCGGGCGAGATAATGAACATCGGCAGCGACGTGGTCGCCGGGGGCGGTGGGGCACTCGGCGCGTACGGTATCACCGGAAGCATCGCCTTCGGGGCCGGTTTCGGCCCGCACGTCGCGTTCGCGGGCGGCGCGGCCGCGACCGCGTACGCCGCGCGCCGCGGCAAGATGAACACTGGCTTTGACTACCACGAGGCCAAGAACATCACCTACTCGCTCGGACCGGACCCGGACGTGCTTCTGGTCGGCGGAGCGTTCGGCGCCGCCGGGTACCTCCTCTTTTACCTCTCGAACACCACCCTCGGGCTTCCGGTCGACCCCGTCGCGGTCAGCATCGTGCTGACGGGGTTCCTCCACCGCATCGCCTTCGGCTACCCGCTCGTCGGCGCGGCGCCCGAGGGACTGTTGAACATGACGCCGTTCGAGCGCGACCAGCGCCGTGCCCCCGTCGCGGACGGCGGTGAACGCGGAGCGCAGTCACCCGATTCCCCCTCCGTCGGTAGTGCGCCAGCCGACGGGAGCCGGGTCTCGTCCGATCGCTCCGACGGCGCAGCGAGCGACGTTCAGACCGGCGGCATCGACCCGGCGAGAGCGGTTCCCGGCGACCGGCGCCTCCTCGTCGAGCCGTGGCTCCCACACCAGTACAAGTGGCCGAGCGTCGCGTTCCTCGGGGCCGTGGTCGGCGTATTCAGCGCCTACGTCGCGTGGATCACCGCCAGCCCGTTCCTCGGCTTCGGGATCACCGCAGCCTCGCTACTCGTTCTCGCTCTGGGGATGGAGCGGTTCCCCGTCACTCACCACATGGCGCTCCCGGCGGGCCTGCTCGTAGTGGCGCTGGCCCCGGGTGTTTCCGGGCCGGGCATCGCCCCTGCCCAGGTCCAGGCGAACGTCTCACTCTGGCTGGTCGTCGTCGGAGGGGCGGCGATGGGGCTGGTAGCTGGTCTCGCTGGTGAACTCTGTCAGCGCGTGCTGTACGCCCACGCCGATACCCACCTCGACCCACCGGCCGCCTCCATCGTACTGACGACGCTGCTCATCGCACTGCTGGACATCGCGGGACTGTTCCAGCAGTCGTTCGTTCCGACGCTCGGACTCTGAGCGGCAGTTCAGAACTCCCTGTTATCGAGAGTTCAGGACTCCTCGCCCCGCTCGACGGCGTTCGCACGCCACTCGCCGAACGCGGGCAACAGGTCCGTCTCCTCGAAGCGCTCGACGCACGGCACGTCGTAGGGGTGGAGCTCGTCGACGCGGGCCGCCAGCTCGTCGTACCGCTCGTCGGTCGTCTTCGCCAGCAGAATCACTTCCTCGTCGGTGACGACCTCGCCCTCCCAGCGGTAGACAGAGCCACAGTCGACGTGATTGACACAGGCGGCGAGTCGCTCCTCGACGAGCGTTCGAGCGAGGTCGGCCGCCGCGTCCGGGGGCGCGGTGATGTACGCGGTCGGCATCCGTGTCGGTCAGGCCTCGCCGTTGCGGCGGACGGGGCGATAGCGGCCGTTGATGTCCCACTCGTGGATGCAGTGACGGTCGCCGACGAGGCGCTCGCCGTCCTCCGTCCTGATGACCCACTTCCCCTGTTCGTCGTCCCAGACGTCTTCCCGGCCGCACCGCTCGCAGGTGCGTTCGGTCGGGGGCACGATCTCGACCATATCTGCTGCACGGTGCTGGGGGGCTTCAATCCCGCGGCGTTTCCCGACCGCTGGAGGTCCAACGGTCCGGGAACGCAAGGCGCTTCCCGCGTTCCGGCGTACCGCGAGTATGGAGCGGCGCGCGCTGCTGGCGACGCTTGGTTCGGCGGCCACCGCCGGCGTCGCCGGCTGTATCACCATCGGGGGGGCTCCGCCGACACCCGACGGGATGGAGGTTCGCTCCCCGGCGTTCGACGACGGTGGGACCATCCCCCGGGAACACACTTGTGACGGGGCGGGGCGGTCCCCGCCGTTCACCTTCAGCGACCTCCCGGAGCCGACCGAGGCAGTCGCACTGGTCTGCCGATATCCGAACAGTTTCGCACAGAACTTCACGCACTGGCTGCTCTGGAACGTGCCGCCCGACCGCGGCGAGATTCCCGGCGGCCTCCCCGACACCGAGGTGCTGCCCGGACTGGGGGGCGCCCGGCAGGGGCTGAACGGGATCGGCGAGGTCGGCTATCTTCCCGTCTGCCCGCCGCCCGCGCTCGACGAAGAGGAGTACCGGTTTCGGCTCTACGCGCTTCGGCAGCCACTCGACCTCCCCGGCGGGGCGAACAAGGAGCGGTTCGAGGAGGCCATAGAGGGAGCCGTCCTCTCCAGCATCCGCTACGTCGGGTTCTACGATCGACCGGACGATGTCACCGGGACCGCCCGCGGCCGGTAGTCGACCGGTCTCTGACACGGATGCGGCCGGTGGCCGACCAATTTCTGACACGGATGCGGCCGGGGTGGGCTTATACAGAGGCCGTCCGAACGGGACGTATGGGTTTCCACACGTACGACGTGGAGCGAGCGGACGCCCTGGAGGACCCGGGGCGGTACGAGTACGTCTCCGTCGACGAGTTGCTGGCGCTGTTCGAGCCCGCCGGCGAGGTGGCAGACCTCGGGAGCGGGACGGGCTTCTACACGAACGACGTGGCCCCCTACGCGGAGACGGTCCACGCCGTCGACGTCCAGGCCGAGATGCACGACCTGTACCGGGAGAAGGGCGTCCCGGAGAACGTCCGCCTCGTCACCGCCGAGGCGGCCGACCTCCCGTTCGATGACGACGCACTCGACAGGGCGTTCTCGACGATGACCTACCACGAGTTCGCCTCGCCCGAAGCGCTGGCGGAACTCGCACGAGTCGTCCGCACCGACGGGCTGGTCGGCATCGCGGACTGGTCGGCGGCAGGCGAAGGGTCGGACGGTCCGCCGCGGAGCGAGCGGTTCGACGCGGCAGAGGCCGTCGAAGCGTTCGAGCGTGCGGATTTCAGCGTCGAACGAACCGACGAGCGCCGCGAGACGTTCGTCCTGCGGGCACGCAATAGATGATCGCACTGTCACATATTTTCTATTAGGGCTCCATACTCTCTCAAATCTGGAAATTGATTATTTATATTATTCGAACGAAATTTCGAGCGGCTATTCACCAGATAGTTCGGGGATTCGTGGTGCGACTCGACACCGACGGGTCGATCTACAGTTGAAGATCGTGTGGTGTGGTACCGCCTACCAAAAATTTTATTTCCCCGGGCGTCCTTCACACGGGGTGCCGCCGGAGTCCACGGGGACACACCGGACGACTCGACCGAAGCGACAGCGAGGTCGAGTTGGGGGCAACGACCGAAGGGTCCATAACAGGGCCACGAGGAGAACGCCTCGAAGGAGAACCGCAGCGGCCCACCATCCGGCCATCCGGATGGCTGGACGCGAAGGCCAAGTACCGGACGTCGTGTGAGCGACGTTCGCGAAACCGGCAAGGCGAGCACAACAGTCGGTGAGAGCCCGACGAAAGCCCGCAAGGGCAGGCCGGTGAGAGTCCGGCTAACGTGCACGCGGCGCCGGAAGAGCCGTACGGGCCGTGGAAAACGTCTCCCGTCCGGGTCCTATCCGTGCCGATTCCGGCCGCTTTCTGTTCCACGTTCTCACCGGCAGCCACGGCGCTGGTCGTTCGTCGTCGACGAACTCGTCGCTGACCGCGTCAGCACGCCCGGCGATAGGTGAGCACTCTCGCCGCGCCGCGGGCGCGACGTCCGTCAATCAGCTGTCGCCCCTATCCGCTGTCGCCGCTGTCGCTCGCTCGCCGCCGGCAGTCCGAATCCACCGTGCCGAATCCGCCAGCATAGCGAGGGAACGGCTTAAGTCCGCGGCTGCCCGACAGACGGGTATGTCACCCCCGGCGCGTCCGCGTGGTGAGAGCACGTGAGCCTCTCTTACCCCGTGGCGTCCGACCACCAGCTCGCCCGGCTGCTTCAGATTGGGATGGTGCTGGAGGAGGTGGTCGAGGCCCGCGCGAACAAGCACTACGAGTCGCTCGATCCCGACGAGCGCGACGCCGAGCTGGAGGCGCTCCTCGAAGGCGCCGCCGAGGAGTCCGCCGGCCACCGCGCCGAACTGGAGGCGCTCGTCGACGAACTCGAGGGCGACCCTGTCGCCTACGAGGAGATCGAGGAACTGGTCGCGGCCCGCTACGAGGCCGACACGGACACCGACGGCGTCCTCTACGACCAACTCGCCAACGAGGAGACCGCCTACAAGTTCTACGACGACCTCATCACCGCTATCGAGGGTTCGGACGTCCGCTTCAGCATCGACCGCGACCGCCTGCTCGAGACGCTCGGCGAAATCCGCGAGGACGAAGCCGAGGGCGTCGAGGAGGTCACCCGCCTGATGGAGGCCCGCGCATGAACACGCAAAACCAGTACCTCAAAGCGATTTACCTGGTCCAGCAACAGGAGAACGGCCCCGCCTCGACCGGAAAGGTCGCGGAGGCACTCGACGTCTCGCCGGCCTCGGCCAACGAGATGATCGGTAAACTCGAGGAGGCCGGCCTCGCCGACCACGAGAAGTACAAGGGCGTCGACCTCACCGACGAGGGCATCCACCGCGCCCGCGAGGCGCTCCAGACCTACTGCATCATCGAACGCTTCCTCGTCAAGGTGCTCGAGGTCGAGGAGTTCCGCGCCGAGGCCCGCCAGCTCGAGTCGGTCATCGACGAGACGGTCGGCGACCGCCTCGACACCATCATCGACCGCGACCCCGCCTGCCCCGATTGCTTCGACGCCGAGGCCGACGTCTGTAGCCACCTCATCTCCGACATCGACGTCGAACTCGAGTCCGAGGCGGCCGACTGACACCTTACACTTTCATCGCACTCTGTCCCTCGTGCCACAAGAAGGTCGAACACGGCACGGTACCCGTGCCAGACAGCGGCGAAGTAAGGTAAGACCTATTCCCGCAGAACCCGGACGGTTCAGATGAAGCCCCGTGGTGTAGTGGCCAATCATAGAAGCCTTTGGAGCTTCTGACAGCGGTTCGAATCCGCTCGGGGCTACATTTTAGAAAAATCTTTATTTCTATATTGATTTACCAATTTGTCGATTAAGTCTGATTATAGAATTATTGCTTGCTCATCTTCCACTCGTTGTCGCCGACGAACTCGGCGATAGCCTAGAACGAGGACTTGACCGTGGCCACGTTGTGTCCTGATACGGTTTACTGTAAATCGTTTCCGGCGCATCGGCGCCCCGGTCGGCCGACGCACCGGTAAACTGTTACACTAAACCGTATGAGTCGTCACGCAGCCAGAGGAGATGACGCTCCCCGGGGTACTCGACGAAGACAGCGACACTTCAACGTGCTCGATCCGGAGACATCCATCGTGGACGTGACTGGCGCCGTCAAGGCTACCACCTCAATCTCAGAGTAGCGGGCAGCCGGAGGTGGATTCCATCACCCATATTCTCTGATACCCGATGAGGGAGGGCATGGCACTCGAGTAGGAGGCTGCGCCCTCTCTTCAGTGCAAGTCTACGCTCGAACTGTCTCACGACTCGCCCCGGAGAACGCGATCCTCGCCGCCACCGCTCCCGCGGTGGTCATCGTCGTGGCGGCGTATCTGGTGACACGCGTCCGCACGCGGACGGGAACGAGCGGTGTAGACGGTGAGACGGACGCGGCCGCCGAGTGAATGGACCGACGGCACCGACCGACACTCACGGCCAGGAACGGCAGCGCGAAGCGAGCGTCTCAGCCCAGGCGGAACGAGGGCTCTTCTTCCTCCTCGCCGCCGTCGAGGTCGTCTAGGTGGATGACCTCCTCGTCTTCCTCCTCCTCGAGGCGCTGGGAGAGCTTCGTGACGTAGCGCTTGTACTCGTCGAGCTGTTCGCGGAGGTGTTCGGCCTCCAGTTCGAGGCGCTCGTGCTCGCGGACGAACGATTTGGGTACCTCGACCTTCGGAGGGAACGACTCCGTGGGCGAGGTGGTCGAGTCATCGAGCTGGTGCTCGGGGACGACCTCGACCTGTCCGTCGTGGGCAACGAGCATCTCGACGTAGTCGCGAAAGACCGCCGAAAGCGAAATGTCACGCTCCTCGGCGATGCTCTGCAGGGCCTCGAACGACTCCTCGTTGACCCTGAAGGAGATAGTCTTGTTCTTGTTGCCCATCGTGCCCATGGTTCGTCGCTCTTCCTACTTCAACGTTCGTCAGACACGCGTCTGTCGCCGCCGGTTTCGGGCGGCCCGGCGAGCTGGTGGCGAAGACAGCCGGCCAGACAGAGCCCGAGCGCATACAGCGCCGGCGAGCCGACGGTGAACACGGGCGTCACCACCGCGAGCAGCGCGTCGTGGAGCCACGGCGGCGTCCCGAGTGCCGCGATGACGCGACGGAGGTCGTTCAGGTGGAGCGTGAACAGGCCGAGCCCGGCGCCGGCGAGGAACAGCGTGCGCCCGGGCCCCACGAACAGGTAGAGCAGCGGCACCAGCGGGAAGTACACGACGGGGTAGTAGATCGGATACGTGGGGAGCGCGAGCAGCACCCCCGAAAACAGGACGAACAGCCCGACAAGCCGTCGACGGGGCGAATCGACCCGGCGGATGCCGAGGGCGACCACCGGGGCCATCACGGCCAGCGCGCCCACGCTCCGCGCGAGCGACGAGCGGGGGAACAGCAGCGACAGCGGTCGGCGGACCGTCAGGTACGCCGCGTCCGGGTCGAGTCCACCCTCGAACGCCGCCCGCGAGGCTCGGGGGAGCAGCGCCTCCGTCACGTACGCCGCGGTGAGATCGGGTCCCAGAGCGAGGCCGGCGACGAGGAGCCCCCCGCCGGTGGCGATGGCCGCACCGAGCGCCCGGACCGACCGCTGTCGCAGGTACCAGAGGCCGAAGCCGGCCGGAAACACCTTCACGAACGCCGCGAGCGCCAGCGTGGTGCCCGACCTGGCCTCGTCGCCGGCGGCCAGCGCCACGAACGCGACCGCGACGGCCAGCGCCAGCAGCAGGTTCACCTGCCCGAAGACGAGCGTCGGCGCCGTGTGGACCCCGAACGTCACGAACCCCGCGACGAGGAGGCGGTCGAGCCGCGCGAGTTCCACGCCGTGCCGCTCGACGACCCCGACCAGCAGCCACGACAGCGCCAGCCCGCCGGCCAGCGAGAGGGCCGTGAACAGGGCGTACGCCGCCCCGAGCGGAAACAGCGTGAACGGGACGAACGCGAGGATCGAGAGCGGCGGGTAGAGGTAGACCAGCCAGCTCACTCCGACAGGAGACCGCCCGTACAGCGGCTTGCCGGCCAGGAACGCCTCGGCCGCGCCGTGGTACACCTGGAAGTTTAGCGCGACGGTGCCCGGGCGGACGAGGACCGCTCGAGCGAGGTAGGCCAGGCCGAACAGCAGCCCCGTCGCGAGCACGACACGCGCCGGCGTCCGCGAGGGGGAGCCCCTGCGCTGGCCGAGGGCGGCGCCGGTGTCGTCCTGGCCCTGCACGCGTCCGCCAAGGGTCGGCCCCGTTTTGGCGCTACTGGTCGCCCCGTCGCCCCGCGGCTTTATCGCCGCGGCCGCGTAACCACCGGCCATGGGACTCGACGTCGAGGCGCCGGCGCCGCCGGAACTGGAGCCGAACCTGGACCCTGACGACTACGACGACGCAGAAGTGCAGGGCGACGACTACCGCCGCGAGGAACTCCAGGAGTTCCTCGAGGAGGGGGCCTGGGAGGAAGCGTTCGCCGAGTGGGCCGAGGACGCCGAGATGGACGAGGACGACTGGCAGATCGCGCTCGATCTGGATCTGCCCTCGCGGTTCGACTTCTTCTGGGACGACTTCGCCGACCGCGTCGGCTACCACGCCCCCGGGCTCCCCGAGGACTGGAAGGTCCGCGACCTCCACCCCGAACTCGACTCGTGGGGCACCGTCTCGGCCATCAACGCCGGACTCACCGAACTCGGACAGATCGTCTGCGAGACGCTGAAGGAGGAGTACATCGACTGGGAGGCCGACTACGAACCGCCCGAGGATCTACCCGACTTCTGAGGTGCGCGTCCCACCGGGTGCCTCGGCGGGCCGCGTCACCGTCTCGAATCGACGGATTCGACACTGTCAGCCGCGAATTCTACCAGATAATCCGGAAACTTCCGATATTCCAGAAGAACGTCCGAAAAAACCGTGTTCTCGCCTACGCTCGCTGGCGGAGTCGCTCGCGGATGCGGGTCTCCAGGTTCTCTCGGAGCTCTTCGACCTCGATCTCCTCGAGGACGGGGACGTAGAAGCCCTCGACGAGCATGTTCTTGGCCATCCGCTCGGTGACGCCGCGCGAGGTCATGTAGAACAGGTCCAGTTCGTCGACCTGTCCGACCGTCGCGGAGTGGCTGGCCTCGGTGTCGTGGTTGTTG
>JBDGSA010000193.1:0-9079 GCA_042217755.1 Haloglomus sp. | reverse complement strand
GCCAGTCGTAGCCCTGTGCCTCGGCGGCCTCGAGGATGTACTCGCCCTCGTTGACGTCGAGTTTGCCGTAGTCCTCGTCGTCGAGGTCCATGTCTGCGGCCTCGTCGAAGACCGGGTCGTCGTACATGTCCCAGCCCTGGTCCTCGACAACCTCGTAGTTGAGGTATTCTACTGTAGGCATCGCCCGGCGCTACGCCCTCCCCTACCTTCAAACCTGCTGTTAGGTACGCCTAAAACCGGCGTATGGCCGCTCTATCGGAGTCTTTCGTGATATTTGATTCGGATCTCTCAAAAAAACGGTGCGTACTCGAACAGGAGGTACGAGGCCGCAGCAGAGACCGAGGGCGTCATGATCCAGAGGACGATGACCCGGCCCGTCGTTGCGGGGTCGAACAACTCCGAGGCGGTCAGTTCGTCGGGGTCCTCTTCACCGATTGGCTGGACCGTTCGGTTCTCGCTCGAGTCGTCACCGCTGCGGGTGCCGTTTCCGCTGGCAGCGCTTCCGGCGTCACCCCTGCTTCCCTCGCCGTCGGCAGCCAGTGCATCCACGCGAGCTCCGGCGGCCGGCTCCTCTCCCGCCATCGCGGCGCCGGCCGCCTCCGAGAGCGTGGTCGTCCGGGTGGCGCGGCCCCATCCCAGGCCGACGATGGACATCGTCGCCGAGACGGCAAGCGAGGCGGGAATACCGATCAAAGAGAGGAAGGTGATGAGCGACGCCGAGACGACCTCAACGATGAGCGCGGCCAGTAGCGGGAGGTCGGTCAGGTCGTTACCGACCGTATCGAGGGTCCGGCGGGCGATGGTGAACGCGCCGACGCCGATGGCAGCCGCGGCGAGGAAGACGCCCGTGTTCGGCTCGATGGCCTCGCTTCCCACCAGTGGCGCGACGGCATTCGCGACGTTCGACGCGCCTGCCGAGAACGCCATGTAACAGCCGATACCGACGACGAGCACGATGCCGAAGACATCCTTCAGCGCGGCGTCGGGCGCGGGCGCCGGATACGAAACCGGGCCGGCGCGTCGGCGGACGATGACGCCACCGGCGGAGGCGAGCGGCACCTTCGCGTCCAGGTACGGGTAGAGGTAGCGGCCGATGACGGCACAGACCCAGAACGCCGCGATGGGGGCGACCAGCCACCAGGAGACGATGCGGCCCATCACCGGCCAGACGATAGTGTCGGTGGCGACGCCCAGCCCCGCGATGGCGCCGACGGCGGTCATCGAGGTGGAGGCGGGGACGCCGAACAGGTTCGAGATGAGCAGCGCGAAGCCGACGAAGAACAGCACCGCCACGGAGACCGCCAGCGTGAACTGCGAGGACGGGACGATCTCCCCGCCCATCGTCCTGATGACGTTCTTGCCGACGGTGTAGCCCCCGAGCAGCGCGAACACGGTCATCAGGGCGGCGGCCCCAATTTTCGAGACCGTGTTGCTGCCAACGGCGGGACCGAAGGCGACCCCCGTCGAGGATCCGCCGATGTTGAATCCGACGAACGCCGCGACCAGGAGCCCGACGACCAGGAGCGGCGCGATCACAGTCGAGGCTTCGAGACGGCTGCAGTTAAATAGTCTCCTTCGCGCCGCCCTACTAACACTATTTTTGGCTTGGGCAATTCTTTCTGATCAGATTCCAGATTTTGTCAAGTTATAGAGAAGATAAATATCTAAATTCTCATCTTGGTACCATATGTGGTCGGGCTCGTCCGGGGCCGACACTGGATACTGCTCCGGCCGCGGCGTTGCCGGCCGCCGTGTTTTTGTTGCCCGCCGCCGCACTCTCGCCGTCTGCCCACCGGACTGCGAGGCCGGTCGTCGGGTAGCCGGCCGCGGCGGAGACATCTCGGGTCGCATATCGGAACTGGCAGAGTGGTCTCGCTCCGGTCCTGAAGTGGTCGCCCGGTACCTGACCGCACCCGGCAGGACAGCTCGGTACCGGAACTCGCAGGGCTTATACCGGCGAGGGCCGCACGGACAGACACTATGGCTAGGAGCAAGACCGGCAGTGCGGGCCGCTTCGGCGCCCGCTACGGGCGCGTCTCGCGCCGGCGCGTCGCCGAGATCGAAGACGATATGAACAACGCCACGCGCGACGGCCACGACGTCAAACGCGTCGGCACCGGCGTCTGGGTCGACGAGGAGACCGGCGAGAAGTTCACCGGCGGCGCCTACCGCCCACAGACCCCCGCGGGCAAGACCGTCCAGCGCTCCATTCGGGCGGCCCTCTCGGGCGGTGAAGAGGCGGAGACCGACGAGTAACGACCATGAGTTACAAGTGCTCCCGCTGCAAGCGCGACGTGGAACTGGACGAGTACGGCGGCGTCCGGTGCCCGTATTGTGGCCATCGCGTCCTGCTGAAGGAGCGCAGCCGGGACGTGAAGGAGATCGACGTCCACTGACGGCCGTGTCTGGGGACGGCCACACGGGCGCCGACGACGCCGACGCGAGCAGCGCGAATCGGTTCTCCAACGAGGCCGTTCTCGAATTCTCGTACGACGATTCCGAAGCGGCCGCGCTGGTCGCGACCAGTCTCCGCCAGGACGTTGACCGCATCGACGGCGACCGGAGCACTGCGGCCGTCGGCCGCGAGGGCGACACCGTCCGGGTCACCGTCCGGGCAGCCGACCTGACGGCACTCCGGGCCGGTCTGAACACCTGGACCTCGCTGGTCGTCGTCGCCGACCGGACGCGGGCGGCCGCCCACGGCTGAGTTCCGGCTGCTGCCGTCTGTCTTGCGCTGTCGATGCGCCGCCGTGACGTGGCGGAACCGAGAAGCGGGGGTTTTTCAGGGGCGAACCCGACTCGCCTGATATGCAGGGCAATCTTCCGCCGGAGGCTCAGGAGAAACTCGAAGAGCTACAGGACCTCCAGGAGACCGCACAGCAGGTTGCGGCCCAGAAACAGCAGGCAGAGACCACCCTCCGCGAGTCCGAGAACGCCCTCGAGGCACTCGACGACGTGGACGAGGACACCGAGATCTACCGCGAGGTCGGCGACCTCCTCGTGAAGAGCGCCTACGACGAGGCCTACGAGGAACTCGAGGAGAAGGTCGACTCGCTCGAAGTTCGCGTCGAGACGCTCGAGAAGCAAGAAGAGCGCGTCCGCGACCAGTTCGAGGAACTGCAAGAGGAGCTCCAGCAGATGCTCCAGGGCGGCGGCGGTCCGGGCGGTGGCGGCGGCGGCGGTGGCCCGATGGGTCCGGGCGGTCCGGGCGCCGGCGGCGACTGAGGCCGTGGCCGATTCCTCGACGGACGCGGACGGCCCCAGCGACGAAGCCGTCGTGAATGCCGCATCAGAAGCCGCCGAGGGACTCGTCCTCTCGCGATTCAAGCAGTCGCAGGTCCGGGACCTGGACGTGACTGTCACCTTCGAGGACGGCGTACTCGAAGTCGACGTCTACGTCAACGCGCCCGACGCCGAGGGCGACCCCGAGCAGGTCGCCGACGACGCGGCACTGGCCGCGCAGGCCGCGGTCGACGAACTGTTCGCCGAGGACGAGTAGACGCGTCCGAGTCTTCCGAGGGTGACAGACGCATCCGAGTCTTCCAGTAGACGCGTCCGGGTCCCCCGAGGGTAGCGTGACTGCCCATGCGTGTCCGATCACGCGCCCGGACGCGCCCGCCCAGCCACACGCCCACGTCCGGACGCACGCCCGCGCTGTCGGGCGATTTCCCCCGAAACGTTTAGCAACCGGTGGCGGCTACGGGGGGGTGATGACTATCACGAATTCGGGCTGTTCTCCTTTGGGGGGTGAGCACGCGTGGAGTTGATCATCACGGAGAAGGACAACGCCGCGCGGCGCATCGCCGACATCCTCAGCAGCGGCTCGGCGGGGACCGACCGCCGAAACGGAGTCAACGTCTACCGGTGGGGCGGCGGCGAGACAGTCTGTGTCGGACTGTCCGGTCACGTCGTCGGCGTCGACTTCCCGCCGGAGTACGACGACTGGCGCGACGTCCGGCCCGTCGAACTGCTCGAGGCCGACATCGAGAAGCGACCGACCCAGGAGAACATCGTCCGGACGCTGCAGGAACTCGCCCGCGAGGCCGACCGGGCCGTCATCGCGACCGACTACGACCGCGAGGGTGAGCTCATCGGGAAAGAGGCCTACGAACTGGTGACGGACGTCGCCGACATCCCCATCGAGCGAGTCCGGTTCTCCTCCATCACCGACCGTGAGGTCACGGAGGCGTTCGAGAACCCCGACGAGCTGGATTTCGACCTCGCAGCCGCCGGCGAGGCCCGTCAGATCATCGACCTGCTGTGGGGGGCGGCGCTGACGCGCTTTCTCTCGCTGTCTGCGGGGCAACTGGGCGACGACTTCATCTCCGTCGGGCGGGTCCAGAGCCCGACACTGAAGCTCATCGTCGACCGCGAGCGCGAGATCGAAGCGTTCGAGCCCGAGGACTACTGGGAGCTGTTCGCCGACCTGCACAAGGACGAGACGACGTTCGAGGCCCAGTACTTCTACGAGGGCGAGGACGGTACGGAGAACGAGCGCGTCCGGAACGAAGCCGACGCCGAGGACGCCTACGCGCGTCTCTCGACGGCCGGGCGAGCCGTCGTCACGGGCGTCCGCCGGCGCACCCGGACGGACGACCCGCCGGTGCCGTTCGATACGACCCAGTTCATCAGCGCTGCAAGCTCCCTGGGCTACGGTGCCGGGCGCGCGATGAGCATCGCCGAGGAGCTGTACACCGCGGGATATATCACCTACCCGCGGACGGACAACACCGTTTACCCGGACGACCTCGACCCCGAGGCGCTGCTGGCGACGCTCGCGGATACGGGCGCGTTCGGCGAGGACGCGGCCTCGCTGATCGACGGCGAGGTCGAGCCGACGCGCGGCGACACCGAGACGACCGACCACCCGCCCATTCATCCGACGAGTGAGATTCCCGGGCGGGTGGACCTGAGCGACGACGAGTGGGAGATCTACGAGCTCGTCGTCCGGCGGTTCCTCGCAACCTGTGCCGACCCGGCACGGTGGGAGCACCTGCGGGTCACGGCCGAGGCGAACGGCTGCCAGCTGAAGGCCAACGGCAAGCGTCTGCTTGAGCCCGGATATCTGGACGTCTACCCGTACGCCTCCGCCGACGAGAACCTCGTGCCCGACGTCGACGAGGGCGAGGAACTCGACCTGACGGACGCGCGGCTGGAGGCCAAACAGACCCGGCCGCCGCGCCGGCGCGGGCAGTCCCGGCTCATCGAGACGATGGAGGACCTCGGCATCGGGACGAAGGCGACCCGGCACCGGACCCTCGAGAAGCTCTACGATCGGGGCTACATCGAGGACGACCCGCCGCGCCCGACGCGGCTGGCGATGGCGGTCGTCGAGGCCGCCGAGGAGTTCGCCGACCTCGTCGTCGACGAGGCGATGACGCAGCAACTCGAACGGGACATGACAGCCATCACAGAGGGTGAGGCAACGCTCGACGAGGTGACCGACGAGTCCCGCGAGATGCTCGAGCGGGTGTTCGAGGAGTTGCACGAGTCCCGCGAAGCCATCGGCGATCACCTGCGCGAGGCGCTGAAGGACGACAAGCGCCTGGGGCCGTGTCCCGAGTGTGGCGAGACGCTCATCGTCCGGCGCTCGCGCCGCGGCTCGTACTTCGTCGGTTGCGAAGGGTTCCCGGAGTGCCGGAACACCTACCAGCTCCCGTCCTCCGGCGAGCCGACGGTGACGGAGGAGCGCTGCGACGAGCACGACCTCCACCACGTGAAGATGCTGGCCGGACGCAACACCTTCGTCCACGGCTGTCCCATCTGTCGGGCCGAGGAGGCCGACGCACAGGAAGACGAGATCATCGGCGCCTGCCCCGACTGTGGCGAGGAGGAGGGCGGCGAACTCGCCGTCAAGCACCTCCAGAGCGGCAGTCGTCTCGTGGGATGCACCCGCTACCCCGAGTGCGACTACTCGCTGCCGCTCCCCCGTCGCGGCGACATCGAGGTGACCGACGAGTACTGTCCGGAGCACGACCTGCCCGAACTCGTCGTCCACGACGGCGACGGGGAGCCGTGGGAACTGGGCTGTCCCATCTGCAACTTCGCGGAGTTCCAGGAGCGCCGGGCGAAGCGTGACCTCGACGACCTCGACGGCGTCGGCGAGAAGACCGCCGCCAAGCTGGCAGACGCCGATATCGAGTCGCTGGCAGACCTACAGGCCGCCGACCCAGACGACGTCGCCAGCCGCGTCTCGGGCGTGAGCGCGGATCGGGTCCGAGACTGGCAGGAGCAGGTCGAGAGTGCGGGTTGAGAGGGTCGGTGCTCGGCGGCCGGTCGTGCGTGCTGGTCGCTCAGCGGAGCTGTTCGACCAGCCGACTGTATCCCCGCCGCAGGCGCTCCGAGACCGCCTGGTTCGAGATGTCGAGCTCCGCAGCGAGTCCGCTGGTGGTCGTGTTCCGGGGAATGTCGAAGTAGCCCATCTCGTCGGCCAGCAGCAGCGTCTCGCGCTGCTCCGGAGTCAGCCCGATCTCGTCGTCGGAGGTTTCGGCGGCGTCGTACAGCCGCTTCAACTGGAAGGCGATATCGTGATCGTCGAGATAGGTCCGGTAGTCGGCGAGTGCATCGCGGTCGGGGAACCGCGTCCGTGAGTGCCACCAGCCGTCCGCGTATCGGGACTCGAGTCGCTCGGCGCCGAGTTCGACCCAGCGCGGGTAGAGGACGACCTCCGTCGCGTCGCCGACGGTGATGCGGTAGAGCCGCTTCTCGCCGACAGTGTCGAGTGCGCGCAACTCGGCGACCGTCGGGTCGTCGGCCGCCGCGGTCTCGAACGGCTCCAGCGGTCCTCGAGCCCACGCGAAGAGGATCGGGTGGTCCGGGTCCGTCGCGAACGATCGCTCGAGCTCCAGCTCGATGCCCGGGACGGCCTCGAACGTCGGCGCCAGGACGAGCCGGTCGGCCGAGAGCTGGTACTCCGCGATGACGCTCACGCCTGGCCTCCCGCGCCGGCAGACACGCGCATGAACTCGCGTTCGATGCGAGACGTAAACCGCTGTCGGTGGTTCGGACTGTCGGTGCCGAATGTCAGCGACTGACCCTAGCGACTGGTTCGTCTCCCGCTCGGCGGTGCGAGTGGAACATGGGACAGCCCCGTGCTGCTATCGCGTCGCGGTCTGGGCGTCGCGGGCTCCTTCGACCGTCTCTCTGACAGCGTCGACGCCCTCGTCGTGGACGAGGTCGCCGACGACGACGGTGTCGGCGTGCTCGCCCATCTGGCGTGCCGACTCGTAGTCGTGGATTCCGCCGCCGTAGAACAGCGTCGCCTCGTCGAGGGCGTCGCGGGCCGCGGCGACCGTCTCGGTGTCGCCGAGGGTGCCCGAGTACTCCGCGTAGACGATCTCCTGGCCGAACATCCGCTCGGCGGCGGTCGCGTAGGCCGCGACCTCGTCGGCCTCGAGGTCGCAGTCGGCCTGCGTGTACTGGGCCACCGACGAGTCCGGGTTGAGGACGATGTACGCCTCCGTGAACGTTCGCTCCCAGTCGATGTCGGGGTCCGCGCGGACCCACTCCTTGTGTGCGCCGGTCACCCACGCGATATCGCCAGCGTTGAAGACGATCGGGATGAGGTAGCCGTCCAGTCCCTCGTCGTGGACGACCGTGCCAGAGTGGGAGGGTTCGATGTAGACGGGGACGTCGTGGGCGACGCAGGCCTCGACGACCTGTCCCATCTTCGCCTCGGTCATCCCGGTCGTGCCGCCGATCTCGATGGCGTCAGTGCCGGTCTCGCAGACGTCACCGAACGTCTCGCCCCCGACCAGTTCCTTGTCCGGGTCGAGCTTGGTGACGTGGGTCCAGTCGGTCCACGGTGCACCGCTCATACCCGGGCGTGGCTACGCCGGGACTAAACCGTGTCGGAAGGGCTAGCGACAGTTGTCTCGCTTCTCGGCGACGGTGGAACTGCCCGCGAAGCCCTCGCCCTTCGATTCCACCGGGGAATCGAATGTGTCACGGGCGCGGCGGTCCTGCCCTTCCCCAGGTCGCGGAGGCCTCGGCGCGAGGCCTCAGCCACGCGGCTCACGGGCGTCCGGAAATCGCAGATTTTCGGCGACAGCGAGGCCCGGAGTGGTCGAGAGTGCGAGGGCTTCGTGGGAGTC
Organism: Haloglomus sp.; assembly: GCA_042217755.1. Lineage (GTDB taxonomy): Archaea > Halobacteriota > Halobacteria > Halobacteriales > Haloarculaceae > Haloglomus. The sequence continues at coordinate 986 of JBDGSA010000193.1, read as the reverse complement.
TCCGTCGTTGCTGTTGCAGCGTGCAAGGGTTCGTGGCTGGCCCGATTGACGTCACCGATACCATGGGCCGCGTGTGTTACCCAGTCTCGCGACACCGACACGACTTTTCCATCGACCCCAGAAATTACCAGTAACGACATGATCCCCCGACAGTACCTCCGCGAGCATCCCGACGAGGTGCGCGCGGCCCTCGACGCGCGCGGGTACGACGACGTAGACGTCGATGCACTCCTCGCGGTGGACGAGGAGTGGCGCGACCTGAAGGCCCGCGGCGACGGCCTCCGTCACGAACGCAACGAGGTCTCGAGCGAGATCGGCGAACTCAAACAGGAGGGCAAGGAGAAAGAAGCCCGGGAGGCAATCGAGCAGTCCCAGGAGCTAAAAGAGGAGATCGAGCGCGTCGAGGAGCGCGCGGACGAACTGGAGGCGAAACTCGAGCAGGGGCTGCTCGAGATTCCCCAGATCCCTCACGAGGACGTGCCCGTCGGTGAGGACGAGAGCGACAACGTCGAGCGCCGACGCGTCGGCTTCGACGACCGCCGCGAACTGCCCGAGGCGGTGACGCCACACTACGAACTCGGCGAGGATCTCGAAATCATCGACGAGGCGCGGGGAGCGAAGACCACCGGATCGGGCTTTTACTTCCTGAAGGGCGAGGGGGCTCGTCTGGAGCACGCACTCGTCCAGTTCATGCTCGACGTCCACCGCGAGCAGGGCTACCACGACCTCTTCCCGCCCATCCCGGTGACGAGCGCGTCGATGCGCGGGACCGGCCAGTTGCCGAAGTTCAACCATGACGCCTACCGCATCGGCGGCGCAGAGCAGGCGGACTACGACGACGACGACCTCTGGCTCTGTCCGACGGCGGAGGTCCCCGTGACGAACATGCACCGCGAGGAGATCCTGCTGGACGACGACCTCCCGCTGAAGTACCAGGCGTACACGCCGAACTTCCGGCGCGAGGCCGGCGAGCACGGCACCGAGAC
>JBDGSA010000116.1:0-9151 GCA_042217755.1 Haloglomus sp. | reverse complement strand
CGGCCTGCTCCGGGCTGGATGCCCGACGGGCGGTTGTACATCGAAGGGCAGGGCCGTGAAGAGTCCGGCGCGAGTCGTGGGGGACAGCGAACGGCTCGAGCCGGTTGCTCCGTCTCGAGTTCGCCACGGCTGGGTTCATACGATATCAAATAGGTATTCTGTCCTGTCAGTCAGATTGTTCTCAGAGTATTCTGGTCTTTAGGCTCATTCAAGTCGACAATCAGCTTAATTAGCACTATTAGAGTATTATACGGCAAAAAATAGTTTTATTTGCCCATTATAGTTGGATATACGAACTATTATTCAAAAATTCGTTAAATGCAAGTATATATTCTGAACGTTCGGCAAAGTATCTAAATTCTAAAATTCGTTCGTTGGCATCCGACTTGTCATCTTGTATCGTGATTATATTGAAATCTGTCAGACTTATTTTAGTATAGATGACGGTTCGCCTCCATCCGAGAGTCGACGTAACTGAATTCCGTTATGTATTCCGAAATTATACGAGTGGCAGACGCTACCAGCCGGCCACGAGAATTACGCGGGCCGGCAGCGCTCCACGGACGGCACGGCGGCGGCCTCGACAGGTGAGACGGTCGCGGTCACTCGACGGGTGAGACGGTCACTCGACGAGCGGTTCCTCGCGGACGGTGGCGGCGTACCGGTCACCCTCGAAGAGCACCTCGAGATCGGTGCCCGGCTCGGCGTAGGCCGGCGGGAGGTAGGTGTAGGCGACGCAGGCGCCCACCGTGTAGCCGTACTCCGCGCTGTGGACGTAGCCGAGCGCCTCGTCCTCGCCCGGCGCGAACACCGGCCGGTCGTCGAGGATGGCGGCCTCCTCGTCGTCGAGTGTCAGGCAGGCGACCTCGTGGCTGATGTTGTCGCCGTCGGCGGCGGCAGCGACGGCCTCCTTCCCGATGAAGTCCGTCTCGAGGTCGACCGCCCAGCCCAGGCCCGCCTCGTAGGGGTTGTGCTCGGTGTGGAGGTCCTCGCCCCACAGTCGGAAGCCTTTCTCGATGCGGAGCGCGTCAAGCGCACCGTTGCCGTAGGGCCGGATGTCGTATTCCGCGCCGGCCTCGAGGAGGTGCTCCCAGAGCCGCTCTCCGTACTCCGAGGGGGTGTACAGCTCCCAGCCGAGTTCCCCGGCGTAGGAAACCCGCAGCGCGGTGACCGGGACGTTCTTGACGAAGAACTGCTGGCTCGTGAAGAAGGGGAAGGCGTCGTCCGAGAGATCGACGTCGGCCACCTTCGAGAGCACGTTCCGGGCGTCGGGACCGGTACAGACCATCGCCGCCAGGCTGGAGGTCACGTCGTTGACGACGACGTCCTCGGGGGCCTGCGAACGGACCCAGGCGACGTGGTTGTTCCCGACCTCGCGACCCGTCGTCAACAGCAGGTAGCGGTCCTCGTCCGTCCGCGTCACGGTGATGTCGGCCCGGACGCCGCCGCCCTCGTTGCACATGAGGGTGTACCGGACCTCGCCGACGTCGAGGGCCATGTCGTTGGTGCAGAGCCGCTGGACGAAGTCGCCGGCACCGCTCCCGACGATCGCCATCTTGTTGAACGAGGTCATGTCGTGGAGACCGACCTTCTCGCGGACGTGGAGCGCCTCCGCGCCCTCGAGGGGCGACCAGTACTCCCCCTCCCAGCCGTCCCGGTCGGGGATGCGGTCGCCGTACTCCTCGAGCAGGTCGGCGTTGGACTCGAACCACTGGGGTTCCTCCCAGCCGGCCTCGGCCCACAGTTCGGCGTCGTACTCCCTGTGGGTGTGGTACATCGGCGTCCGCCGGATGTCCCGCTGTTTGTCCGTCCACACCCACTTTGGGTGCATGATGTTGTAGACGATGCGGTACTCCTCTCCGCCGATGTCGCGGGCGAAGTCCCAGCTCCCCTCGTGGTCGTCGAACCGGTTGACGTTACAGCCCGCGAGGTTGATGGGCTCGTCGTCGAGCCGCGGGACGCCGTGCTCCATCCACTCGGCCATCGCCTTCATCGCGCCGCCGGCGTGGGTGACCCAGATAGCCGCCGCGGCCCAGAGCCCCTCGCACTCACGGACCGGCCCCATCACGGGGAGCCCGTTGGGCGACTCCGCGAACATCCCGTTGTACTTGAACTCGAGGTCAGCGCCCGCCGTCGCCGGGATGAGTTCGTCGCTGGCCCGCCGGGGCGCCTTGTGCGGGCGGTCGGGGTGCGTGGCGTGCTCCATGTGGTAGTCGGTGAACTCGCGGACGGAGCCCTGCTCGCCGTCGGGGTCGTTGCCGCCGAGTTCCTGCGGGTCAGGGACGATGGGCTCGTGGTTGTACGAGCCGATCCCGTAGGCGTCGCCGTGGGTCCGGTAGTACATCGCGTTGTCCTGATCGCGCAGGATCGGGCGGTCCGGACCGACGAGCAGCCGTTTTGCCTTCTCGCCGGAGACGTTCTCGTAGTTCTCGAACAGCGGGTGATCGGTGACGTCGACGGCGCTCTCGGCGAGTTCGTCGAGCGACTCCGTCATGGTATACTGGTGCTCGACGGGCGTCACCGGCAGGTGGACGCCGAGCTTCTCGCCGAGTTGCCGCGCCCAGATGTTCGTCGCGACGACCACCTCGTCGCACTCGATGCGGCCGTTCTCGGTGACGACCGCCTCGACGCCGTCGCCGCCGGTCTCGACGTCCTCGGTGCGGGTGTGCGGGACGAACTCGGCGCCCCGCGCCATCGCCTCGCGGGCGAGCGCCTCGCAGGCGACGACGCCAGAGACCTGACCGTCGGTCGGCGAGTAGTAGCCCCCGAGGATACGACTCTCATCGACCAGCGGGAGGTGGTCGGTCACCTCCTCGGGCGAGAGCAACTGCGGGTCCTCGATGCCCCAGGCCTTCGCGTGTTCGACGCGCCGCTGGAGGAACGCCATCCGCTCCTCGCTGCGGGCGACCTCGATGCCGCCGGTCTCGTTGTACGCCTGGTGGCCGTCCGCGCCCTCCAGATCGGAGTAGAGTCGCCGACTGTAGTCGGCAAACTGGCTCAGGGGCTTTGGCTCGGCCGTCTGGAACATGATGCCCGGGGCGTGAGTCGACGACCCGCCCGTCGTCGGCATCGGGCCCTGGTCGACGACGACCACGTCCTCGCGGCCGAGTTCCGTCAACTGGTACGCCAGGTTACAGCCGACGATCCCAGCGCCGACGATGACCGTCCCGGCCTGCGTCGGCATACTGTCGGTCCTCTCCATTGTCCCCCGAAACTGCCCGCCGGCGGCGCATATACCTATCGCCCCGCCGCGCGGTACACAACCGATAAGATAACTGGTATGCCGTGGAATCCGGCTCAGTCGGCGGCGGGGCCGGGGTCGCGATTCGCGACAGCGTCGAGGAGTGCCACCAGCGCGCTCGCGGCCTCGTCGAGGAGTTCCGCCCCGAGGTCGGCGCTTCCGTCCCGGGGGTCGCCGACGACGCCGTTCTCCGTGAACTCGTGGGAGTCGAAGGCGAGGTTGACGTGGCCCTGCCACTCCCCCCAGCGCTCACTGGCGCCCTCGGCGGCCGCCGCGAGCGCCGCCGAGCGGACGGTCTCCGGGTTGCCATGTTGCAGGAGGGCGGTCTCGAGCGGCCCGCCGTGTCCCATCGGCGGCGCGTCCTCGCCGACCGCGTCGAACCACGTGAACGGGACCGCGTACGCGTCGTCGTGTCGGACGATTCGCCCGGCGACCTCCCGGAGCGCCGCGACGTTCCCGCCGTGGCCGTTCACGAGAACGACCCGGTCCCAGCCGTGAGCGGCGAGGCTCCCGACGATGTCGCGCACGTACGCCCGGAACGTGGATTCGCTCGTCCACAGCGTGCCCGTGAACCGGCGGTGTTCCTCGGCGACGGCCACCGGCACCGCCGGGGCGACGACCACCGGGTCGGCGTATCGAGCGGCGGCCGCCTCGGCCACCGCCTCGGCGTTGAGCGTGTCCGTCGCGAGCGGCGCGTGTGGGCCGTGCTGTTCGGTGCTGCCGACCGGCAGCAGGGCCAGGTCCGTCTCGAGGTCGTCCAGTTCGGTCCACGTCGACGTCGCGAGGTCCATGCGCGGGCACTCGTCAGGACCGCCGATAAAACTCCTGAGGACCGCCGATGAAGTTCCACCCCGACTGGCGCGGACGCGACTGTGTTCGCCACGGCTCACACCCGACCATCGGGCCACATCTCGACCATCGGGCCACATCTCGACCTCGGCTACACCTCAACTATCCCGCCACACTTCGGGCGCCGCCCCCAGTGCTTTTCCCGGCTGGCTACCCGCTGAACGGGTATGGACTACGAGCCGGTCTCGCATACGGCGACGGATCGTCCGCTGGGTCGCCTCCCGTCCGGCGCCGACGTCGCCGTCACTGTCCACCGCTACACCGGCGGCGACGGGCCGACGGTGTACGTCCAGGCCGCACAGCACGGCATCGAACTGAATGGGCCGGCCGCGCTCCGCCGGCTGCACGGTCGCCTGCTCGACGCCGCGCTCGCTGGAACGGTCGTCGTCGTCCCGGTGGTGAACCCCCTGGCGTTCGACCACCGTTCGTACGTGACGCCTCCGGAGTACGACGTCCTGAACCCGAACCTGAACCGGGTCTGGCCGGGCGACGAATCGGGGAGCCTCCAAGAGCGCCTCGCCGCCGGGCTCTGGGAGCTCGTAACCGAGGCCGACGCCGCCGTCGACCTCCACACCGGCACGGCGGACATGCTCGAGCACGTCCGGGTCCCCGACGGGGACGCCGACGCCCGGCGGCTGGGAGCGGCATTCGGGACCGAGTACCTGCTGACCGACGATGCGTCGGAGGAGGCGAGCGACGGCCAGTTCCGCCACGCCGCCGCCCGCGAGGGCATCCCGGCGGTCACGGCGGAACTGGCCAACAGCCGGCAAGTCTCGGACGAGGCCGCCAAGACGGGCGTCGCCGGCGTGACCGACGTCCTCGGGGCAGTCGGCGTGCTGGACCGCGATCCGACGCCGGCGCCCGACCAGCTCCGTCTCCGGGACGACCCGTCGTCGACGACCGCGACCGAGTCCGGCCTGTTCGAACCGCGCTCCGGGCTGGGCGTCGGCGACCGGGTCGACACGGGAGCAGAGCTGGGGACCGTCTACTGCCCGTCGTCGTTCGAGCAGCGCGAGACGGTGACAGCGACCGACGGCGGCCTCGTCTACTCGCTGACTCGCGAGGGCGTCGTCAACGCCGGCGAGCGGCTCGCCGACGTGGCGGCGCCGGACTGACCCCGGCGGAAACCGGCCGACAGCAGCAACGGACGACGACGGCCGCGGCCCGGCGTCCGGGCCCCATTACTTAAATGGGTTGCCTATTCCGCACATACTGCTATGGCACAACGTGTCACAGAAAAAATACACCATGGGGCTCCACCATTCGTTCGAACGCCTTTCCACCGTCGTCGAGCAGCTCGAATCCCGGACCGGGGGGGTCCGGGACCTCGAGGTCACGGCGGACGACGGCGCCGGCGCGGTGGACGCCACGTTGACGGTGCCGGTATCGCTCTGTATGGTATCGGACGGCGCCAGTGGGGGATCGCTCGCGTCCTCGGTCACGCCCCGGGCAGCGTCGCTGACCGACGACAGCGACCTCGCGGTCACCTTCTCGACATCAGGGCTCCTGTCGGATCTGTCCGCGGCGACCACGGACAGAGATGGGAGCGAGATCGCCGTCAGGGTCGCCGACCGCGACGTCCGCGTCGTCGACGAGGAGATCGTCGCGACGATCGAGTTGCACATCGGGCCAGTCGACGCTGACGAGCAGCGCGACACAGCGGCCCTCGGCGAGCGAGACGCCCCGACCGAACCGGCCGCCGGAGCCCGCCGGTCGGAGCACCCGGAAGCGGGGCGTGACGGATCGGAAGACACGCTCGCCGATCGCCTCGCGGCCGCTCGCACCGAGGACGTCCCCCCGTTCGACGACACCGAGTATCTCCGCACGCTCTATGAGTCGTGTGACACCTTCACCGAGATGAGCGAGTACATCCCGATGGACGTCTCCGCCGAGACGGTCCGCCGGTACATGATCGAGGCGGGAGTCCACCAGCCGAACTCGTACGACACGGCCGACCCCGGCGGTGACGACGGGACCGGGAAGTCAGACGAGGCAGCGTCCGAACCGGATTCCTCGACGACGGCCGAGCGGGACGCGGCGTCGGAAGACGACGAGGACGCCACGTCAGCAGCCGAACAGAACGCCGAATCCGACCAACAGGACGCCACGGCGACCCCCGCGCCGGACCTGCCATCCGACGAGCAACTCGTCACGGACGGGAGCGGCCTCGCGGCCGAACTGACGGTCGACGACGTTGTCGATACGATCGTGGACGCGACGTCGGTCTGCGAGGTCGGCCGGTCCCTCGAGCTGGACCACGACCGTACGCGCGAGCTGCTCGACCAGCTCGGCGTCCTCGAGTTCGTGGTACACCGCATCAACGGCCCACCACAGAACATCTCGCGGGACGACGTCGTCCGCCGCATCCGCCGGCGGGCCCAGGAGTAACGACGAGCGATCGGAAATCCGTCCCTGGACGGGAGTGGACGAATCGGATTTTCAGTCGTCCGAGGATCGGGGACACCAGCTGGAGTTGGTGGTCGTGAGAATCGCCATCTGCCCCGTCTTCTCGATGTAGACCAGTGCGCCGTAACAGTCGGGATACCCCGCCTCTTCGGGAGTTACAGTCTGCCAGTCTCCCGCGTCCAGGCGAGCCATCACCCGGAAGTCACCCGCCTCCGCCGGCCACGTCGCCGCTGGACGCTCACTCGGGACGCCCTCGGCAGCCGGATCGTTCGCTACAAGGGTGTAGGTACGGTCGTGTACCACCTCGTTCTCCCACTCGACGCGCAACGTGACCTCGTGAGCCGTCGTATCCCGGTTCTCGATGTGGACCTCACCCAGGTGAGACTCGCCGGTCGACAGCGGCGAGACGACGCCCGAACATCCGGCGAGCCCGCCCAGGACAGCTGTGCCGCCGGCCTGCAGTAGCCGCCGCCGCGAGAGTCGGCACATGTCCGAACCGTCTGGTTCCTCGACACAAAAGAATCCTGAAAGCTCAAACGCGGACTGTAGCGCTCGCGACCAGGGCCGCCGCCAATCCTCTCGGAATGCTCGAATAAGCATATATTTCAATATACAATCGAATTTTTCTATTTTTATACCTATATTTAATGAAGTTAACTGATATATTTATAATTATCGACTTCCAAGGGTTATCGAGACTGCCGGCGCTACGGCACTGCTAGATCGAGGTCACTTCGAGGGCCTCGACTGGTGGCTGGTTCCGGAGTGCTCGGCGACCGCAGTGGTGATTGTAGTAAGCGGTGTAGGCAGTCAGCCAGCGCTCCGCGCTGAACTGACTGGCGTTTTACGTCTCGTGAAAGCGTTCGATCCGCACCGTAAACGTCTGAAAGCTTCTCGACGAGGGTTCGCTCACTCGTCTCGTCGGTCTCGGCGAACGCGAAGGTGAACAGGTCGCAGATGTCGGTACCGGGTAGTCGGTCTATCGCCTCAAGTACATACTCACGGACGAACCCCTCGGCTGCCGCCTCGCTCTCTGTCGAGACGGCCGCGGCCTCTCATACGGTTTACTGTAAATCGTTCCCGGCGCATCGGCGCCCCGGTCGGCCGACGCACCGGTAAACTGTTACACTAAACCGTATCACTCGCCATCGACCCCCCTCCTCGAAGACGTACCAGCCGTCCTCGTAGATCCGTTCCCCGTCCACCTCGATGAACGCGTCCTCGCTCATGTCCACGATCAAATCGACGTGGTAGTCCGATTCGCTGGCCTCGCGGTTCTCACCCCCATTCCACGGAATCGCCTTGTCGAGCGCCATGTGGACGGTAGCGCCTGTCTTCTCGTCCAGCAGCACGTTCTTCGCCGGGTGGTCGATCTGCCGGTCCATCCCGAATCCCAGTCCGCCGAGCCGCTGGAAGCCAGGATCGTTCTCGAACATCTCCCCGGGTAACTCCGCTCCCGCTTCGGCCTCGTGGTCGACGACCTCGTCATCCTCGAGTGTCACCTGAACGTTCCGGAACTCCTGGCCCTGGTAGAAGGTGGGACCGTCGAACAGCACCTCGCCGTCGACCGCGTCGATCACCGGTGCGGTGTAGACCTCGCCGCCTGGGAGGTTCCGTTCGCCGTAATCGTTCTCGGCGTGCAGATTGCCAGCACGCAACGAGCGTGATTCCCCGGCCGAGTACGTCTGCTCGGCTCTGGTGAGCCCCTCAGCCGGTGACAGTCCCACGTGACCGTGACCGACACGTAGCGCACCTCGGTCACAAACGAAGTGGGGCTCAGCAAGTGGTACAGACAGGGAAGACATTTACCGATCCAGAGTGGCGATACTGGACATGGAGCTCAGACGTCAGGGTTCCATCCTTTCAGCCATCGGACTACTCCTGTTCGGGCTAGCAGGGGGGTTCGCGGTTAGCAGAGGATGGGCGTATGGCGCGAAGGCCACCCTTGCTGGCGTCTTCGGTATCGCTTATCTCCTTGTCGGTGTCCTCACTCTGAACTGCGAGTCTGTCCCGCAGCTGTTTCGCCGGGCGGTCTTGAGTCTGCCAGTTGCCTATGTTGTGCTTTTCGGAGCGCTGCAGAGTGCCAACGCCCTTGCCTACGGGAGCGTCACGCTCGAAATTGATACTGCCGTTCGTGCATTGTGGGCGACCCTGCTCGGCTATCCCGTTGGACTGGGGTACATCTATGGCCGCAGTCCGACCACAACTCTCAGGCGAGCCGTACTGACGACCGCCCTCGCGAGTATTCTCGCTGGGGCAGTTATCGGGAGTATGTTCTGGGTGGACATCTGGCCGTCCTCGGTTGGAATACGATTCGTGTTCCTCTCGCTCGTCGCCTCTGGACTCGTGATACTCGGCGCACTCCCAGCGTACCTCATCCCGACACAATTCAACCGAACCGCGACTGCTTGACATCCTCCTCCGCGTGAACGCAGAGGAATCCCCGAGCGGTGGGAGTTTCAGGTTCGCAGTCCAATCAGCGGACTACCAGACCTTTCGGGCGCGGGTAGTCCCACAGTCTCGGACTGGTGGACTGCTGGCGGTGCCAAACCGCCGTTACCCCTATCCTCGACCGTGTACGGCGTCCCGGTGTTGTTTTGGCCACGGGGACGCCAGCAGGCGTCAGCAGACTCGGGGGTATCGTCTGACTCGCTT
>JBDGSA010000035.1:0-9178 GCA_042217755.1 Haloglomus sp. | reverse complement strand
CAGGATGGTGTCGTACATGGCCGGGGTACCGGCGGCTGTGGTCGAAAGTGTACGGATGACTCCCACAGGCCAGGAACGGCGATCTGCCTGTATAAATCAAGACGCCGGTATATATCAGAAACTCCGGATTATCAGATAATATGGCTGAAAACAGGAATATGGCCGGTATTTCAGTAGGAACCGCCCAGCTGTCCGGCGCTGTCGGCGTCTTCGGGGTGTGAGTCCGTGAGCGGACCCAGATCGATGGTGGTCTGGCCGTCGACGACTCGACGGTCCCGTCGGCCGCCTCGGTCGCGTCGCGCTCGGTCGTACCTGGTGATGGACGTACCGTTGGAAAAGGGTTCAGCCGGCGATTCTCTGGGGGCCTATCGTGCTGATACCACGGTCCCGTTCGCCACCGACCGGCGGCACGCGTCCGGGCGAGGTGAACTGTCGACGGCCGCTCGGGCCACCCTCCCGCCGGGCCCGGAATCACGGGCCGCCGGGTTCCGGGGTCGTGGTCCGTCAGGTTCGAGATCCGCGGTCCGTCGGCCCCGGGGTCGCGGTCCGTCGCCTATTTCCCCGCCGGGCACAGACGGCACGGGTATGAGCGAGGACGGGGACGGCGATCCGGGTCCGGACGGGAACGCGTCCGCCGGGGAGGCGACGGGGGCGTCCGTCGTCGACAGTGCTACCGGCAGCGACGGCGAGGAGGGCGACGACGCGACCGCGGCCGCCGCGCCCACGGACCCGGCGCTGGGGGCGCCCGAGGGGATGGATCCCGAGGAGCTGACGCCGATGTTGAGCCAGTACTACGAGCTGTGTGCTCGCTACGAGGACTCGCTGGTCCTGTTCCAGGTCGGTGATTTCTACGAGACGTTCTGTGCCGCCGCGGAGACGACCGCGCGACGCTGTGAGATCACCCTGACGAAGCGCGAGGACTCGACCGGTCGGTACCCGATGGCCGGAATCCCCATCGACAACGCCGAGACGTACATCGAGACGCTGCTCGACGCGGGATACCGCGTCGCGGTCGCCGACCAGGTCGAGGACCCCGACGAGGCCTCTGGCTGTGTCGAGCGAGCTGTGACCAGGGTGGTCACGCCCGGGACCCTGACAGAGCGGGAACTCCTTGGCGGCGCCGACAACAACTTCGTCGCGGCGCTCGCCGTCGGCGACCGGGAGGACGGCGTCGACGGCGGGCGCACCTTCGGGCTCGCGCTGCTCGACGTCTCCACGGGCGACTTCTACGCGACCGGACTTCGCTCGCTGGAGGCCGTCGCGGACGAGGCCGGCCGGTTCGTCCCGAGCGAGGTCGTCGTCGGCCCCGGAGTCGAGGCGGACACCGTCGCCGAAGCGTTCCCCGCCGAGGCGATGGTCACGCGATACGACCCTGCCGCGTTCGACGCGGCCGTCGCCCGCGAGCGGGTCGGGCTCTACTTCTCGGAGGAGAGCGAGTCGCTCGCCAGTCCCGCCGAGACCAGCGCCTCCGGTGCGCTGCTCGCGTACGCCGAGTACACCCGCGGCGGCTACCGCGAGGCGGCGGGCGCCGTCGACGACGGGGCGGTCGACGAGACGGGGCTCGACCCGACCGACGTGCCCGACGAACCGCGGCTCTCCTATCTCAACCACCTCACGCGCTACGACCCTCGCGAGTACATGCTGCTGGACGCGGTGGCGGTGCGGTCGCTGGAGCTGTTCGAGCCACGGCACGTCCACGGTTCCGCCGGGACGGCGCTCGCGGACGTAGTCGACGAGACGGCCTCCGCGCTGGGCCGGCGCGAACTCACCGACTGGCTCCGGCGGCCGCTGCTCGACACCGAGCGCATCGAAGCGCGACAGGACGCGGTCGGGGAGTTCGTCACGGACGTCCGGACGCGCGAGCGTCTGCACGAGCGGCTGGCCGAGGTCTACGATCTCGAGCGGCTGATCGCTCGCGTCTCTCGCGGTCGGGCGAACGCGCGCGACCTTCGCTCGCTCCGCGACACGCTCGCCGTGGTGCCCGACCTCCGGGAGGCGCTGGCCGACGCAGAGCGCGAGCCGGTCCGGCGCCTGCGCGAGCGACTCGACCCAGTCGCGGACGTGCGCGAGGCCATCGACGCCGCCGTCCCCGAGGACCCGCCGCCCGAACTCACGGAGGGCGGCGTCATCCGGGCGGGGTACGACGACCGGCTGGACGAGTTGCGGGCGACCGAGCGCGAGGGCAAGCAGTGGATCGACGACCTCGAGGCCACAGAGCGCGAGCGGACCGGCATCGACTCGCTGAAGGTCGGGCACAACCAGGTCCACGGCTACTACATCGAGGTGACGAAGGCGAACCTGGAGGCCGTGCCCGATGGGTATCAGCGCCGGCAGACGCTGAAGAACGCAGAGCGGTTCGTCACGCCCGAACTGAAGGAGCGCGAAGACGAGATCATCCGCGCCGAGGACCGCGCCGACGACCTCGAGTACGAACTGTTCTGTGATCTGCGCGACGACGTCGCCGCCGAGGCCGAGCGGATTCAGGGTCTCGCGTCGGCGCTGGCCGACCTGGACGCGCTGGTGGCGCTCGCCACCGTCGCCGCCGAGCGGGGCTACACCCGCCCCGAGGTCGGCGCCGACCGCTTCGACATCGAGGGAGGCCGTCACCCCGTCGTCGAGCGCACCGAGGAGCAGTTCGTCCCGAACGGCACGTCCCTGGAGCCGGGGACCGTCGCCGTCATCACGGGGCCGAACATGAGCGGGAAGTCGACGTACATGCGGCAGGTCGCGCTCGTCTCGGTGCTGGCGCAGGTGGGGTCGTTCGTGCCCGCGAGCGACGCGCGCTTGCCCGTGGTCGACCGCGTGTTCACCCGCGTCGGCGCCAGCGACGACATCGCGGGCGGCCGCTCGACGTTCATGGTCGAGATGACCGAGGTCGCGGACATCCTCCGGGCGGCGACGCCGCGCTCGCTCGTCCTGCTGGACGAGGTGGGTCGTGGCACGTCGACCGCCGACGGGTTCGCGCTCGCGCGCGCCGTGACGGAGTATCTCCACGACGAGGTCGGCGCCACGGTGCTGTTCGCGACCCACCACCACGACCTGACCGCGGTCGCCGCCGACCTCCCGGACGCGGTGAACCGCCACTTCCCGGCCACCGAACGCGACGGCGAGGTCGTCTTCCGCCACGACCTCCAGCCCGGCGCGTCGACGGCGTCGTACGGTGTCGAGGTCGCGGACGCCGCCGGGGTTCCGGACGCGGTGGTCGAACGCGCACACGAACTGCTGGCCCGCGAGACGACCGCCACCCCGGAGGCAGGGTCGGAAGCGGGCGCCGACAGCGACGCTGCCGGCCGGGCAGCGGACTCGGACGCCACCGCTGGCTCCGTTTCGGGTGGAACCGACGTGTCACTGGACGAGGGCACTGTTTCGGGTGGAACCGACGCCACGACCGGGGCCGACGCCGCGTCGACGCCCGCCTCGGTCTCGGGCGACGGCGGCCGTGACGTCGAGCGCCTGGTCGCGGAACTGGACGCCATCGACCTCGGGAACACGACGCCGCTCGAGGCGCTCAATCGCCTGTCGGAACTGAAGCGGCTGCTGGACGACTCGGCGTGACCCGTCCGGGACTACGAAGCTGGTGTGATGTCCCCGGATATTTCTAAACTGCTCCAAATATCGATGAAAGCTCTGAAATCATAAATAATTTTCAATTTTTAGTAGATATTTTCAATATAGTTTAGTTGTGTCGAGGCGCACATACTTTTATCCGGACCACTCCAACCACACGAGACATGAGCGACCTGCCGGACGAGTTCCCGTGTCGGCTCCTGACGTGGGACTACATCGACGGTCTCGCGCGGGACCTCGCCCACGAGGTGCGCGGCACGTACGACCCGGACGCGGTCGTCGCCATCGCCCGCGGCGGCCTCGTTCCCGCCCGTATCGTCTGTGACTACCTCGGCGTGGACGACCTCATCAGTCTGAAGGTCGAGCACTACGTCGGGACCGGGGATGCCGGCGACGGGCCCTCGGTGCGGTATCCGCTCTCGGACGGGGCCGTCGCGGGCAAGGACCTGCTCGTCGTCGACGACATCGCCGACACCGGGCAGACGTTCGCCCACACCGTCGAGTACCTCGAGACCGTCGACGGCGACCCCGCGCACGTGAAGACAGGGGCGCTCCAGCTCCTTCCGGACAGCGAGGCCGACCTGGACTTCGTCGCCTCGCATCCCGACGAGTTCGCGTGGATGGTCTACCCGTGGAACTTCGTCGAGGACATGTGCGACCTCGTCCCGCGGCTGATGGAGGTCGCCGAGGGCGAGCGCTTCACCGAGGACGAACTCTACCACCTGTTCTACGAGTTCCACGACATCGACCGCGTCCACTTCGAGGTAGTCCAGGGCGACCGCCTCGGCGAGATCCTCGCCGAACTCGAGCGCCGTGGCGTCGTCGAATCGACGGGGCAGGAACGCGCCGAGTCGCCCGAGTGGCGACTGGCGTAGGGCGGGACCGACTCCGAGCCCATGGACGACCCGGCCGACGGCACACTCGGCTGACAGAGTGCGGGGCGTCGGTGGCCGGCGCCGTCGCTTTCGCCCCTCGTCGATGTTGCCGACGAGCGACGAGTCGGGTATCAAGACTTACCCCGCCGCCACCGCAACCGGGGAGTAGTGACCTCGCTGCCGGTCGACCCGAATCTCCTCCAGCCCTCCGTCCTGGCGGCCACCGCCTGGCTCGCCCCGGATGTGCTCGCGGCCCTGGCGACCTCCCTGCCGCTCCCCGTCGGTAGCTTTCACGTCAGCGTCTTCCGAACGCTGGAGGAGGCCGTCCGGACGGCGACCGGTCCGCTCGGGCTCGTGATCATCTTCGTCTACTCCTTTCTCATCGCCTTCGTCCTCCCGCTGCCGAGCGAGGTGGTGCTAGCGACGCCGCTCCGCCTCGGCCTGGGCTACTGGCCCGAGATCGGCATCATCATGCTCGTCAGCGGAATCGGCAAGGCCGCCGGGAGTGTCCTCGCGTTCGCGCTCGGCCAGGAGGCAAAGGAGTCCGGCCCGGTGATCCGGCTGCTCCGGCGCTCCCGCTTCGACGTGGTGTCGCTGGCCGAACGCCGGACCGTCCAACTCGCAAAGCGGTACGGATATGCCGGCCTCGCGCTGGCGCTGTGCGTGCCGGGGTTCCCGGATACGCTCTCCATCTACGCCTTCTCCGTGCTGGAGGAGGACTACCTCAAGTTCGCCGCCGCCACGTTCGCCGGCAGCGTCGGTCGGCTGGTGGTCACCGTCGCGGTCATCGAGGGGACGCTCGCGCTGCTCTGATGCCGGGGCGGACGGTCGAGCGCCGAGGGCCGCGGAACCGGCGGGTTTTAGCGGCCCCCGCCCCCGTGTCCGGACATGAGCCACGAGCCGTTCCCCACCGACGGGACCGCCGTCGTCACGTGCGGGCTGCCGTACGCGAACGGCGACCTCCACGTCGGGCACCTCCGGGGCTACGTCGGCGCGGACGTGTTCAACCGGGCACTCGGCAAACTCGGCCAGCAGACCGCCTACGTCTGTGGGTCGGACATGCACGGCACCCCCATCGCCGTCAACGCCGCGGAGGAGGGCGTCTCGCCCGAGTCGTTCGCGCTGGAGTATCACGAGCAGTACCAGGAGACGTTCCCGGAGTTCGACATCGACTTCGACAACTACGGCCACACCCACGACGAGACGAACACCGAACTCACAAAGGAGATCGTCCGGACGCTCGAGGCCGAGGGCTACGTCTACGAGAAGGAGATCATGGTGGCGTTCGACCCCGAAGAGGGGCAGGCGCTGCCCGACCGGTTCGTCGAGGGAACCTGCCCGTACTGCGGGGAGCGCGCCCGCGGCGACGAGTGCGACGAGGGGTGTGGCCGCCACCTCGAACCCGGCGAGATCGAGGACCCCGTCTCCACCGTGACGGGCAACCCCGCCGAGTACCGCGAGCGGACGCACAAGTTCTTCCGGGTCTCCGAACTCCAGGCGTACCTGCAGGAGTTCATCGACCGCCTCGAGGGGACTGACAACGCGAAGAACCAGCCCCGCGAGTGGATCGAGGGCGAACTCCGGGACTGGTGTATCACCCGCGACATGGACTGGGGCATCGACTACCCCGGCGAGGAGGACGAGGAAGACGGCCTCGTCCTCTACGTCTGGGTGGACGCCCCCATCGAGTACATCTCCTCGACGAAGCAGTACACAGAGCGCGTCGGCGCCGACACCTACGACTGGACGGACGTCTGGAAGGCAGACGACGGCGAGGTCGTCCACGTCATCGGGCGTGACATCATCCAGCACCACACCGTCTTCTGGCCCGCGATGCTCCACGCGGCCGGGTACAACGAACCGCGGGCCGTGGCCGCGACGGGATTCATCACCATCAACGGGAAGGGCCTCTCCACCTCTCGCAATCGGGCGATCTGGGCCCGTGAGTACCTCGACGAGGGGTTCCACCCGGACCTCCTCCGGTACTACCTCGCCACGAACGGCGGCCTCCAGCAGGACGTGGACTTCTCGTGGGACAAGTTCCAGTCCCGCGTCAACAGCGAACTCGTCGGCGCGCTGGGGAACTTCGCCTACCGCTCGCTCCTCTTCGCCCAGCGCAACTACGGCGGCACGCCGGAGAGGGACGTCTCCGGGGAGGTCGAGGCGCGCATCGACCAGGCCGTCGAGGAGTTCCGCGAGGCCGTCAACGACTACTCCGTCCGCGACATCGGCGAGGCGGCGCTCGATCTGGCGCGGTACGGCAACGAGTACATTCAAAGCGAGGAGCCGTGGAACCTCGTCGACGAGGACCCCGACCGAGCAGAGCAGGTCATCCGCGACTGCGTCCAGCTGTCGGTCGCGCTCGCGGTCCTGTTCGAGCCGATCGGGCCCGACACGGCCGAGCGCCTCTGGGAGCAGGTCGGCGCTGACGGCGACGTCCACGAGGTCACGCTCGGCGCGGCGCACGACGCCCCGGCCGCCGCGTTCGGCGAGCCCGACGAGCTGTTCGCGAAGATCGAAGACGAGCGCGTCGCGTCGCTGAACGAGAAGCTCGAAGAGCGCATCGAGGAGGCAGCCACCGACGGGCAGCGCGAGGCGGGCGAAGAGAGCGGGGAGGACGAGACGACCGACGACACCGACGACGCCGGCGACACCGCCGGCGTGGACCTCGAACCCGTCGCCGACGAGCGCGTCAGCTTCGACGACTTCCAGGCCCTCGACCTCCGGGTCGGAGAAATCGAGATGGCCGAGCCCATCGAGGGCGCGGACAAGCTCGTCCGCCTCGAGGTCGACATCGGCGTCGAGACCCGACAGGTCGTGGCCGGCATCCGCCAGCTCCACGACGTGGACGACTTGCCCGGGAAGCGGGTGGTCCTCGTCGCGAACCTCGAGAAATCGGAGCTGTTCGGCGTCGAGTCCGACGGCATGCTGCTGGCGGCGGGCGAGGAGGCCGACCTGTTGACCACCCACGGCGACGCGCCGCTGGGGACGAAGATTCGGTAGAATCTCTTCTCTATTCTAAAAATAGCATTATTAGTCTGAAATATTCGAACATAGTAAAATATATTCGAGATAATTCACTTATCGGCCAGGTCCGCGGCGTGCTCGGCAATCAGCTCCGCGAACGCACGCGACTCGCGTTCCTCCTGCACCTCGAGGGGTCGCTCGTCCCGGACCCGCTGTTTGACGAGGCGCATCGCGAGCGGGTCGTTTCCCGCCAGCGACTCGCTCACCGCGAGCGGGTCGTCGACGACGCGCTGGACCAGCCCCATCCGCAGCGCTTCGTCGGCATCGACCACCCGTCCCGACACCGAGAGGTCCAGCGCGTCGCCCTGCCCCACGATGTCGGCGAGGCGGGCGGTCCCGCCCCAGGCGCCGAACAGGCCGAACGTGACGCCGGGTTCGGCGAACGTCGCGTCCGGCGTCGCGACGCGGATGTCACAGGCCAGCGCGAGTTCGACGCCGCCGCCGCGCGCCGCGCCGTTCACGCCCGCGACGACGACGGCGTCGCTCTCGGCGACCGCCCGCGTGGTCCGCTGTCCCTCCCGGACGAACGGGCCGACCACGTCGCGGACCGCCTCGGGGTCCATCGGGTCGTCGCCCGCGGCCTCGTCGACCGTCGTCGCGACCTGCCGGACTTCGCCGAGGTCGGCGCCGGCGGAGAAGGCCGACCCCGCGCCGCGAATGTGGACGACGGGCGGCGGGTTCCGGACCGCCTCGCGGATGTCGTCCAGCGCCTCGCCCGTGAGCGCGTTGCGCTGGTCCGGCCGGTCGAGCGTGACGACACGGACGTCGCCGTCGTCGCGGACGCGGACGGGGTCGCTCATCGTCCGGGGAAGGTGGTGGTTTCCAAAGGCCTTTGCCCTCCGTCGGCGTACTCACGGGCGATGGAGGAAGCCGCCGCGGTCCGTCGGGCCGCGACCGAGGCCGTCGGCGACGTCGTGCCCGACGCCCTCCGGTCGGACATCGAATCCCGTCTCGCGGACGGCTCGATGGTGCCCGGAGTGCTCACGCTCCTGGCCGCGACGGCGCCGTCCGACGGTCCCGCGGCCTTCGACGGCGCCGACGGACTCCTCGAACGGGCGGCCGGCGTCCAGCTCATCTACGACGGACTCCGCCTCACCCGCGAACTGGCCCACGAGGATCCCTGGACCGCCGCCGCCGGCGCCGGCGACCGCGACCGCGGCGACATGGGAATCCTCGCGGCCGACGTGCTGGTCGCGCGGGGCTTTTACCTGCTCGCCCGAACCGAGGCCGCCGACCGCGCGGTCGCCGTCGTCCGCGCGTTCGGCCGCGACCAGACTCACCGCCGCGAGGACGGCGACCCTTCCTACGACCGGAACCTCGAACGGGACGTGCTCGACCTCGCGCTGGTCGCCGGCATCACGGCTGCTGGCGGCGACGCCCCCGCCGACCGCGACTGGCTGGTCGAGGACCTCGTCGAGGACGACGTCCCGCCGGCCTTCCCCCCGGTCTCGGACCTCGCCGCCGAGTCGCTCCGAGACGACCTGTGCCACCTCTCCGACAGTGAGGGACGGCCCGTCGAACGAAGCGAGCGTTGAGCCCTGTCACGGTGGATTCTCGCCGCGTCACTCCGCCAGTCGGACGGGCGGAAACGAAACGCCTAACAGGCGTACCGGGCTACCGACAGGCGGCGCCTGGGTAGCTTAGCGGTAAAGCGCGTCCTTGGTAAGGACGAGAGCCCGGGTTCAAATCCCGGCCTAGGCTTGTAAGAA
>JBDGSA010000096.1:0-9197 GCA_042217755.1 Haloglomus sp. | reverse complement strand
CGATTTTGACAAACAGCCGATTCACCAGCTGATGGACGTGGACATCGTTCGGTAGTACCGACCGTTCACACCCGCCAATCCAGATCTCGGTGCGACCGCCTCCAGACGCGCCTCCACCTGAATCGGCAACCGGCAAAACAGTCAAGACAGATTGTACTGGTTTACCGATATGCGAGCGTATCAATACGAGCAGTAGCCCCAAACCGACCATCAGTGAAATTAGCAGAATAAATCTCTCGTCGCTCATATCGAACCAAGGGGTTTCAGCTTGCAAAAACTATGACTTCGTGCGAGATACGCGCCCTGTATGCAGCAGGACCGCTGAACCCTGTCATCGGTCGAGGGTTCCAACAGAATCATCCTGTTCCATCGGCGTCCCCCGAACACCTTCGGGGTCACGCCTTCGCCGGTGCCCCGCGACGCATCGGATGATGACCGCGACGAGCGACCGCGAGGCCGAACTGCGCGAACTGGCCGCGGACGTGGCCGAGGATTCAGCAGTCGCGGACGCGTGGCTGGCGAAGAGCTTCACCGACCGGGTGCTGGTCGTGACGGTCGAATCGGGTGCAGAGTTGCCCGACGCGGTCCGCGAGCGACTCGCCGAACACGACCTCCGGGGCGCCAACGAGGTGTACGAGTCGGGCGGGCCGGACCCATCGGCGATGGGCGACGCGGGCGCCGGCGAGCGCCACCGGTTCGTGGACACCCGGACGCGGGGGGAGTACCAGTCGTACGTGGTCGAGTAGTCCGGGCGGCGACGCTCGCGGCGTCGTGCCTGTGACGTCGTCGTAGTGTCGTCTCCGTGGTGTGGTCGTGGTGTCGTCTCCGTGGGGTGTATTCGCTGGTCGACCGGACGCCGCGCGGGAACGCGCGTCGGGGGTCTCGCGAACAGCCGCATTCGTACGTTATATAGCCGGGCCGGACCACCGGCCGCCATGAGCGACGACCTGAATCGGGGTCTCGAGGGTGTCACCGTCGCGAAGACGCGGCTGAGCTACATCGACGGCGAGGCCGGCGAACTGGTCATCGGCGGGTTCCCGCTCGCGGAACTGGCCGCCAACGCCAGCTACGAGGAGAGCGTCTTCCTCCTGTTCGAGGACCGACTTCCGACGCGCGACGAACTCGAGGCGTTCCGCGCCGACCTCGCCGGCCGCCGTGAGATCGGCGACGAGGTGCGGGCGGTCCTCCGGCGGGCCGCCGCCGAGGAGCGCCCCGCGATGGACGCGCTCCGGATGGGCGCCGCGGCCGCCAACCTGGGGCAGGGCGAGGCGGACCCGGCCGAGGACGCTCGCCGCCTCGTCGCCGCGTTCCCGACCATCGTCGCGACCTACTGGCGCTACCGGGAGGGGAACGCGCCCGTGGCACCCGACCCCGACCTCGGCCACGCTGCCAACTACCTGTACATGCTGACCGGGGAGCGCCCGGACGCGGCCGCGGTCCGGGGGCTGGAGACGTACCTGAACACCGTCGTCGACCACGGGCTGAACGCCTCGACCTTCACCGCTCGCGCGGTCGTCTCGACCGAGTCGGACCTCGTCTCGGCGGCGACCGCGGCCGTCGGCTCGCTGAAGGGGCCGCTCCACGGCGGCGCCCCCGGGCCCGTGCTGAAGATGCTCCGCGAGGTCCACGACGCCGGCGACCCCGAGAAGCACGTCCGGCGCAAACTGGACGCCGGCGAGCGCCTGATGGGCTTTGGCCACCGGGTCTACCGCGTCCGGGACCCGCGGGCGGCGGTCCTCTCGGACGCCGCGGAGCGCTTCTACCGCGAGGCGGGCGACGAGGACTTCTTCGAGACCGTCCGCGAGTTCGAGGACATCGCGGTCGACCTGCTGGCCGAGCACAAGCCCGACCGCCGGCTGGAGACGAACGTCGAGTTCTACACCGCCGCGCTGCTCCACGGCGTCGGCATCCCACAGGAGCTGTTCACGGCGACGTTCGGCGTCTCTCGCGTCGGCGGCTGGACGGCGCACGCCCTCGAGCAGCTCGACGACAACCGCCTCGTCCGTCCGCGCGGGCACTACGTTGGCGACCGCGACCGCACCTGGACGCCGGTCGACGAGCGGTAGACACGGGCGCGACGGTCGGGCCGCGGGGGCTGTTCTCCCGTCGCCCCGCGCTTCGCTCCCGAACGTGTTCGGGGGAACCGCGAGGGGAGCGGGAAGCGTCCGTCCGGGTATGTCCCAGCCGAGAACAGCACCGGAGTTCGCGGAGGCACCGACCGACCGGCCGCGCGAGCGCCTCGACGTCGTCGAGGACGGGCCGCCGGCGCCGCTGAAGCAGACACTCGAGTTACTGGCCGACCTGCCCGACGAGACGGTACTGATACAGTTCAACGACCGCGCGCCGCAGTACCTCTACCCGAAACTCGAGGAGCGAGGATACGCCTTCGAGACCGTGGAAGTGGACGACCTGGTAGTGACGGCCATCTGGCGGTCGCGGTAGCGCGCTCGTCGGCGGGCTCTCGCCACTGGTCGTTCACGATCTCGTCGAGCTTGTCCGTGATTCGGTCTTGCGCGTGCGGGTCGAGGTCGTCATACGTTCTCTTTGCCGGTGCTCGGAACCGCCAGGTCCAGCCGTCGTCACTCATTCTCGTCGAGGATCTCCTCGCGAGAGAACGCCTCGCTCTCGCCCGTTCGCCGTGCGTGCTCGACAGCAGCGATCTCCTTCCAGCTCTCCCGGGTCAGGCCCGGATGCCGCACGGCGTCCCGGAGGGCGTCACGGATGAACTCGCTCCGGCTGTTGTAGCCCTCCTCTCGCCACGTCGCGTCGATGTCCTCGAGGAATGTCTCCGTGATTCGGATGTTGATGTTCGTTTTCTCCGGACTGCCGTCGGATGTATCCGTATCTGACATACGAATGTATTACGAACCGGGCAACAAGAGCGTTCGGGGCCACTGCTTCAGTTCCGCCCCGGAACCCGACCGCTTTTGCCCTCGCCCCCACCACCCTGCTGGCATGACCGATTCGCCCGACGACCCGGACCGCGACTGGTTCGGCACCGGGGAGCCGACGGAAGCGTCGGGCATCGTCGGCGAGTACGTCGCACTCCGGCGGGAGGCCGAGGCCGACGTGCTGGCGATGCAGATGGGGGACTTCTACGAATTTTTCGGCGAGGACGCCGAACTCGTCGGCGAGGAACTCGACCTGAAGGTGTCCCAGCGGTCCTCGGGCGGCGAGTCCTACGCGATGGCCGGCGTGCCCGTCGACGACCTCGCGCCGTACCTGAAGGCGCTGGTCGAGCGCGGCTACCGCGTCGCCGTGGCCGACCAGCACGAGGTCGACGACGGTCACGAGCGCCGGGTCGACCGCGTCGTGACCCCGGGGACGCTGCTCGACCCGACAGACGACGACGCGCAGTACCTCGCGACGCTCGTCCGGGGCGAGAGGGGGTCGGAGCCGACCGTCGGCCTCGCCTTCCTCGACGTGACGACGGGGCGGTTCCACGCGACCGCCGTCTCCGGGCCCGACGCCGAATCGCGCACGCTGACGGAGTGCTACCGCTTTGCCCCGACCGAGATTCTCCCCGGCCCCGAGGCGCGCAACGACGACGCGCTCCTCGACCGGTTGCGCGAGCGGTCCGAGGCGCGGCTGACACTCCACGACGCCGAGGCGTTCGCGCCCGGCCACGCGAAACACACCCTCCGGGAGCAGTTCGGCGACGCCGCGGCCGAGAGCGTCGGCCTCGATTCCGAGCCGGCGGTGCGGGCCGCGGGCGCCGCGCTCGCGTACGTCGCGGAGACGGGCGCCGGCGCGCTCGCGTCCGTGTCGCGACTGCGCGCGTACACCCCCGACGACCACGTCGCCCTCGACGCCACCACCCAGCGCAACCTCGAGTTGACCGAGCCGATGACCGGCAACGGTCGGTCGCTGTTCGACGTCCTCGACCACACCGAGACGAGCGCGGGCGGGCGCCTGCTGAAGGAGTGGCTTGGTCGCCCACAGCGCGACCGGGCGGAACTCGAGCGCCGGCAGGGGGCCGTCGCGGCGCTCGCCGCCGACGCGATGGCCCGCGACGCGCTGCGCGAGGCGCTCGACGGGACCTACGACCTCGAACGCCTTGCGTCGCGCGCGGCCTCCGGAAGTGCGGGCCCGGACGCCCTGCTGCGGGTGCGCGAGACGCTCGCGGTGCTTCCGGAGCTCGTCGAGGTCGTCGAGTCCTCGCCCCGACTGGCGGACTCGCCCGTGGCCGACCTGTTCGTCGACCTCGACCGAGAGGGCGTCCGGGGGGTCCACGAGGAACTGGCTGTGGCGCTGACTGACGACCCTCCCAAGTCTCTGACCGCGGGCGGTCTCATCCGCCCCGAGTACGACGAGGAACTCGCCGAGTTAGTCGAGCGCCACGACGAGGCCGCGGAGTGGCTCGACTCGCTCGCCGACCGCGAGAAGCGCGAGCACGGCCTGACCCACGTCTCGGTCGGCCGGAACAAGACTGACGGCTACTACATCCAGGTGGGCAAGAGCGAGAGCGACCAGGTTCCCGACCACTACGAGGCGATCAAGACGCTGAAGAACTCCGAACGGTTCGTCACCGAGGAACTCGAGGAGCGCGAGCGCGAGATCATGCGCCTCGAGGAGCAGCGCGGCGATCTGGAGGCCGACGTCTTCCGCGACCTGCGCGCGTGGGTCGGCGACCGCGCCGACCTCCTGCAGGCCGTCGGCCGCGCGTTCGCGGAACTCGACACGCTCTGTGCGCTGGCCGAGCACGCCGTCCGAAACGACTGGACCCGGCCCGAGCTCACCGACGAGGACGTGCTCGACCTGGATGCCGCCCGGCACCCGGTCGTCGAGCAGTCCGTCGAGTTCGTCCCGAACGACCTGCGCCTGGACCGCGACCGGCGGTTCCTCCTCGTCACGGGCCCGAACATGAGCGGGAAGTCCACGTACATGCGCCAGGCCGCGCTGGTGACGCTGCTCGCGCAGGTCGGGTCGTTCGTCCCGGCGCGGGAGGCGCGGGTGGGACTCGTGGATGGGGTCTACACGCGCGTCGGTGCACTCGACGAGCTCGCCCAGGGCCGCTCGACGTTCATGGTCGAGATGCAGGAGCTGTCCAATATTCTGCACAACGCCACGGAGGACTCGCTCGTCATCCTCGACGAGGTGGGGCGCGGGACGGCGACGTACGACGGCATCAGCATCGCGTGGGCCGCGACGGAGTGGCTGTCTTCGGCACAGGCTACCGCTCCGTCACCGAAGGTGCTGTTCGCGACCCACTACCACGAGTTGACGATGCTGGCCGACCACATCGACACGGTGGAGAACGTCCACGTCGCGGCTGACGAGCAGGACGGCGACGTGACCTTCCTTCGGACGGTTCGTGACGGTGCCGCCGACCGCTCGTATGGGATCCACGTCGCGGAGCTCGCGGGTGTTCCCAATCCAGTCGTCGAGCGCTCTCGCGAGGTCCTCCAGCGCCTGCGTGACGAGGAGGCAATCGACGTGCGCGGAAGCGAGGACGAGGTGACCGGCGAATCGAAACAGGTCGTCTTCGACCTCGGGTCCGGACAGCTCCGGGGCCAGGCTTCCGCCGACGGTGGCGAGGGGGAGACGGTCGACCCCGTCACCGAATCCGTGCTGGAGGAACTGCGTGGCGTCGACGTTGAGGATACGTCACCCGTGGAGTTGCTGTCACAGGTGCAGGAGTGGCAGCGGCGGCTGGAAGAGTGACCACGACCCCCTCGAGATGGGTTCAGGATATTTCCTCCCGACAGCCGTCACGGGGGATTCGAGAGGCCGTTCAGCCGGCTCAGGTCGCCCTGGTCGTACGCCGCTCGCCACATCGCATGGACCGCTCGCGTCACGAGCGACACTTCGGTCACCTCGATACAGGAGGGTTCGGCGGCAGCCGTCGACGCATCGGGTGGTGGATGGAAGTGGCTCTCGGGCGAGTGGGTGTTGGGATGGCGATCGAATCGCCAGTTCACGTCGACGGCGTCGATGTAGTGGACGGAGTACATCTCCCGCTCGCTCCACTGGATATCGAACCGGGCAGCGTCGGCGGTGCCGAGACCGTCCCCGAGCTCAACGTGAAGTTCGGTCGGCGAGACGGGGTCGTCGTACGCCGTCGTCTCGACCAGCGGTTCGAGATTGAGCCAGAGAGTCTGAATCCGCTGGAGTGCGGGGAGATATATCGGGCCGAATTCGCCCGCCCGGTCGTCACCGCTCATGCGGTGAGCTGGTGGCTGGCCTCGTCGTAGGCGAGGGCTGCCTGTGCGACGGCGAGGTTCTGTCGCGTGGTCTTCCACGCGCTGAGATCGTCCCACCCCTCCGTTTCGTCGGCGTCGAGTTGCTGCGCGAGTTCCTCGGGCGAGACGACATCGTAGCGGTCCTCGTAGCGACGGATCTCCGCCTTCATCCGCCTGATTCCGTCGAGCAACTCGTCGCGATCGGCTTCCGCACGGAGTTCGCGGATCCGGGACATGAGCACGCGGTCACTGTTTCGCCGGTAGAGGGTGGTTCGCCCGTCGGATTCCGTCTCAGCGAAGCCGGTGTTCACGAGCGCCTTGCAGTGGCGACGCGCTGTCGGCTCGCTCACGAGTGCCCGCTCGGCGATTTCAGCCGCCGACTGTCCCTCGTGGGTCTGTTCAACGACCTCGTACACCCGCTCGAACGGGGTGGTGTCGGCTTTCCACTCCGCCCTGACGTGGTCGTTGATGTCGTCCCAGGCTTCGGTGGTCATACCGGAGTCTATGCGCTGAGGCAACAAATAATTTCCTTGGGAATATATTCATGTCTTCTCGGATACGATATGCCCTTCCTCCGCACCGTGCGCGAGGGCGCGACCGACCGCTCGTACGGCGTCCACGTGGCGAACCTCGCGGGCGTCCCCGCGCCGGTGGTCGAGCGCTCGCGCGACGTGCTGGACCGGCTCTGCGAGGAGACGGCCATCGAGGCGAAGGGCTCGGGGAGCGAGACGAGTCTGGACGAGACCGTGCAGGCCGTCTTCGACCTCGGCGGCGGGGAGTTCACGAACGAGACGACTGCGGATGGGGGAAGCGACCCGGAGGCGCTGGACCCGACGACCGAATCCGTGCTGTCGGAACTGGAGGATATCGACGTGGCGGATACGCCGCCGGTGGACCTGCTCTCGCGGGTGCAGGAGAGATCGGCGGCTGGAGGAGTGACGGTTGTGCCGGGTATCGCGATATCCCCAGCCCGAGGAATCGTTTCGAGTTACAGCAATATCATACCTTTCATCACTAACACTTTTTTCAACAGGCGCCCTATCCTCGGACATGTCCATCGACAGGGAGACGTTCGAGAACGCGGAGGAGGCCGAACTCGAGGGGCTCTCCGTCCCTGATCAGGTCCTGGGATTCCTGGCGACACACGAGAAGCAGGCGTTCAAGGCCCGTGAGATTGCCTCCCGAATCGAGGCCGACGAAGGGGCTGTCAGCACCGCGCTCTCGCGGCTGAAGGACCGCGACCTCGTCGAGCACAAGGGAACCTACTGGGCAGTCACGACCGACGAGGGGCGTCTGGAGGGGTACAGTGGATACGAGCGGGCGACGGCGCTGTTCAACGACCAGCTCGGCGAGGAGGATCGGGATGCATGGCGCGAACACGCGCCCGAAGACCCCCATCCGAGTCTCGAGGAGGAGTCGTGAGCGACGAAACGCCCGTCTTCGAACGGGGCGATGTCGTCTTCGGGGCGGACCCGTTCAAGGGCGACGAGGCCGCGCGTCCGTGGCTGGTACTCTCGAACCACGAGGGGCGGCCGTTCCACGGCGACCAGTACATCGCGCTGACGCTCACCACGAAATCGTGGATGGACGGACTCGTCGAGATTCCCGAGGAGAGCTGGCTCCGCGGTGGGACTCCACGGGAGAGCCGAATCGTCCCCTGGGGGGTGCAATCGCTGGACAGCGAGGACATCGACGCCTGGCAGGGGCGTCTCGACGAGGCGGTCGTCGAGGAGGCCGTCACCGGGCTGGTCGAGGAGCTACGGGGCGAATCAACCACGTAGACCTGTTACCGCTCCTGCGGACGGTGCGCGAGGGCGCGACCGACCGCTCGTACGGCGTCCACGTCGCAGACCTTGCGGGCGTCCCCGCGCCGGTGGTCGAGCGCTCGCGCGACGTGCTGGACCGGCTCTGCGAGGAGACGGCCATCGAGGCGAAGGGCTCGGGGAGCGAGACGAGTCTGGACGAGACCGTGCAGGCCGTCTTCGACCTCGGCGGCTGGAGGAGTGACACGTAGCGAGCGGAAGCCCCCCCTTCAGGGATGGGAGGAGGTCAAGGACCGGCCTTATCCAGATCCTCACGCAAAAACTGATCGCGTTCGTTGGCGTCGTCGTGACAGTCATAGCTGTGCGACGCCGGCACGGAGCCGGATACGTTCTGCTCAGGGTCGGGCTCTTCGCACTTCCCCTCGGATTGCCAGCTGCGTACGAGGGGTATCGCCGGATAACTGGATCCGGTGACGTGAGGCCTTGACAGCGTCACAGAGCGCAGACTCAACAATCTCGGTGCGCACGAACGAACGCCCGCCGGAGGACAGTCAGGAGCACGTAGGTCTCGTACTTCTGGGTCTGACAGTGCTCGCACGGTTGCATATCTGCGACGATCTCCGCTATCACGTCGTCGTGGTCTTCTGTGAGCGTATCGAGTGCGTCCCCAATCTGGGGCTGAACGGCTTCGATCATCTCCTCGACATCGTCATCGGCTGACTCCGGGAGTGAGTACGAGAGGACGATCGTATTCGCGTGGTAGTACTTCGTCGTCCCCCCGCGCCCCTCCTCGAAGCGGACGACGTCGACAAGACCGGCATCTCGTAACTCGTTGATGTGATGGCGGACCGTGTTCTCCGTGCGGTCGACGCCGCGGTCCTCGAGACGGTCGTGGACCTCGGTTGCGGTCAGCGCCTCCTCAGAGAGAATATCCAGAATCATCGCCCGCATCGGTTCGTCGATGGCGTCCGAGACCCGTGTGTCTCGCACCGCGATGTCCTCAAGCCGGTGGTCGGGGCCGGAACTACTCATACGAGAACTGAGCGTGAGCAGGCGGGAAAAGCTAGCGGGACGCTGCTTAGAACTCAGGTCGCTGGATTCGCGATACCGAAAGCCCTAGACGACCCGTTTGACTGTTCCAATCACCTATATCCGTACTCAAACATATCATCTAAAAAATACTTATTGGGGTACGGACACTACCTCAAACTGTAATGAGCGACACAACCCAGTTCCGCGTCCTCGACTTCGA
>JBDGSA010000128.1:0-9203 GCA_042217755.1 Haloglomus sp. | reverse complement strand
GTCGCGCGGTTGTAGAACCGGCGCAGTTGCCCGTGGGCCGACGAGACGGCCTCGTCGCGCCAGTCGTAGTCCTGCCAGGGCTCGGCGGAGTTCAGCAGGAAAAAGCGGACGGTGTCGGCACCGTACTCGTCGATAGCCTCGCCCGGCAGGACGACGTGGCCCTTCGAGGAGGACATCTTCTGACCCTCCAGCAGACCCATCCCCATGATGGTGATGCCCTGGGGCCAGTTGCGCTCGTCGAACAGCTCCGCGTGGTGATAGAGGTAGAAGGTGAGGTGGTTCGAGATGAGGTCGTTCGCGGAGACGCGGTAGTCGACCGGGTACCAGTGGTCCCACTCCTCGCGCAGGTCCAGGGCGCGTTCGTCGGGCGCTCGCGGCTCGTCGCCGCTCGCGTCCGAGGCGCGTGGCGCCTCGCTGTCCTCGACCGCCTCCGGCCCGTAGAACAGCGTATCGAAGAACTCGACCGTCAGATCCTCGGGCGGGACGTCCTGGATCCGGTGGGCGATGGTGTAGTAGGCCATGTAGATGGTCGAGTCCGACAGCGGCTCGATGACGAAGTCCTCGTCCCACGGTAGACGCGTGCCCAGCCCGTAGTTGCGGATGCAGGGCCACTCGTTCAGCCAGTCGACGGTGTGGGTGTACTGCTCGCGCGTGTTCTCGGGGATGGCGTCCAGGTCCTCGATGGCCTGCTTCGTCTTCGCCTTCCAGTCCTCGTCGTTGTATCGCAGGAACCAGGTCTCCTGTTTCGCGACCTCGACATCGCCGCCACAGCGACAGACGACCTCTTCGGTGAACTCCTGCATCGAGCCAAAGGCGCCCCGCTCGCGGTAGTCGTCGCGGAACTGCTCGCGGACGTCCTCGACGGTTTCGCCGGCGTACTCGCCGTACGCGTCGATGAGCCGGCCCTGGTGGAACTCCCGGTTGTACAGCTCCTGGGTGGCCTCCTCCAGCGCCGGGTCGTTCTGGCTCGTCACACCGTACTCCTCGACGGCGTCGCGGGCCGGAATCTCGCCGTACCCCTCGATGGTCAGGATCGGGACGGGCTCGATGGCCCGGACCTCGTCGGGGTCGATGCCGTACTGGGCCATCTCGTCGGCCCGCTCTCTGGCCTCCTGTAAGGCGACGTAGTCGTCCGGCGAGTGGGCCGGAACGGACATCACGACGCCGGTCGCGTTGTCCGTGTCGACGAACGCGGCTGGCAGGATGAGCACCTCGTCGTCGGTGATGGGGTTGGTGACGCGCTCGCCGACCAGCGCAGAGCCGGACAGTTCCGCGAGCACGTCGACGTCGTGGTCCTGTAGACGGAGCTTCTCGATCGCCTCGCGGGAGACGACCCACTCCTCGCCGTCGACCTCGGCACGGACGTAGTCGCCGTCGGGGTCGACGAAGGCGTTCGTGACCCCCCGCACCGTCTCCGGGCGCAGCGTCGCCATCGGCAGGACGGTGTCGCCGGAGCGGAACCGGACCAGGGTGTACTCCTGGAACTCGGCCTCCTCGCCCTCCAGCAGGTCGTGCGTGGTAACCGGGTTGTTCTCGTTGGTGCAGTACTTGACCGGGTGGAGGCCCTTCTCCAGCAGGCCGCGCTCCTTCAGGGTGCGATACTGCCAGGTGATGAACTTCGAGTAGCGCTCGTCGTTGGTGGTGAACTCCCGGCGCCAGTCGACCGACAGACCCAGCTGGCGCATCCCCTGCTTGTAATGCTCCTCGATGAAGTAGCGGGCGTACCCCATCGGCGTCTCCAGGTCCTGCAGGGTGTCCTCGGGGACGTTGTACGTGTCTCGCAGGACCGACAGTTGCTCTTCCTCGCCCTTCTTCAGGCGCTCGACGGCGCCGATGATGGGCGTCCCGGTGACGTGCCACGCGATGGGAAAGAGGACGTTGTCGCCCTGCAGCCGGCGGTAGCGGGCGTACACGTCCGGAACTGTGTACGTGCGCGCGTGTCCGACGTGCATCCCGCCCGACGGGTACGGATACGGGACGGTGATGAACGTCGCGTCCCCGTCCTCGTCGGGGTCGGCCTCGTAGCGGCCCTCCTGGCGCCACCGCTCGCGCCACCGGGCCTCGATGTCGGCGGGGTCGTAGCTCATACCCGTGTCTGGGTACGGCCGGCCCTAAATACCCGTCTCATCCGCGTGACCGTAGCTCACACTCCGCAGTCGGAGACGGCACCCGGTCCTCACGCTCATAGCGCCGGGCCACTCGGCCGTCGGGGCCGCGACCGTCAGCGGAGGAGGCGTCAGAGCGAGACCGCGCCGTCGTCCAGCAGATCGAGCAGCAGGTCGCGAGCGTGTCCGTCGGGGTCGACGCTCTCGTAGACGCGTTCGACGGTGCCGTCGACGACGACGAAGGTGGTCCGCTTCGCGCGGCCCGTCACCAGCGGCACGCCGAACGCCTCGCAGACCGCTCCGTCGGGGTCGGCCAGCAGGTCGAACTCGATGCCCTCGTCTTCGGCGAAGCCGGCGTGGCTCTCGACGTCGTCGGTCGAGACGCCGTAGACGGTGACGCCGGCGTCGGCGTAGCTCTCGGCCTCTGTCTGGAACTGCTGTGCTTCGACCGTGCAGCCGGGCGTCTCGTCCTCCGGGTAGAAGTAGACGACCGTCACGCCCTCGTAGTCGGGACTGACAGTCTGGCCGTGCTGGTTGGGCGCGCTGATTTCGGGTGCCGGGTCGCCCGGTTCGAGCATGAGCGGTGCTTCCCGCGGAGAGATGATACGACTGCCGGTCCCGACCGAGCAGGGCGGCCCCGCCACCCGCAGGTTCCAGTCACGCCGAACGCCCGTCCAGTTCCGAGTGCACGGCTCGTCTCAGTCGACCGCACCGGATCGTCCAGTTCCGAACGTGGATTCCGCGAGTCCTCAGGTCCCGCCCGCGTGTGCGACTCTGAATCAGACGATCGTCAACCCATCTCGGATTATAATATTCTATATTTTACTTAATTCTCATCTTTCAAATCGTACAAATACTTCTAGAGCATATTAACACCATTATGCCCAAACTTTATCTCTCTCGCTCGGTGTTCATCGAATGCGATGTCCACATCACTTCCCCCGTCCGGCCCGTCGGCGAGTTACGCGCCGTGTTACGAATGCAACGAGGGTTCGCTGGTCTGGGATCACGAGGCCCAGGAGAGCCGCTGCTCGGTGTGTAACGCCACTCTGTAGCACATCCGAGCTCGGCCACTCTACCTCTGTGACGGGCTGACAGCCGCGATGTGTGCCCGTCCATCCGCCGACGGTCCGACGTCGGCACCCGACTCCGAGGTCTACGTGCCGGCGCTCACGCGCCGGCCTCCACTGTCCACCCGCCGGCGAACTCTCTGCCGGCGTTTCATTTCAGCCGCGAGACGAGCGTCGCCCGGCTGGAAGGCGGCCGCCTCGCGAACGCGACGCGGCGGATACCGCACCGACGCCGCGAAGACGACGATAGAGTCGCGAAGTCTCGACGACAATCCGCGGCGACCGTCAGAACTTTCTGCCCAGATTATATCGAATCTCTCGATGGACCATCTCGACGAGATCTCCGTCGAAGACCTCCACGACGCACTCGAGAGCGTCGAGGGAAAGAAGCCGACACAACGGTTGCTAGCGGCAATCGCGCACAAGAATGGTGTCACGCAGACCGAACTCGCCGAGTGGCACGACACGGGACGACGGACGATCTACAACTGGCTCACGCGACTTGACACCGATGCGCCGCTCGAGGAAGCCGTTACTGATGCTAAGCGAACTGGAAGAACGCGGAAGCTCTCGGAAACACAACAACGAGAGTTCGAAGAGACAGTCCACGAACCGCCGGAAGAGGTCGGGATCGATGCACCGGCGTGGACTCCGACACTCGTTCAACAATATCTCGAAGAAACATATGATGTTGAGTACTCACTCCCGAGCTGTCGACGATTACTGAAAGAAGCAGGACTGCGATATCAGAATCCGCGCCGCTCGGTCGCCGAGACCGACAGCGACGAACGAGCGGGGAGCAGCGCGGAACGCCAGGAACACCGGGAACGTGCCGGAAGATGGACCCCGCGGTAGTCCGTTCGAGCAGAATATCGACGTTCCGAACCTCATACTGCGCGGCTTCGTCGGAGCGTGTGGCAAGCTAGCAAACTACTGGGAAGCGCGATCAGGTGCTCGCCGGGCACCATAACCGGGGCCGGGGGAGCACGTGATCTC
Source organism: Haloglomus sp. (assembly GCA_042217755.1). Taxonomy (GTDB): domain Archaea; phylum Halobacteriota; class Halobacteria; order Halobacteriales; family Haloarculaceae; genus Haloglomus. The sequence goes on along the minus strand of JBDGSA010000128.1, from coordinate 5,032 downwards.
GCGGTTCGAAGCGCATATCACCGGCGACGCCGTGGAACAGCCACTTCTGCAAATTTGTAAAAATTTGAAAATTATTCAATTTTGGTTGATTTAGAGCCCTATTCCCAGGCGGCGGTTGGCATGGGCCGCCAGCGCCGTGCCGACCCCTCCCTCGCCACGTCGCCGGCGTCTTCGCCAGCGCGGACTGGGTCGAACGGGGCGATAGCTGCAATCAACGCTTCGACCCGATAGTTCGAGTCACCCGGCGAGTGCTGACCGCGATTAGTTCTGATCCTGCCCGATTATCGAGATTATGAGCAGCTATTTCTGATAGCTGTTGCACAGTCGCAATACTCGGTCTCGTAGCCCTCTGACGCGGAATTGACGGGGGCCCGCATCAGGAACGGAGCAGCGGCTGACGAGGAGATCGGGACTGGGGAGCGTCGCCTCGCGGATCCTCGTCGCGACGTGCGACCGAGTCACCGTATGCGGCGGCGACGTAGCCGCGAGTGATCACTGCTCGGTAGTCAGGTGGTCGGCCCGGAACAGTGTTGGTAGATAACATACTTACCACTGTTACAGACATCTGGCCGGAATCGCTGGGCAGGCCCCGACAGCCCCAGTCTTCTCGTGGGCTTCGGTGAGGGGTACACGGCGGCGAACAGCGGCCGTGGACACAGACTCCGGACGCCGCGCGGCGGAGACGCGACCGTCCGACTCGCACGGTTTCGTGTGACAGCTCACCGGTGCGTCGGCCGACCGGAGTCCTACCAGGAGCCAGCGTGGGTCCGGCGCCGATTCGACGCCGAGCGTCGGGCGACAGAACAGTCAGTATATCTGTCAGGTCGAGTTCTGTGTCGCAAGCGCGAAACTGACACCGACCGGGTCGCGGGGCGTCCCCGACGCGGGTGTCACGAACGCAACGAGACCGGTGTCGCGTTCGGCCGGTGAGTTGCCGAGCCGTGCCTGAGCCTGGCCAGTTGGGGGTGTACATCTGCTGAGCCGTCGGCTGGAGGGCACCGCTCCGACGAGCGAGAACTCCGGCCAATCGGCATCGAAATCGGAATCCAGCACTGTGTAACTAGGAGCTGATTGCGAATATTAGTCAGATTTCTGGTGAATCGAGGATCGATCAGCGGTAAATCGCAGACTGGCGGCGAACGGCTGAATCGAAACCCGCGGCCACAGTCCCGTCCGGTCTGGTCGCCCGCACGAGGTTGCGACGTACCAGCCTCTCGGCGTGCTTTGCCAGCGCGCCGTCACGTAGCGGAGGTCCCACTCCTCGCGTCGAGCGCGCCACGTCGGTTCACTCTCACCGTCAGTTCTCGCCGTTCGATCGGATGAACATCGCCCGTAGGGCGCCCGAACGTCCGCTTTTGAGGAGTGGGGAACAGTTATTTGACGAGTGCCGGTGAGTTCCGGCACATGACTGGCGAGTGCTACTACTGCCACGGACTGGTGTTCGCTCACGAGGCAAATCACATCGTCCTGGACAGCCACGCCCATCCCGACGTGTACCTGCACCGCGAGTGTGCTGTCGGGCACAACGTCGTGGAGGAGCCGGCCGGGCCGGTGGACGAACTGTCGGTTCGCTGCCCGGAGTGCGGTGAGGTCGACGTCCGCTGACGACGGCGTCCGGGCCCCCGTCCCGCCCCGCTCCGACCGCGGTGAACGCGGTTCGGGGCGCGTCAGGGCAGGTCGACGGGCACGCCGGACTGGATGCTCGCCGCCTTGACCGTGTTGTACATCAGCATCGCGATGGTGAGGGGACCGACGCCGCCGGGGACAGGCGTGATGGCGCCCGCCTGCTCTTTGGCGCTCTCGTAGTCGACGTCGCCGACCAGTTCGGAGCCGGTCTCGGTCTCGACGCGGTTGACGCCGACGTCGATGACGGTCGCCCCTTGGGCGATCATCGACCCGTCGATCAGTTCGGGGACGCCGGCGGCAGCGATCAAGATGTCCGCCTCGCGGGTGTGAGCCGCGAGATTCGCCGTCTCCGAGTGACACACCGTCGTCGTGGCGTTGCCGCCGCTGCCGTACTGGATGAGCAGATTGGCCATGGGCTTGCCGACGATGTCCGACCGCCCCACGACGACCGCTTCCGCGCCGCTCGTCTCGATGTCCTCGGCAGCCAGGATCTTCTGGACGCCGTGGGGAGTGCATGGCTTGTACCGTGGATTGCCCGCGACCAGGCGCCCGACGTTCTCGGGATGGAACCCGTCGACGTCCTTCATCGGATCGATGCGCTCGAGCACTCGCCGTTTCTCGACGTGGTCTGGAAGGGGCAGCTGGACGAGAATGCCGTGGATCGACGGGTCCTCGTTCAGCTGATCGATCCGGTCGAACAGCGCGTCCGCCGGAGCGTCCGCGTCGAGTTCGTGGTGAGAGCCGTCGATGCCGAGGTCGTCGCAAGCCTGCTGTTTCATCGAGACGTAGGTCTCGCTGGCGCCGTCGTCGCTCATCAGGACCGTCGCCAGTCCCGGTGTGACGCCCTCGTCGCGGAGGGTGTTCACGCAGGATCTGACGCCGTCCCGTATCGCGTCCGCGATCTCGTTGCCGTCGATTATCGTAGTCATAGTTGTAAACTGCGCGCCGGCCGCGATGGGCCGACGGGATACGTCCGGTGGAGGCTCCGTATCCGGCGTCATAGGTGTCGGTACGGAATAGTTCACCCATTAAAATAACCGCGGGTAACGGTTCGTCGTTCTCACCCAAACTGGGGGCTGGTCGACCGAATGCCCACCCCCGCGCAAGACTTTTGGCCGGACCGTCCATCTCAACAGGTACGACAGCGAGGGTCCAGAACAGCCCCTCGGGAGGAGTGCGTATCAGATGAAGGAGATCACGGTCGTCACGGAGGAGGAGTCGTTCGTCGAGACCGCGGCCGCGGCACCGACCGGGGCACGAGTCCCTGTCGAGGTGCGCGTCCAGGTCGCAGACCCGTATGAGGCGTACCGTCGCGCCCGCGAGACAGAGACCGAGGGCATGTACCTCGAGACGACCGGCGGCCAGCCCGGGTGGGGGTACTTCGGCGTCGACCCGGTTGAGCGCGTCCAGGTCGGCCCGAAGGCGACGGCCCGCGACGGCGAGAGCCCCGCCATCGCGGCCATCGACGCCCTGCTGGCCCGAGAGCGACTCGTCCGCGGCGACTGCGACGTGCCGTACCCCTGCGGGGCGTTCGGCTGGCTCTCCTACGACATCGCCCGCGAGCTGGAGGGCCTGCCAGGAACGACCGTCCCGGAGGGGCTCCCCCGCCTGCAGCTGGGCGTGTTCGACACCGTCGCGGCGTGGGAGGAGCCGCGCGACACCCCAACGACGCTCCGGGTGACGTCCTGTCCGGTCGTCGAGGTGGACCCGGAGGTCGCCTACGAGCGGGGCCGGAAGCGGGCACTCGCGCTCGCGGAGGCCGCCCTGTACGGAGACCCGAGCGTGCGGTCGCCGCCGGGGGCAGGCCGGGCCATCCAGTTCGAGAGCGAGTGCGGCGAGGCGGCCTTCGCAGAGCGCGTCCGCGCCATCAAGTCGTACGTCCGTGACGGCGACACCTTCCAGACGAACGTCTCGCACCGGCTCGTCGCGCCCGCGGCGGTCCACCCGGTCGAGACGTTCGACGCCGTGCGGCGGGTGAACCCGGCGCCGTACTCCGCGCTGCTCGAGTTCCCGGGCGTGGACCTCGTCAGCGCGTCGCCGGAACTGCTGCTCGATGTGGACGGAGACCGACTCCTGACGGAACCCATCGCGGGGACGCGCCCACGGGGCGACACGCCCCGCGAGGACGCCGAACTGGAGCGGGACCTGCGGACCGACGAGAAGGAGCGGGCCGAACACGCGATGCTCGTCGACCTCGAGCGGAACGACCTCGGGAAGGTCAGCCAGTACGGGTCCGTCGAGGTGTCGGAGTACCGGCGGGTCGACCGCTACTCGGAGGTGATGCACCTCGTCTCGCTCGTCGAGGGGACCGCCCGCGACGACGTGGGAATCGCCGACGCCGTCGCTGCCCTCTTCCCGGGGGGCACCATCACCGGGGCGCCCAAGCCCCGGACTATGGAGATCATCGACGAGGTAGAAGACACCCGTCGCGGGCCGTATACGGGTAGCATCGCTGCCTTCGGCTTCGACGACCGCGCGACACTGTCGATCACCATTCGAACCCTCGTCCGGTACGAGGGTGAGTACCGGCTGCGCGTCGGCAGCGGAATCGTCCACGACTCGGTTCCCGAAACGGAGTACCAGGAGACACTGGACAAGGCCCGCGCGCTGGTGAACGCCGTCGACGAATCGCTCGGCGAGCGGGCCTCGTTCGCCGTCGAATCGCCGACTACGGAGGAGGAGGTATGACGATACTCATCGTCGACAACTACGACTCCTTCGCGTACAACCTCGTCCAGTACGTCGGCGAGTTCGCCGACGTGACCGTTCGGCGAAACGACGCCATCGACGCGGCGGGGATACGCGACCTCGACCCCGACGGCATCGTCGTCTCGCCCGGTCCGGGCACGCCACAGGACGCCGGCGTCTCGATGGACGTGTTCGCCGAACTCGACTATCCTGCGCTCGGCGTCTGTCTCGGCCACCAGGCGCTGTGTGCGGCCAACGGCGCGACCGTCGGTCACGCGCCGGAGGTCGTCCACGGGAAGCCCTCGTCGATCCACCACGACGGCGACGGCATCTTCGCGGGGGTCGACGACCCGTTCTCCGTCGGCCGCTACCACTCGCTGGCCGTCGAACGCGAGGCCCTCCCGGACGAACTGGTCGAGACGGCACACACCGCCGACGACCGCGGTGTCGTGATGGGCGTTCGCCACCGCGACCGGCCCCACATCGGCGTGCAGTTCCACCCCGAGAGCATCCTCACCGACGCCGGGAAGGGAATGATCGAGAACTTCTGTGCGAACGTGGCGAACGTCTGATCGGCGGCCGGCCCCCGCTGACCGCCGCGCCGTGACTTCCTCCCAACCCTGAAAGGGTGGGCTTTCGCTCGCTACGTGTCACTCCTTTTCGGGCGGTTCGAGGTCCTGGTAGGTCTGAATCGACGGAAGACGGGCGAGCGCCCGTC
>JBDGSA010000147.1:0-9364 GCA_042217755.1 Haloglomus sp. | reverse complement strand
TGAGATAGTCGAGAATCCCGCTATTCTCAGCAGGCACACTCCCGTCGTGCTTGAAGCCTTCCTTGTCGGGGTCGAGGCCAAACTGCGCGGTGGTGAAGTCCACCTCGTTCATCGCCCGCCGCATGTACACCATGTAAGGAGCGAACCGCATCAGCGCGATGAAATGATTGCCGGGCTTGTCCTGGTCGACCGTGTCGACGTCGCGCCGGAGGAGAACCTGTTCGGCCTCTTGCTGGCCGTCGTGGCCCGGCAGCGTATCGTCGTCGTAGGGAGCCCCGGCAGTCCCAGGGGTGTTCTCGGCTTCGTCCGCCGGCAATACCATGTCATCGCCGTCTGAAGTCGACAGGCGTTCGATCCCCTCGTCTGTCAGGCGCTCTTGGAGGTTGAACCGGGCCCGCGCTACCTTCTGGGAGTGACCGACGCGGTTCACCTCCTCGTTGTTCGCGTGGTCCTCAGTCAATTCAGCCACGTCCTGTTCGTCGCTGTCGAGGTCACGCATCGGCGTGTCTCCGGGGGCACTCGAGTTCCCGAGGTTCTCGCCGACCTCGCCCGTGTTCTCGTCGGTGTGCTCGGGGCTGAACATCTGCTGGCGACGCTCGTCCAGGTCGTGGTCGTCGTACCAGCCCCCCTCACGCTCGCCGGCGTCCTCGGCGAGGTTGATGTCCAGTTTCGAGACGTGCTGGATGGCGCCCTGAGCGAACACACCCGGCGGCTTGGGCTCGACGAGTTGCTGGTCTTCCAGCAACGTCGCGTCGGTCTCCCGGGGGATGCTGTTGCGGTACTGGTCGTTGAACCCCATCGAGAGTTCGGCAGCCTCGGGAATGTCCGACGGATAGACGCCCTCTTTGTCTTCCTCGCCACCTTCGCTTTCGAGCTGTTCGTGGCCGGCGAAACCCACGCGGCGGGCGGGATACTCCTCGGGTTTGGTGAAAATCCCCTCGAACGTCGCGTCGAAACTTACCGTCCCGTCATCGTCGTCCCACAGTGCGGCCTCGACAGCTAACAAGTTCTGGACGTGGTCGCTCGCGAGATGGAGGACGGCGTCGTAGTCGTCGGCTTCGGGATTCTCGCGGGAGAGCGTGACGCCCGCTGCGTTGATGAGTGTCTCGGCGCTGATGAGTGCGGGTTTGCTCGTCGGCTCGACCTCGGGGTCGATTCCCGGTGGGAGCGGTTCGTCGTAGCGGCGGAAGTATTCGAGCGAGTAGCCGATCGTGAACAGGACGCCGTCGTTGTGCCACTCGTAGTTGGCTTCGATCTCGCGGAGAGCAGCAGCGACCTCCCGTCGCTCCTCCGGCGTCGGCGTTCGCCCCCCGTCTTCTTCATCCTCTTCGTCTTCCTCGTCTTCCTCGTCTTCGTCATCTTCCTCGTCGTCACTGACGAGGTCGAGGTGCAACAGCAGGTGGTAGGCCGGCGGGACGGTCTGCTGGTGGCTCTCGATGAGTGTCTCGTAGGCGTCCCAGGCGTGCTGGCGGTTGCGTCGCGCGGCGGCGGAAATCGGTTCGCCGGATTCGGCGGCAGCTGTCTCCGGCAGCCCGTACAGACTCGTCACCGTACCGAGAGCGCTGGTGCCGCCGATAACCAGCGCCGACTTCATGAAGTCGCGCCGGTCGACGCCGCGGTCGCGGCGAGAGAGCCCAGTATCGCCTCTAGTTTCGTCGGTCGACTGTCCGTCGTAGTTAGCTCCGTCACCTCGCTCGTCCGTTGTCGATTCATCCCCCTCGTCGTTGTGAAATGGACACGGCATGCGCTGACCCTCGTTCCTGATTCCGGTGAACTACGTCAACGCATGGGGATGCATCCCACACTTAAGATTCCAACGCCCTCTTGCACTGTACATACCATAACGATTTATTACCCCGTCACGTTGGCGGGATTGTGACTTCCCAAACCGAGAAACGGCCCCGCCACGGGGAACGGTCGACGTCGCCGGCTTTGAGGGCGATGTGCCAGCGGGCGGCAGGGGCGAAAGAACGAAGAGACGACGTGCCAACAATCGCCATATCATGATGGAGTATCAGCTGACGCTCGAGAAGGTTCTCGACCGGGCCACGTCGCTGTTTCCGGACCGAGAGATCGTCAGCGTCCGGCCCGACGGGTCGAAGCACCGATACACCTACGCCGACCTGGGCGACCGCGTCGCGCAACTGGCCAACGCGCTCGACGACCTCGGCGTCGGAGAGGGCGAGCGCGTGGCCACGGTGGCGCTCAACAACCACCGCCACCTCGAGCTCTACTTCGGCCCGCCCTGCACGAACCGGTCCATCCACATGTGCAACATGCGGCTGCCCGACGAGCACTTCCAGTACATCGTCAACGACGCCGAGGACCGGGTGCTGTTCGTGGACCCGGCGTTCGTCGAGAAGGTCGAGGCGAACGCCGACGAACTCGAGACCGTCGAGCAGTACGTCGTCCTCGCCGACGAGGTGCCCGACACCTCTCTGGACCCCGTCGTGGCCTACGAGGACCTGCTGGCCGAGCAGTCCACGAACTACGAGTGGCCTGACATCGACGAGGAGACCGAATGCGGGATGTGCTACACCTCGGGCACGACGGGCAAGCCGAAGGGCGTCGCCTACTCCCACCGCGGGATCTACCTCCACACGCTGATGTGCGGGCACGTCGACGCCAACGCCGTCGGGCAGGACGACACCGTCCTCCCCGTGGTGCCGATGTTCCACGCCAACGGCTGGGGCATCCCGTACGCCTCGACGCTCGTCGGGGCAAAGCAGGTGCTCCCGAACGTCCACACCGACCCCGGCCCCATCGCCGAACTCATCGACGAGGAGGACGTCACGCTCTCGGCCGCCGTCCCCACCATCTGGCTGGAGATGGCCGAGTACCTCGACGAGCACCCCGAGGCCGACATCTCCAGCATCGACCGGCTCACGGTCGGCGGATCGGCGCCGCCCGAATCGCTCATCCGGCGCTACGACGAGGACTTCGACGCCCCCATCATCCAGGGCTGGGGGATGACGGAGATGAGCCCCCTGGGGACGCTGTCCACGCTTCGGAAGGAACTGGCCGACGCGGACCCCGAGACCCAGTACGAGTACCGCGCGAAGGCCGGGATGCCCGTCCCGGCGGTCGACACCCGCATCGTCGGCGACGACGGCGAGGAGGTCACCCACGACGGCGAGGCCTTCGGCGAACTCCTGGTCCGGGGGCCGTGGGTCACCGACTCGTACCACAACCGCCCCGACGCGAACGAGGCGTCGTTCGTCGAGGACGAGGCGGGGCGGTGGCTGAAGACCGGCGACATCGCCACGATGGACGAGCAGGGGTACGTCGACATCGTCGACCGGACGAAGGACGTCATCAAGTCCGGCGGCGAGTGGATCTCCAGCGTGGAACTGGAGAACGAACTGATGGCCCACGAGGCGGTCTCGGAGGCGACGGTCATCGCCGTCGACCACGAGAAGTGGCAAGAGCGGCCGATGGCCTGCATCGTCCTCCGAGAGGGCCACGAGGTCGACGAGGACGAACTCGATGCGTTCCTCGGCGAGCGGTTCCCCGCCTGGTGGCTGCCGGACCGCTACGAGATCGTCGACGCCATCCCCCGCACCTCGACCGGCAAGTTCGACAAGAAGGTGCTCCGGGACCGGTTCGACGACGTGACGCTCGGCGAGGGAGAGACCGGATAGCGCACAGCGCATCTCCCGCGCCAGTGCTCGCGTCGGGCGTTGTGGCGGGTCGCCTGCCGGACGTTGTGGCGGGTCGCCTGCCGGGCGTTTTATCAGTCGCCCGCCGACTGCCGCGGCTACTCGTACATCCGGCCGTCGAAGTCCGGGAAGTCGAGGTCGGCGTTCCCCATCCGTTCCGCGACGCGGCTCTGGTACAGTGCCATCGCGATCTGTGGGACGGCCTGGGGCGGAACCGGCACCTGCTGGTCGAAAGCGTCCTCGGCCCACTCGTTGTAGTCGGCGACGATGTCCATCGCGTCCTTGAAACTGCGGAACATCAGCTCCTTGTAGGTATCCTGCATCGGCCGCATTTTACGCCGAGGACTCGAATATCCAGCGATTCGGACCCTCCACACCGACCACCGGTCACACCACACCGGCGAACACGCCCCCGACGACGGCCAGTGCGCCGAGTGCGAGACAGACGAGCCAGAACGCGACCCGGCGGACGAGTCGGAGGAGGCCGTCGATGGTGGCGTATCCGACGACTGCGCTGGTTCCGAGCGCGAGCGCGGCCGGGAGCGCCCCGACGGTCGGGACGCCCGTGTCGAGCAGGACGAGCGCCCCTGCACCCAGCGCGGCCGGAATCGACAAGAGAAACGAGAACCGGAACGCGACACGGGGGTCGAATCCCCGAAGCAAGAGCGCGGAGACGGTCGTGCCCGAGCGCGAGACGCCTGGAAGGATGGCGAGCCCCTGGAGAACCCCCACAAGGAGCGCGTCGGGGACCGACCCGAGTTCGCGTTCGCCGAAAGCGGTGCCGGTGTCGAGACCGGACGCGGAACCGCGTCCCGCCCCGCCGTCCGCTCGCGTCTCGCTCCCGCGGCGCGATGCGACCCACTGGAGCAGTCCCGTCCCGACGAGCAGGACGCCGACCAGCGCGAGGAAGGCGCCGCCGGCGACGGCAGAGACGACTGCCTCGAGCGCGAGATAGGACCCGATGCCCACGACGCCGGAGATGACAGTGGCGACCGCGAGGAACGTGACGTCCGACCGCGCCTGGTCGGCAAAGGCCAGCCGCGGACTCCAGTCGGGGACCGTCCGGAGGACCGTCGCCACCTCGTCGCGGTAGTATATTGTCGCCGCGAGCGCCGTGCCCGCGTGCAGGAAGAGGGCGTACTGGACGGCGGCGCTCTCGGGCAGCCCCTCGACGACGGTGAGGTAGAGGGCGACGTTCCCCTCGCTGGAGACGGGAAGCCACTCGAAGATTCCCTGGATGAGCCCGACGAGGACGGCCACGCGGAGCGCTTCGCGCATCTATCGCTCGCTGGCCGACGGTCGGGTGTAGGTGTTCCGGTTGTCCGTCGTTCGCTCTGCCATGTCACATCTCCATCGACTGATCTGTCCGGGGCCAGTCGGAAGGCACAAGCGCCAACCACGACCACCATCCCGTATGACTGACGCGGACGAGGGCAGCGGCGCGGACGCCAGTGCCGGCGACGACGTGGACGTGCTGGCCGTCGCTCGCCGGGCCATCGCCTCGGGCCCCGTATGCGACGCCTGTCTCGGGCGGCTGGTGGCCGACCGGAGCTTCGGCCTGCGCAACGAGGAGCGGGGCCGCGCGCTCCGGACGACCATCGCACTCGCGGACGACGAGCCGTACGAGGCGCCCGAGACCGCCGAGTGCTGGGTCTGTGAGGGCCTCTGCGGCGAGTTCGACGCGCTGGCCGAGCAGGTCGTCGACGCCCTGGAGGGCATCGAGTTCGACACCTACCAGCTCGGGAGCCGGGTGCCGCCCCTGCTCGAGGAGAACGAGGAACTCCTCCGCGAGGAGGCCGGCCTCGATCCGGTCGACGGCGCCCACGGCGAGGACCTGCGCAAGGAACTCAACCGGGAGGTCGGGCGACGCGTGGGCGCGCGGACTGGCACGGAAGTGGACTTCGAGCGCCCGCAGGTGCAGGTCACCCTGGACGTCGCGGTCGGCGGGGAGACGACCGTCGAGGTGACCATCAACTCGCTCGCCGTCTACGGCCGCTACCGCAAACTCGAACGGATGGTACCCCAGACGGAGTGGCCCTGCTCGACGTGCGGCGGGACCGGCCGCCAGCACGGCGTCGGGCCGTGTCCCGAATGTGACGGCACGGGCTACCGCTACCGGACGAGCGTCGAGCAGGAGGTCGCGCCGACGCTGGTCGAGGCCCACCGTGGCCGCGAGGGCGTCTTTCACGGCGCTGGCCGCGAGGACGTCGACGCCCTCATGCTAGGGACCGGCCGGCCGTTCGTCCTCGAGGTCGAGGCGCCGCACCGCCAGCGGACGGACCTCGCCGAACTGGAGCGGGAGATCAACCGGGATTCCGACGCCGTCGAGGTGGTCGGCCTCCGATACGCCACGCACGACATGATCGAGCGGGTGAAGGGACTCGACGCAACCAAGACCTACCGAATGGCCGTCGAATTCGACGCCTCCGTCGCGGAGGCCGACCTGCAGGCGGCACTCGACGAGCTCCAGGGGGCGACGGTCGAACAGCGCACCCCCAACCGCGTCGACCATCGGCGGGCGGACCTCGTGCGCACACGTACGGTCCACGACATCTCCGGGTCGACAACCGACGACACTCACGCCACGCTGGTCGTCCACGGCGCCGGCGGCCTGTACGTAAAGGAGCTCGTCAGCGGCGACGAAGGCCGGACCGAGCCGTCGCTCGCCGGGCTGCTCGGCGTCCGCGCCGAGGTGACTGCGCTCGACGTGCTGGCCGTCGAGGGCGTCGAGGAACCGTTCGAGGACCCGGACTACTTCCTCGCCGAGGACGCCCTCGACGGCGCGGGTGGTCGTGACCCGGGGGACTGGCGCGAGGGCATCCCCGACGACCGGGCCTCCGCAATCGTCACGGAACGGGCGAGCGCGAGCGGGGCAATCGCGCCGGTCGACCGGACCGACGACACCGAGGGCTGAGCCGGCGGCCGCACAAACCTTCTTGTTCGTGGCACGAGTGCACGTGACATGGAGGGGAGACCCCAATGTGCCTCAATCATGTAATGGAACTCGCCCATCCCGACCGACATCGCACCGAAGTGACCCAGGAAGCCGAGTCCGAGTCGGAATCGGTGGCGCCCCGGACCGCGGCGCCGGCCGACGACTGAGTTGACCTTCGCCCTTCTTTCGACCGCAGCCCCGATAGCGACCGGCAGCGCTGGATGCCGTCCCGAGTCCGAGGGTCGCGGCCCAGGTACGCGAAAAATTGAATACCCGGCCAGCCTGGGACCGGACCATGCGCTTTGGGGTGGACGAGGCCGGCAAGGGACCCGTACTGGGCTCGATGTTCGCCGCGGCTGTCCGCGCGCCTGCCGTGGCGATTCCGTCTGGTATCGACGACTCGAAGCGACTCCGGCCCGAACAGCGGGAGGCGCTCGCCGCGGCGCTCCGTGACGACGACCGGGTCGAAGTGGGGGTCGCCGAGATTCCGGTCGAGCGGATCGACGGGGCAGAGGACATGAACACGCTGACCGTCGCCGCGCAGGCCGAGGCGCTGGCACAGGTCGCCCGCGACGGTGACGGCGGCATCTGCGACGGCGGCGATACGGACGCCGACCGCTTCGCCCGCCGCGTCCGCGAGCGACTCGATTGCGACGTCGACCTCCGGGCCGAGCACGGTGCCGACGAGACGTACGCGCTCGTCGCCGCCGCCTCCGTGGTGGCGAAGGTCGAGCGCGACGCACACGTCGGAACGTTGGCCGAACGGTACGCCGCCGAGGGCTACGACGACCTCGGCTCCGGATACCCCTCCGATCCGAAGACACGCACGTTCCTGCAGGCGTATCTGGAGCAAGAGGACACCCTCCCGGACTGTGCACGGCGGTCCTGGGGGACCTGCGAGGACCTGCTCGCCGCACGGGAACAGGCGGCGCTAGAAGATTTCTGATTAATTCGCTAATTAAATAAATTATCTACAATATTTTATATTTATATTGGTCTTTAGAATAATAATTGTGGTTTTTTGGATTAACAGGGCACTGCCATGTGTCCCATGCGAGGTGGTGGGAATCGATTCAAGAGCGTCACGCGGTGGTACTGGCGGCCGCACGCTCGACCGGCGTGGGGCGTTCAGTCCCCGTCCGATGCTCGCTCAGGGAGGAACGTTCAGTCCCGATCCGATCTGCCCGCGTCCGTCGCTCGGTCCGGCGTCGAATCGACATCCGGTCGCTTTCCGTGTGCCTGGATGTGGGCCGTTGCACCGTGCTCGGCAGCCTCCCCGTGTTCGTCTGTCTTCTGTGTCGTCTCGAACGACTCCGGTGGGGACACGAATCCCCACGCAGCCCCGAGTGAGTGGATCGCGACGACGAACGGATAGAGCAGGAACACCGGGAGCGACCGCAGCGACGGCCCCTCGTAGTACCGCCACCCGCGGACGACCCAGTACAGCGAGAACGCGAACATCGCCCACGCCACGATCATGAACGCTCGCGCCCCCGGAATCGTCAGCGGGACGAGCCCCGAGAACGCGACCAGCACCACCGTCACCGGCGAGAACACCCACGCCACGTTCCGCACCGTCGTCAGCCACCGGAACCAGCACGGGAGGTACCGCTCGTCGCGAAGGGTCCCGGTCAGCCATCGACGACGCTGCTTGAACATCGCCACGAGAGACGGCGGCGCCTGATTCCGGAACTTCGTCTCCACCACCTCGAACTCCGCGCCCTCTCGCGACGCCAGCCACGTGAACACGGTGTCCTCGATCAGGGTGTCGTAGTTCCACGTGACGAGGTCCTCGACCTCCTCGCGGACGGCGATACCGCCGCCCCACGCGTACAGTGGGACGTCCAGCTCGGCGAACCCCAGCTGTTCGGTCTGATAGCCCATCCGCAGGACCTCCGCCCAGTACGTGAGGTAGGACCCGGTGAACATCGGCCACTCGCGGAACTGCACGATGTCCGCCACCGGCAGGCCCTCGAACTCGGTGACGATGGTATCCTCGTCCAGAAAGAGGACGAACTCCCTGTCGCAGGCGACGTTCCGGCGAGCCCACTCGAGGGCGCGGCCCTTATCCGACGCCGCACACTCGAACTCGTCCGGCACGACGTGGACCTCGGCGCCGTCGACGTCGATCGGAGCCTCCGCGACGACGTGGCGGTCGGTGAGTTCCTCGGGGAGGGCGTCCACCGTCTCCTGGACGACCGCAGCGGCAGCAATCGTGAGAATGCGGACCTGGACGTCCTCGGGCCCGTACGCTATCGGTGGGGGGTCGTACTGCCACGCGAGATACGCTTCGTAGACCCAGATCGCGGTCGCGACCCCGTAGAGCCCTACGAACACCCACAGGCCGTAGTAGACGATGGAGACGAGCGCCGTTCGAAACGGGATGGAGACGAAGTACCCGAGCATCGCCAGCACCCCCGCCGTGAACAGGCCGATGAACAGCGACGTGAGGAGCCGTTCGCCAGCCAGCGCGTGGTCCGTGTCCCACCTCACGGACGGCAACCACCCCTCCGAGACGGACTCGGGGACGGAAACGGGAAACGAGTCGCGGGCGGGCGTCGGGAACGCCTCCCGAAGCGACCCAGCATCCTCGTCCCACCACCAGTCCGGGCGGTACGAATCAGAGTCCGGACCGGAGTCAGCACTCGACCTCACCCCCAGTCCGGGGCCGGGCCCGAACGCATCCGTGGCGTCGGCCTCGTCTTCGTCCGCGTTCGTGTTCGCATCCGCATCCGCGTCCGTGTTCGCATCCGCATCCGCGTCCGTGTTC
>JBDGSA010000085.1:0-9379 GCA_042217755.1 Haloglomus sp. | reverse complement strand
CGCGAAGACGCTCATCATCCACCCCGCCTCGACGACCCACCAGCAACTCACCGAGGCGGAGAAGGAATCGTCCGGCGTGACCGACGACCTCGTCCGGCTCTCGGTGGGCATCGAGGATCCCGGCCGCATCATCGAGGATCTGCAGCAGGCCATCGACGCCGCGACCTGACTCTGAGAATCCCGAGTAATTCCATAAAACTAACTATATTTTACAAAATTTCAGAATATATATATAATATTTCGCTAGCCTGTCTTCAGTCCGCTTCCGCTCAGCCCGACCACGACGTCCGCATCCGGGGCGAGTACGCCCCGCTCGCGGTACTCGCGCAACGCGGCGGGTGCAACTGCACAGGTGGGTTCGACGTAGAAGCCGGCGCGGGAGAGCGCGTCGAGTTCTCGCTCGACCGCGTCCGCGTCGAGCGCGATGGCGTCGCCGTCGGTCGCCGCCACGGCGTCTGTGATCTCCTCGAAGCGCACGGGGTCGCGGATCTGGATGCCGTCAGCGGCGTCGTTGTCGCCCGCCGCCGCGTCCGCGCCGTGGAGTTCGGCCACGATCGGCGCGTAGCCGGCCGCCTGCGCGCCCAGCAATCGCGGCATCGCGTCCGTCCACCCCGCGTCACGGAGCGCCCGGAATCCCCGGTAGGCGCCGAGGAACATCGTCCCGTGGCCCAGCGGGAGAACCACCGCATCGGGTACCGACCAGTCGCGCTGCCACGCGAGTTCGTAGGCCATCGTCGCGGTCCCGGCGAAGAAGTAGGGATTCCACGCGTGGCTGGCGTACCAGCCCTCGCCTGCCTCGACCGCGTCGACGCAGGCGTCAGTCACGTCCGCCCGGGAGCCCTCGACGCGCTCGACGGTCGCCCCAGCACGCTCGATGGCCCGGAGCTTCCCCGGCTTCACCGAGGCCGGGACGTAGACAGCGCAGTCGATGCCCGCCCGCGCGGCGTAGGTGGCGATGGCGGCGCCCGCGTTCCCTGAGGAGTCCTCCACCACGCGGTCGACGCCCAGTTCGGCGGCCCGCGACAGCACCGCGGTCGCGCCCCGGTCCTTGAACGACCCCGAGGGGAGCGTCCAGTCGAGTTTGAACGCGGCGTCCCACCCGGGCGCGTCCACGAGCGGGGTCGGGCCTTCTCCCAGCGTCACGCGGGGGTCGACGGGCAGGAACTCCGAGAACGCCCACAGTCCCCGTGTCAGGTCGAGATCGGCGTCGGCGGGGTCGTCGGCCTCGGGCAGGGGCTGTTCGTAATCCAGCGGTGCCCCGCACGCACAGCGCCACCTGTCGGCGTACTCGTTTCCGCAGGTGGGACAGTGGAGGTCAGGGGCGGAGTCGGGGGCAGCCATGCCGGAGCCTCACGCGGCGGCCGGGTGTGGGTTTCGGTCAGGCGCGTCTGGCATCGGCAGCCGCCGGCGTCTCGGCGAGGCGATCACGACTGTGTGGCCGAACTCCCGAGCCCCTCGCTGGGCTCACAACCGCGTGTCGATACTTCCGAGCCCCTCGCTGAGCCTCACAACCGTGTGTCGATACTTCCGAGCCCCTCGCTGACGAACTCTCGTTCGAAGTAGAGCCCCTCGAGGAGCAGGAGTGCGACCGAGATGCTGAGCACCAGCACGAAGATGTGGAACTGCTCTCGATACAGGTGCCAGCCGAATAGCGGGAGAAACACTCCCGTTCCGACCAGCCCGACCAGGGGAATCCAGGTCCGAAAGCCCTCGTGTTCGGCCCACCGGAGCGCGACGTAATTCATGGCCCCAAAGACGACGATGAATGCCATCGAGGCGAACTCCGTAATCGCCTCGAGGCTGCCGTATACCGTGAAAACAGCCGTCAGCGTCCCGATCAGCGTCAGAGCGTTGGTCGGAATGTCCGCTCCCCGAGAGCTGGCGACCTGATCGGGCATCAGCCCGTCGGCACTCAGTCGCTTCGTGAACAGGGCAGTACTCATCAGCGTCGCGTTGATGGCACTCGCCGTGGAGGCGACCGCCGCGATGCCGATCGACAGGTAGCCGAGGTGCCCGGAGAACTCGCGGGCGGCGAGCGCAAGCGCCAGGTCGGGGTGGTCGATCACCTGCTGGCTACTCACGAGGCTGAGGGTGACGAACGCCACGACCACGTACGAGAGCGTCGAGGTCGGAATCGAGAGATAGACGGCATTCCGGAGGGTGTCGTCGGGGTCCTCGATCCGATCCTGGTCGTAGAAGAGCAGTTGCCAGCCCTCGAACGAGACGAACGCGACGGCAGCCGCGAGGAACGGGCCAGTCGGGGTCCGGAGCACGTCCGTCACCCCGTGCTGTAGCTCGCCGTGAGTGTATCCGAACCAGATACCCAGGATTCCGAATCCCGCGACGATGCTGAGCTTGAGCGCGACGAGAAGGTCCTCGACCAACCCGGACTCGCGGACCCCGACGAGGTTGAGCGCGACGAAGCCGACGATTACGAGAACAGAGAGAACGGGGCGCAACGGAAGGTCGAGCACGGGGAGACGTGTGATGCCAAAAATCGCGCCGAAATACGCACCGAACGCGTATCCGTACATCGCGATCGTTCCGATGTAGCCGACGACGAGCGTCCATCCGAGCATTCCCGCCAGAGTCGGTCTACCGAGGAACTCCTCGACGAATGTCACCGAGCCGCCGTTCCGTTCGCTCTGCTCGTTGAGGACGACGTAGGAGTATCCGGTCGCCATCACGACGAGTCCGGCAATCAGGTACGCGACCCAGGCTGTCGGACCGGCGATTTTGGCGACGACTCCGAGGACGGCGAAGATACCGCCGCCGATGATACCACCCAGTGCGAACGAGACCGCCTCCTTCAGTCCGAGTTTGTTCGTCGACATCGCTCGTCCCCCTGGCTGTCGTCGGGCTACCGCCGCCCTGGTTCGCCGGAGCGACCGCCGAATCCATCGGGCCGTGAGCGCGTGTCCACTGCAGCGAGGTGCGGGATCACTCGTCCGGCAGCGAGGTGCGGGATCACTTGTCCGGCTCGAATCCGGGAGATTGGCCTTCGATTACCGTCGCGGCGTCGTCCAGCATTTCGCCGGCAGTTGCGACGACGTCGTCGAGGGTGGCGATTCCGACCAGTGTTCCGTCGTCGTCGACGACCGGAATCCGTCGAATCCGACCCTCGGCCATCGCTGCCGGGAGTTCGACCGCGGTGGCGTCTGCACGGATCGTGACTGGATCTGGTGTCATGACGTCCTCGGCCGCCAGTTCACCCGGGTCGTCGTATCGGGCCACCGCGAGGGCGATGTCGCGGTCGGTTACGATACCGATCGGCTTCTCGTCCTCTGCGATGACGAGGTCGCCCAGTTCCTCGTCCCGCATCGTCCGGGCGAGCGCTCTGACTGACGTATCCCTGCTGGCCGTCGTGACGTCGACCGCGAGGTTTCTAACGGGCATCCCAGGAGGAGTTTCGTCATCTACCTGCAAAAATCGCCGCTGCGCTTATCAGACGATGGGAATCAGGAGGCAGTTGATATCCGTCCGGCCCTGCAGTTGACTGAGCGGCGTCGGAACGTATCTAATACTGATCCACGTCGGTCCCGACCGAGCAGACGTACTCACCGGTCGCGATCTGCGGGAGCCGGCGGGTCCGCCAGAAGACGCCGGCTGTGTCGGCAGTCACCTGGTCCTTGACAGTTCCGAACGAGTCGGTCACCTCGAACAGGGTGTCGCCGCGCTCGATGCGGTCGCCGAGTTCTGTATAAAAGGAGACGAGGCCGCCGGAGGGCGCGCCGTACTGCTCGAAGCCGGTGGCGCGGGTCTGCGAGTCGGGGTCGTGCGTGCCGTCGAGGAGGTCGTAGTAGGTGAGCACGTTCATCACACCCTCGAGGCCGATGCGGATGGACTCCTCGTCCCACCCCACAGAGCCGCCGAGCTCGGGGTCGATGGCGGGGATGCCCTCGTCGGGGGCGGCGCGAGCGAGCTGGCCATCCGGGCCCTTCTGGTCGAGGATGTAGCCACAGCCGAACACCTTCGCGAGTTCGAGGCAGTCCCGGTGGAGGCGGTGGCGGGGCCCACACCGTACCCGGCTTTCGTTTATCATCCGGCTGGTCGACCCCTGGTGGAGATCGAGCACGAGATCGGCGCGCGTGGCGGCGTCGAACGTGGCGGCGGCGATGCGCTCGCTGGCGGTCCCGTTGGTGTTGCCCGGATACGCCCGGTTCAACTTCGTGTCGTCGATGGGGTTGCGGTGTTCCGCCACCTGGAAACCGTAGTAGTTGACGACGCCGACGACGAGGATCGTTCCGGCCAGTTCCTTCGGGTTGATGCGTGGGTAGAGCCGCTGGACGACGCCGAGCCCGTTCAGCTCGTCGCCGTCGCTGACGGCCTGGATGTACAGCGTGCGGCCCTCCCGAGCCCCGTTGACGACGGCGACCGGCAGGCCCACCTCCGAGCCGTCGCGGGCCTCGCCGACCGTCAGGCGCCCCGTGTCCTTCTCGCCGGGGGCCGCACTCGCCGTCCCGAGGCTGGTCATGAGCACTAGTCACCTCGGGACCGTTATTAGGCGGTTCGGTATCCGACCAGCCTGCCGGTACTGGACCGGAACGGATTCCGTGCTGCCCTCCCTCAGTACGGCTGTGTCGGACTCTGCCGATCCCGCCGAAAAAGAGCGCGCCGACGAACCGAGCGACGCGGCCGAACGGCCCGGGCGCCCGGGCGTCGCCGGCGTCCTCGCGGCCCTGAACGTCCGCCGGAACGCCGCCGTCGGCTTCGGCCTGGGCATCGCGTTCACCCTGCTTGTCGTCTACATCTACGTCATCGTCCCGAGTCGGCAGTACTCGCTGGCGCTGTGGGCGACGCTGGGGATCGTCCTCGCGACGGGAACGGGGCTGTTGCTGACGGTCGTCTTCACGCTGTGGTCGGCAATTCGCCGGGCGCGGGAACTGGAGTAGCGGCCGCGAGGACTCGCCCGAACCGACGGCTCAACTCGTCTCGGGCGGTTCGTCGCCGGCCAGCTCCCCCAGCCGATCGGCGCCGTCACGGGTCCCCTTCGCGACGAAGCGGTCGCCGGCTCGCAACCGGGTCTCTGGTCCGGGCGAGACGACCCAGTCCGACTTCCCTGCCGTCGACGACTCGTCGGGGTCGCCGCGTCGGACCGCGATGACGCGCATCCCGGTCTCGGTCTCGACCGTCGCGCTCCCGAGCGTCGTCCCGTCGAGCGGGCTGCCGGGCGAGACCGTATAGCGGACGATGACCTCGTCTGACTCCCAGACCGCCTCGGTGATGACCGGATGGGTTCCGAGCCCGCGCAGCACGCCCTCGCTGATCTCGACGGCCGCGTCAGAGATGACCTCCGTCGCCGTCGCGAGGTGGACCAGCCCCCGGAGCGAGACTGGATCCTCGATGCTCGCGGCGGCCCGGAGAATCCACGCCTCGAACCGCGACTGGAGTGCGTCCACCTCGGCCTCCAGTTCGAGCACCTCCTCGGCCAATGCCTCGCTGTCGTACAGGACGGCACCGTACGCCAGGTCCACGGCGAGCTCGCTCATGTCCTTCATGAGGACGATCGAGTCGAGTGCCCGCTCCAGGTCGTCGGTAGCGGGTTCGTCGGACGCTGGCCGCTCGTAGGGCTGGCCACAGAGCTGTTCGTGGACCTCGGCGAGGCCGTCCTCGGCGCCTCGCAGGAGCGCCACGTCCCCCACCTCGAGGCGGGTGTCGCGGTCCGGGTTCAGCAGCCAGTTGCCCTCGCGCCGGATGGCGATGACGCGGACGCCGGTCTCGGTCTCGAGGTTCGATGCGCCGAGTGTCGTTCCGGCGAGCGGCGAGTCCGCCGCGACGCCGACCGGGACCAGCGCCTCCACTGCTTCCGGGAGCGCGGTCCGCATCGACGCGGGCAGGCCGACCTCCTCGACGACGACCTTCGCGATGTCGCCCGCGGCGTCACTCACCTTCTCGGCCGCCCCGACGACACCGAGCACGGGTGCCAGAGTCTCGGCGTCTTCGGGGTTGCGCGCGGCCATCAGCAGGCTCATCCGGGCCTGCATCTGGAGGACGTCCATCCGCTCTTCGAGTTCGAGCACCTCCTCTGCGACCTCTGTACTCCCCAGCAGCACCGCCGAGTACGAGAGGTCGATGAGCAGTTCGGCGGTGTCTTTCATCTCCGCCAGCACCTCCTTGACGCTCACCGGCTCGTACTCGATCTCCATGCCCGGGCTTGCGCGGGGCCCGACTAAAACGTTCGCGGACTGCCCGACGATAGGAACGCGGTCGTCGCCCCGGTAGAGCGCCGCGGCTGCCACACCGGACACCCAGGACGCGTTCGCCGGTCGTCGCTGGCCCAGTCGCCCCGGATTGTGCCTTCGGGTGCCGCCGCTGCCGGTGCTCTGCACCCAGTGTGCGGCTCGCTGGATCCAGAGAGCGACCCGGCTCACCACGGATGGCTGCTCAATAACTATCAAGAGTTCAATACTATTCAATAATTTTGAATATTATCTAGTTATAATCCGAATTAGTAAAATATACTACAAGTAGTGACGTCGAAGTGGGAGGTATCGCGGGGGCCAGTGGCCGGAACTTCGTCGCTACCCGACGATGACGGCGGCGCCCTCCGTCTCCAGCAGGTGGCTATTGCCCCCATAGCGGCGCCCCCCTCGATGCGCTCAGGACTCCGACAACCGATTATAGATTCCCTGGTGTTCCTCGATATCTGCCCGGGCGAACGCCTTCAGAACGGGTCGACGGATCGCCTCGACGGCGAGCAGGTCTCGAAACGTCACTCCGTAGTCCTCCCGGAGACGGCGGAGGTCCTTCCGGGAGAGGCGGTCGACATCGTGAAGCTCCTCCACCAGTTCGGGAGGCACTTCCCGCCGCTCCGTCGATGACATACCCGAATTACGGTCGGCATCGTTCATAGGTCTTCGGTGGGAATCGCACGCGTCGACAGATACTCCACGGCCGGCGCGGGGCGTATCAGTCGTTCGTCGAGCGCCAGTAGTCGAACGAGACTTTCCAGATCCTCCCCGTACCGAAGTTCGTAGCCGTTCTGCTCGTAGAAGACGACGATGGACTGGAGTGCAGTCCGTTTGTTCCCGTCCACGAACGGATGACCCGACACCAGAAGCCGTAGTAACTGGAACGCCTTCTCGTGAATCGATCCGGGGCGCTCGCCGAAGGACCCATGTTCGATGTGGTCGAGGGCGTACTCAATGTCGCCCTCGCTCTGGACGCCCGGTTCGGAGCGCTCGTCGCCTTCGATGATCACCTCGTGGAGTGCGAGGACGCTATCGACGCTCAGATACTCGATGTCGTCAGCACCGTTCTCCGGCTCTTCGGACATCGTTTCGTTGGGCCTCGGCAGTGCTCGCTATCCGACGATGACGACGGCGCCCTCCGTCTCCAGCAGGTGGCCGTCGCCCCCGTAGCGGCGTTCCTCCTCGACTTCGAACATCTCGGGCGTGAGTTCGTGCTCGCCGGCGATGAGCGTCGCGTCGTCGCCCTCGCCCTCGAGCACGTACTCGCCGCGCTCGATGGCGGCCTCGATGTCCGGGACGTCGCCGCCGAACTCCGGCCCGACGACCGAGTAATCGAGGTCGATGCCCGTCACGACGGTCTCGACCGCGGGCGCCTCGTCGAGCAGTTCCAGGTTCTCGACGTGCATCGCGCGGGCGATGTCGTCGACGTACTCGGCCACGTCGCCGTAGACACGGACGCGCTCGAGTTCTGTGTTGAGCGCGAGGTCGCGTTCGGACTTGTACTTCCGGAGCGCCGAGACGACCTCGAGTGCGCGCTCGCCGCCCTCGATGTCGGCCTCGAGGCCGAGCGGGTCGGGCCAGTCGGTGGTGTGGATGCTGTCGACCAGCGCATCCGCCTCACCGCCGTCGGATCGTGACTCCGTCGCGGACCGTCCATCCGACGCGCCGCCGTCCGCCGCCGTGGGATCGTCGGTGTCCGCGTTCACCGTGGCGCCGACGGGGTCGGCGTCGACGTACATGTCGTGCCAGAGCTCCTCGGTGACGTGTGCGAGGACGGGCGCGAACAGCTTCAGGAACCGCTCGTGGGCCGTCCGGAGTGTGTAGCGCGCGCCGGCGTCGTCGGTCTCGCGGATGCGACCCTTCGCGATCTCGAGGTAGTCGTCGCAGAACGTGTGCCAGAAGAAGGCGCGCAGCGAGTCCCGGTACTTCGAGAACGAGCGGTTCTCGAGGTGTCCGGCGGCGCGCTCGATCTCCTCGTCGAGGCGGGCGAGCAGCCACTCGTCGAGCGCCGCGAGGTCGGGCCGTTCGTCGGGGACCGCCTCGGCGGGCGCGAGTTCGTCGACGAGCTTCGAGGCGTTCCAGAGCTTCTGGAGCAGGCGCTCGCCCGCGACGATGCCCTTCTCCTTGTAGGGGAGGTCGTCGCCGACGCTGGAGCCGGCGGCCCAGTAGCGCGCCGCGTCGACCGGGTACTTCTCCAGCACCGTGTCCGGCGCGACGATGTTGCCCTTCGACTTGGACATCTTCTCGCGGTTCTCGTCCAGCACCATCCCGTTGATCATGACCGACTCGAACGGCGGCTCCCCGGTGTGCTCGTAGCACTTGACGACCGTGTGGAACAGCCAGAAGGAGATGATGTCGTGGCCCTGTGGGCGCATGTCCATCGGATAGAGCTCGGGATTGGCCATCGCGTCGGACTCGGGGTCGTCGTCGGCCTCGGCCCACCCGGCGTTGATGAGCGGCGTCAGCGACGAGGTGGCCCAGGTGTCGAAGACGTCGTCCTCCGGGACGAATTCGTCGTGGCCACACTCCGGACAGGCGTCCGCAGGCGGGTCGTCCGAGAGCGGGTCGACCGGCAGGTCGGCCTTCTCGGCGACGACCTCCTGGTCGCACTCGGCGCAGTACCAGACTGGGAACGGGATGCCCGACGAGCGCTGGCGGGAGATACACCAGTCCCACTCCAGCCCCTCGATCCAGTGTTTGTACCGGGTGAACATCTTCTCTGGATACCACTCCATCTCCCGGCCGGCCTGCAGGTACTCCGCTTTCTTGTCGAGGATCTCGACGTACCACTGCTCGGTGACGAGGAACTCGACGGGCGTCGCACACCGCTCGTGGACGTTGACCGTGTGCTCGATGGCCCGCTTGTCCTTGAGGGCGCCGACCGCCTCCAGGTCCTCGGCGATGGCCTCACGCGCCTCCGTGGATGGCATCCCCTGGTAGTCGCCGGCTTGCTCGGTCATGGTGCCGGTCTCGTCGATAGCGATGCGGAGCGGGAGGTCGTGGGCCTGGTACCACTCGATGTCCGTCTGGTCGCCGAAGGTACAGCACATCACGACACCGCTGCCGGTCTCCGTGTCGACCCGGTCGTCCTCGATGATGGGGACCTCCTGGCCGAACAGCGGAACGCGGGCCCGCTGGCCGACGAGGTGCGCGTTGTCCTCGTCGTCCGGGTGGACGAACACGGAGAC
>JBDGSA010000103.1:0-9408 GCA_042217755.1 Haloglomus sp. | reverse complement strand
CGAGGACGGGGCAACACGCCTCGACATCGAAGCCGAACGGGAGGAGACGCTATCCTCGACGGATGACGTCGAAGCGTGGAGATAGGGGCCGACAGCGGCGGTCTGCTCGGCGGACTCGGCCTCTACCGACCGGCGACGTGCGACGCGGCCGGTGGCGCCTCGGGAGCGAGGCGCCGGCGTGAAAGGAGGATGTTTTATGTACCGGTCGGATAACTCCTCGAATATGCCAGCCGAGACGTACGACGTCCTCGTGGTCGGTGGGGGGACCGCCGGCGCATTCGCCGCGGCCACGGCTGCCCGGGAAGGGGTCGACGTCGCCATCCTCGAACGCAAGTCCGAGGAGGAGGCAGGGCACATCGCCTGTGGCGACGCCGTCAAGGGCAAGTCCACATTCCCGGACGTGATCAACCGCGATCGGCTCCGCGAGGAGTCGTTCACCAACGAGAACATCCACCGGGCCGTGTTCGAGAATCCACAGGGGGGAGAACTCGAACTCATGATGGACGGCGACGGCGGTGCCGTCGTCGATCGCAAGCGCTACGGGGAGGTCCTCCTCGAGGAGGCCCAGAAGGCCGGCGCCGAGGTCCACTACGACACGGTCGTCCAGGACGTCGTCCAGAACGGCGCGGTCGAGGGCGTCAAGACCGCCTCGAAGGGCTCGGTGCAGACCTACGAGGCCGGAGTCGTCATCGACGCCGCGGGCGCACTCTCCATCCTGCAGGACCGCGCCGACCTGAAGTCCCCGACCTTCGATACGAACGTCAGTTACAACCAGTTCTGCTCTGCGTACCGCGAGGTCATCGAGGTCGAAGAGCCGGTCGACTACCACGACGCACTCGTGTTCAAGCCGACCGCGGAACTGGGCTACCTCTGGTACTTCCCGCGGTCGAAGACGGAGATCAACGTGGGGCTGGGCTTCCAGATGAACAAGGAGCCGATGAAACTCGTAGACGTACTCCGGGACGACGTGCGCTCGCGCCCCGAGTTCCAGGACGCTACCGTCAAGGACAAACTGGGAGCGGCACTCCCTACCCGCCGGCCGTACGATTCGGCGACCGCGCCGGGGTTCATCGCGGTCGGTGACGCGGCTGGACACGTCAACCCGACGACCGGCGGCGGCATTCCCGGGGCGGCGAAGGCCGGCCACTGGGCCGCTCTCGAGGCCGTCGAGGCCGTCTCCGAGGGAACGACGGACGACGAGGCCGCCTTCTGGGACTACAACCGCAAGGTGATGACCGACTTCGGCAAGCGCTTTGCCGCGATGGACCTCTACAACATCTGGGGCGGCACCTACGATGTCGACGAACTCGTCAGCGTCATCTCCGCGCTCCCGGGACAGCAGATCGCCGACGTGATGACCGGCGACGGAACGACCTCGATGGGACTCGGACTCAAGCTCAAGACCGCGATCAGCACCTTCGGCCACTGGGGGACGCTCTGGGAACTCCGGAAGGTGAACAACCTCGCCGCGCGCCTCCGGGACGTCTACGACGACTACCCCGCTTCGCCCGACGGCTTCGAGGCCTGGCGCGACCGCCGCGACGCGGTGATGGATGAACTCTACGAGGTCACCGGCGCCGAGCCAAAGTACTGACGCGGCTGGAATCCCCGCGAGTGACGTCCGCCGCGAGCCCCGTGAACGAGCCACAACCGATCGGTGACGGCGGCCGGCAGGGAGCGAGGTCGGCCGCTTCCCCAACGGCTATTCGCCTTCCGACCGAACCGACCAACCGACATGAGCAATCAGCAGCAGCAGACGGTCGGCGGTCCGGAGACGCGAGAGATGCCGATGCTGGGGCTCGGGACGTGGCAGAACGACGACCACGGCCAGTGTGTCGAGAGCGTCGCTACAGCGCTTGAGGCGGGCTATCGCCACATCGACACCGCGCAGGCCTACGGAAACGAGGACGCCGTCGGTGAGGGCATCGAGCGCGCGGACGTCCCCCGCGAGGAGATCTTCCTCGCGACGAAGGTCTGGATCGACAATCTGGGCCGCGACGACGTCATCGAGACCACCGAGGACAGTCTCGACCGGCTCGGTGTCGACTACGTGGACCTCCTGTACGTTCACTGGCCCGCGCGTGAGTACGTCCCCGAGGAGACCCTCGGAGCGTTCCAGGAACTCAGAAGCGACGGCAAGATCGAGCGCATCGGCGTCTCGAACTTCGAGCCCGAACACCTCGAACGCGCGACGGAAGTGCTCGGCGAGCAGCCGTTCGCCGACCAGATCGAGATGCACCCCCTGCTCCAGCAGCGGGAGCTCCAGCGCTACGCCGACGAGAACGGCATCGAGCTGGTGGCGTACTCCCCGCTCGCCCGCGGACAGGTGTTCGAGGTCGACGAGCTGACCGAGATCGCCGAGGCCCACGGCGTCAGCGAGGCGCAGGTGTCGCTGGCCTGGCTCCGCGAGTCGGACGTTACGGCCATTCCGAAGGCGACGAGCCAGGGACACATCACGGACAACTGGAGGTCGCTCGACCTCGAGTTGAGCGAGGACGAGGTCGCCACCATCGACGGTATCCAGCGGACGGATCGCCGGGTCCATCCGGGGTTCGCGCCCGACGCCTGGGACGAGTAGGGTAGGGAAGGGTGAAGAAGAGAGTAGGTGGGGTAGAGCACGGAGAGGGTCGCGTGAAGAAGGGAGTAGGTGGGGTAGAGCACGGAGAGGGTCGCGCAGGAGACACCTGCTCGACCCGCCAGGGTCACGCGGGCGGAAGGTTGACGTAGGGCGCCCGCAACCGGACCGACATGGCGACCGAGCAGCGCGACGGCGTCGTCGACGGCGTCCGTCTCGACGTGCAGCGGTTGCACGAGACGTGGATGGAACTACTGTTCCCCCGCCAGCGTGGCGCTCAGCACTCGGTGCTCGGCAAGTGGAAACCCACCACTACGGGCGACAAGGTGAAATACCGCGTCTGGGCCGCGGTCGGCGTGCCTCTCGTGCTCGTGCTGTACCCGCTGATGTTGCTCGGCGTGGTCGTTCGGTTCTACTCCCGGCGGTTCGACAGCCTGGCCACCCGCATCGGTCTCGGCGGCACGGTCCTCCTGATGACGGTCGTGTGGGGCACGCTGACGGCCCTCGTTCGCGTGTACGGCGGATTCGGTCGCGTCGGTTTCATCGCCGTGCTCATCGCGAGTATCACCGCGATCATCTCCTCCGCGCTGGCGTTCATCTTCTGGGCCAAAGGCGGGCGAGCGACGACGGTGCTCCTCGCGTATCCCTTCGGCGTGACCGCACTCTTGCTTCCGCCGGTGATGGCCGCGTTCTACTCCGAGGCGATCGGCGCCG
The DNA here is from genome assembly GCA_042217755.1 of Haloglomus sp. GTDB lineage: Archaea > Halobacteriota > Halobacteria > Halobacteriales > Haloarculaceae > Haloglomus. Next base: position 6,119 of record JBDGSA010000103.1, on the reverse strand, counting down.
TCGTGTTCACCCAGAGCCGGAAGATCGCCGTCGTCCTGTTGAACCAGGTGTTCGAGCCAATCGGGCTGAAGGAGATCCTGGAGCAGCGGTTCGAACTGCGGGGGATCGCCTTCGCGATCATGTGGTTCGCTATCGCCGTCCCGCTGGGCTGGCTGCTGGGACTGGTGGTGACGCTGGCGAACCTGACACGCCCGCGCGAGGAGGACGACGACAAGCGAAAGCAGGGCGAGAAAACCGCGGGCGACTGAGCGGCGTTCCGAGCGACCGACGAGGAAGGGGCGACCGCTTCCAGAATCGGCAAGACGCCCCCGTCGAAGCAACTCTCATTACCGGTTCACGTCTACTGGCGGTATGGAGTTCGACCTGACCGCCACGGCCGCAATCTTCGTCGCCATCGTCGTCGTCGGCATCGGTGGACTCGTCGCCGCACCCATCCCGATGGCCACCAGCACGATCCTGATGATGGTCCTCCCGTCGACCGTCGTCTTCGGGCTCGTCTGCCTCGCGCTGGGCGTGAAACACGGCGAGCACCGGTCGAGCGCCTCGGGCGGACTGTGACGATGTACTCGATAATTACAAAAATATAGACATATTAGTAAAATTATACAATTATTCTAGGATTAAACAAACAACTCGGCTGTTTCGACGGTATTCCCCCAGCGTGGTGCTCTGCCCCTGGCGCGGCCAGAGACCACGGTCAGACGGCACCGGTGAGCGTCGGACGAACCCCAGGCAGCGTGAGAACAGGTCGTCCAGAGTCGACCGTCCGAACGGGTCGTCCAGAATCGGCGGTCCACTCGGTCAGATGAGGCCCTGGTCCTCGAGCTGCTCCATCACGTCGTCGACGAACTCCTCGGGTGAGTCGTAGGGGAAGTCTCCGCCGCCGAGCTTCGTGTTGAGCTCCATGGCGGTCATCGAGAAGTCGCCGGACTCGAACTTCGTACCCGGCCCGTTCGGGAGGGCGGGAACGAGGTCCATCGGGCTGTTGATCGGGTAGTCGGCGCCACTGAACGCGTCGATCATCTGCTGTCGCAGGTCGTCCTTGTCAACCATAACGCGGGCGAGGATAGCGCCCCAACTGTCATAAAGAATGATGTTTGCGGGCGGCGCGGTGGCTCGGCAGTGACGCGCCCGGTCCCTACTCGGTACTCGAAGGCCGTTCCTCGGCGACTACTGCCCCGCATCGGCAAGCGTCTCTCTGTATCGGCAGACGGGACGTTCGAGGCGCCCGTCGCCCGCCTCTGCGTGGTTCTGGCCTCCCGTCCGCCACTGGCGTCCCGTTCGCCACTGGCGTCCCGTTCGCCACTGGCGTCCCGTTCGCCACTGGCCTCCCGTCCGCCGCCGACGCCCCGTTCGCCGCTGGCGTCTCATTCGCCGCTGGGAGCGCGAAGAAACCCGAGCGGGAGGCTGGGGATACGGGGATCCGCGCTACTGGAATCCCCTGATGGGCTGTGCCTGAGTCGATTCCTCGTCTGCCTCCTCCATCCGCCGGGCGAGTTGCTCGCGTGCCTCGCGGATCTCCTCTGCGCGTTCGACCAGATCGTCGGTCGGCACGTCGATGCCGGTGAGCGGTTCGATGCCGCCCGTGATGATGATGCGGGCCGATTCGGGGTCGGGGAACTGCGCTTCCGTCTCGACGATGAGCCCGATGGCGTCGAGTTCCTGGCGTTCGGCCCGAGCCAGTAGCGCACCGGTGGGACCGCTGACCAGTCCGCCCTGACGGGGCGGAACGATTCCGGCCTCGTCGAGCCGGGCCTCGACGTCGCCACTGGCGACGCCGTAGAGTTCGGGCGTCCCGTCTTTCTCCTCTGGGAGCCCGCTGAGGTAGAAGGGCGTGATGTCGTGCTCCTCGACGAAGTTCGTGGTGCAACTCGCGAAATCCCGGGCCTGCTGGGGGGAGATGGGGACGTCGCTCTGGAGCACGACCAGGTCGCGCTCGGCGTCGGTGTAGAGGCGAACCGGCGGCAGCAGTTCGGAGTTGTCGCTGTGGTAGACCGCGACCTCGGGGATGCCCTGGCAGTAGATGCCGCCCGCGAAGGTCATCTCGAAGGTGTCGACGAGGTGGTCGGCAGCGATCTTCCCGACGAGGCCAGCGCCGGGAAGGCCCTCGACGAGCGTCGCGCCGGTCAGGTCGGCGTCGGTCTCGAGATCGACGTGTGCCATACCGGCGCCTCGCCCGGGAGGGGCTTCAACGTGGGGGCAAACGGCTCGACGGTCGACGGAACGGGTCGCGAGTTCGACGGGGCGAGAGCGCCCTCAGCCGTCGTACGCCGCGATCAGCCCGTCGAGCGCCTCGTGGTGCTCGGTGGTGTGTGGGGCGGCGAGCGGCGTGACCGACACCTCGCCCTCGACGACGGCGCGACGGTCCGTCCCTGGCGGGTCGGGAATCGTCCCCTCGGCCATCATCTCCCAGATGCGGTCGTGGATGACGACGCTGTCGCCGTCGCGCTCGGCGTCGATGCGGTAGACGTGCGAGGGACGGGTGACGGTCATGGGAGCGTGCGTCTCGCTCTCAGGGCCGTCGGAGTCATCGAGGCTGTCAGAGTCGTCGGAACCGTCGAGGCTGTCAGAGTCGTCGGAACCGTCGGAGTCGTACTCGGGCGGGAGCGGAGCGTTGACGTTGAGGTAGTCGGCGTGTTCGAAGACGCCCGCGTCCGGCGCGTGGGCGACGAGGTATCGGGTCGCGCGAGCGGCCTCGGCGTAGGCCGGCACGTCCGGGTCGAACTCCTGGTAGCGCACGTCCGTGCCGGGGAAGTACAACGAGACGGCGATGGCAGGGACGTCGAAGAAGGCCGCCTCGACGGCCGCGGAGACGGTGCCCGACCGGCCGAGCGTGTAGCCGCCGAGGTTCGCCCCGCGGTTGCAGCCCGCCACGACGAGGTCCGGGTCGAGATCGAGCGCCTGGGTTCCCGCGACCACGCAGTCGACGGGCGTCCCGTGAACGGCGAATCCGTCGGGCCGCTCGTCGATCGTCACCTCGCTGGACATGGCGCGCCCGACGGCGCTCTGGTCGGCCGCGGGCGCGGCGACGGTCACGTCGGCCACCTCCTCGAGCGCCTCCCGGAGCGCTCGCAAGCCGGTGGCGTCGATGCCGTCGTCGTTGGTGAGGAGAACGTCCATGCCAGGCTTCCGACCGGGCGGGTGAAAAATCCGCGCCCGCGGTCGGGTCGAACCCGACCGAGGAGGTGACCGGGACGGTCCAGGATGGACCAGGACAGCCGCGACTCCCGAGGCGGTACGGAGGCGGCTTCAACTCCCGAGGCGGTACGGAGACGGCTTCAACTCCCGAGGCGGTACGGAGACGGCCTCGACGAGCGGGATGGTGCGGGGGGCAGCCTGACACCCCTCCGAGTGGTACCCCGGACGGGTCAGACACTCTCGGGATGGTACCAGGACGGCCCCGACGCTCCTCAGGGTGGCACCGGGGCGGCCTCCACGACGACCTCGTCGTCGACGACCAGGTTGTACGCCCCCTCGTCGTCGTTCCAGAGGACGAGCACCCGCTCGAAGGTGAGGAGGTCGCCGTAGTCCGCCTCCCGGAGCGGCGCGTTCAGCGCGTCCTCCTCGACGAGGACGGCGAAGTGGTCGTCCTGCTGGGAGCCGTCGCCGACCCGGAAGAGCGGGTTCGCGTCGGACGTGTCGGTCAGGTCGTGGCTCAGTTTGACGGCCGCGACGTTGACGCGGTCGGTGACGTGGGCCGCCGAATCGGCGAGGCGGGCGAACCGGTCGCGCGAGGGTCGGAAGTCGATGGCCCGGCGACCGTCGCGCCGGAGCACGCTGTAGGCGAACTGCACGTCGACGTTGACGAACTCGCCGTCGCCCGGCTGTCGGTCTTCGGGACCGGGCGTCGCCGCTCGTTCGCCCTCGTCGAGCGAGCGCTGGAACGCCGGGACCGCCAGGTCCGGACGGACGTCGAACGACCAGCACTCGTCGGCGGGCGCGACGTCGGGCCACAGCCGGAGCGTCGGCGCCCAGACGGTGGCAGCGTCCCCGCCCGAGTGGTCGGCCAGCGCGCGTTCGACGCCGCGCAGGCCCATCGCGGTGTTCCGGTCTGCCGGCGCGAGCGCGAGGAACGAACCGTCGGACGCGACCGCGTCGAGGTAGCGCCGCGCGGTCGTCGACGGGTCGTCGAGCTCGGCGAGCACGTTCGCAAAGAGAACGAGGTCCCAGGCCGCTGGAGCGTCGTCGCTACCATCGCCGCCGCTATCTTCGTCGCCGTCACGCCCACCGCCGCCGCGCTCACCGGCCGCGAGCGGCGCCGTCGGGTCGAACGCTTCGGCAGTCTCGCGGTGGACCGTCGTGTGGACGTTCCGTCCCGTCCCGTCGAGCATCGTCTCGAGGACGTCCGCGGCGGCCGCGGGTTCGACGGCGTGGTAGTCGACGAGCGCGTCGTCCGGGAGGTAGTCCGCGAGACCGAGCGCGGGGCCGCCCACGCCCGCGCCCACGTCGAGCACGCGCAACTGCCGGCCGAGCAGGTCCGCCTTCGCGAGGTCGTCCAGCACGTACTGGACGCTCGCGTAGTACGCGGGCAGGTGGTAGACGGCGTAGGCGAGCGCCGTCTCGTCGTCGTACTCGACGTCGCTGCCGTGGAGGTAGTGCTCCTTGACCGCCCGCAACCGGGCCCGGAGTCGGTCGCCCCGCTCGCCGTCCGGCCACCCCGAGCCGTATCGGTCGGCGAGCAGATCCTCGAGTCGCCGCGCGTGCTCGTCGGGCAGCGCCTCGACGCACTCGCGCTCGGCCTCGCCGCGCTCGCGCCACGCCGGAACCGACGCCTCGGAGACGGGGACGAAGGTCCCTTCGGCCGTCTCGACGAGGCCGAGCGTCGGGGCCATCGAGCGGAGTTCCTGCTTCACGATGCCCGGGTGGGGCTGGCCGTCGACGTACTCGAACACCTCCTCCGGGTCGATGGGGCGGACGTCCCGAAGGTAGCGAGCGGTGTTCCGGAGCGTCGCCCGCTGGGACTCGTCCATCACGACGCATCACCCGGTCCCTGCCTGTCGTCTGACCGGGGCCCCGCGCCCGCCTCGGCGTCCCGGTCGTCGCGCGATTCGTCCGCGGCAGCGGAATCGCCGGCAGCCCCGAACGGACCGTTGCTGGCCGTCTCGTAGAGCGCGGCGAAGGCCTCGGGGTCGTCGGCCGCCGAAGCGATTCGGCGGGCGGCGTCGGCAACCGCATCGGCCCCGTCGAAGGCGTCCTGTATCTCTGCGTACACCGACGAATTCCCGCCGGTCACATCCGCCACCAGGTCGGCCAGCGGGCCGGAGACGGACGTGTGGAACGCCTCCGGCACGTCGTCGGCGGCGAGCCCGAAGGCGAGCACGGCCGCGTGCGCCCGGGCCTGGACCGTGGCCATGGCGCGGTCGTGTTCCTCGGGCGTCGTATCGAAGACGCGGTTGCCCCGGTCGGCGAGCACCCCGCGGATCTCCCGGACCACGGGGCCGCCGTGGTCCACGACGACGGCGCAGTTGCCGGGCTCGTTGTCGGGCGCGAACAGCGGGTGGAAGGAGGCCCGCTCGCGGTCGGGCGCGGCCGCTTCCAGGGCGGCGACGGCGGTCGTCATCTCGCCGGAGATGTCGAGGAGGGCGCGCTCGGCGCGCGGCCCGTGTTCCGCGACGGCGTCCGGGACCGCCGAGATGGGCACCGCGACGCAGACCACGTCCGCCGGACCGCCCTCGTCGACCGCCACCGTGGGAACGGTCTCGTCGCCGTTTCCTCCGCCGTCACAGTTCTCTCCTCCGTCGCCGTTTCTTCGGCCGTCGCGGTTCTCTCCTCCGTCGTCGGCCGCGACGACCTCGTTCCCGCTGACATCCACCTCGTCCGCGGCGACCTGCTCCTCGAACGCGGCGACAGCTGCCCGCGCCGCGGCCGCGTCCTCGTCTGCGAAGGCCACGCGGTCGACGACGGGCGCGACGCTCCGGGCGAACCAGCGTCCCATCGTCCCGGCGCCGACCACGACCAGGTTCATGCGCGTCGGGTTGCCGACGGCCGGGCAAAAGCAGTTCGCTCCCCCAGCCCACGGCGACTGTCGTCGACAACCGCGGACGTGCGGCATCGCGACGGTGACTGAGTCCGACGCGAGCAGAGATAGTAACCGCTCGATGTATTCCGATCACATATTT
>JBDGSA010000160.1:0-9451 GCA_042217755.1 Haloglomus sp. | reverse complement strand
AGGAAGTCGAAATTCTCTGAATCGTTTATTGAATGCCCATCGTCCTCAGGATGATGCTGGTTAATCTGTCCGGGATTGGCGCCATCTTTGATATGCTCTCCATAATACCACTTGTTCTGGTTTCCTAATCCCCCAATAATAACCTCTATTTCTCCGTGCTCCAAGGTAGTATCCGAGTTCGTGAAATTAAGCGTAACTTCCCCGCTGCCGCTCGAACAATCTACGCTGACAGCGGAATTCGGATCAGGGTCATTTGATGTGTCCGGGTCAACACTTGCGTTTGCCCACTCCTCTTGCTGCCCCGTGGACAGATTCCGGTAGTAGATGCTAACTGTGAAATCCTTTCCACTCCACACACCATTATTTTGACATTTTCCTTTTGAGCTGAGGTGAACCTCAAATTCGTTGTTACCCGCATTGGACCAGAACGACCAGTGGTGGTTGCTTGAACTGTCCCCCGGATCTTTCTGGAGCGTAATCGAAAAATCATTAATCGGATGACCGGTCCCAAACCCTGAGATCTCCAGTGAGGCGCCCTCGGAAGGCACGCGGAAGTCGCCGATGCTTCCGCCGAAGCTCACCAGCGTCAGGTTTGCCGTCCGATTATTCTCGTCGACTGAGAGGCGCCCGGAGGTCCGCTGGCGGAAGTAGTTCGCCCAGCCGTTGTAGTACCGGCTATGGACTGACACCATAACTGTGCCGTTCTCAACGGGGTTGTTGTAGTGCGCGTTCAGACCATCGTAGGATGCGGTACTGTTGGGATAAACAGGCCGGGCCTGGCTCTGTGCGCTCACCGTCACCGAGGGGGAGCCACCCCCGGCCGATGAACCCGACACCTGGATTATCGGGAGGGTCAGCGTGGCAAGCCGGTAGTGGAACTCCGGCGGCGAAATCATCCTCGCCTCGCCGCCCCTGTCGAGGCGCCAGACCCCCCCGCCCTGGTAGGCGATGTGGGTCTGGGCGTTCTCGTAGACGAACGAGCCGAGTGACTGGTTGTAGATGACCTCCGTCTCGTTGGATTCGCTGTAGTTGATGTGGTAGATGGCGAGGTAGCCCGTCTCCGGCCTGGTGTAGAACTGCCCGCTGTCGACACCGAGATGGAGCGTCTGGGTGTCGGAGGTGCCCAGGGCCACCATCGCGGCTCGCGAGTCGAACAGGGTCATCGAGTGCTGGGCCCGGCGCAGTTCGGACTGCGTCTGGGTGTCGGCCAGCGCCGCGGACCCGAACACGACGACGCTGGTGGTGCCGACGACGATTATCGAGATGATCAGGATGTACGCGAGAGGGCTGGTCGCGGCCCGCTCGTCGCCAGCCAGGCCCACGCGCTCCCCGGGTGACGGCATAGTTGGACGAGGTTCGGACTCGCCCGGTATAAGCCCGCTGGCCGAATTATCAGCCCTCGAAGCGGGGTCGGACCGACATTCATAAGTGCGCGAGCGCGGAGAGTCCGGTGGGAACAGCACGGCCGCAAATCCGACGTCGCCGCCCCGTCTCTTGGGCGGCTTGGGATTGCGGAAGTGTTCGGCGGTGCCGTCGCCCGGCACCCGTTACAGCGGTCAGTGCGGTTCCACCCACAAGCATGGCACGAATGCACACGCGACGCCGCGGGTCCTCCGACTCGGACACGCCCGTGGCAGACGACCCGCCGGAGTGGAGCGACGTCGACGCCGAGGCCATCGAGGAGCGCGTCGTCGAACTGGCCGAGGAGGGGTACAGCCCCAGCGAGATCGGGCTGAAACTGCGCGACGAGGGCGTCCAGGGGACCCCCATCCCCGACGTCAAACTGGCGACCGACAAGAAGGTCACCGAGATCCTCGCGGAGCACGACGCCGACCCCGAGATCCCCGAGGACCTCTACAACCTGCTGGAGCGGGCCGTCCGCCTGCGCGAGCACATGGACGAGAACCCGACGGACTACCAGAACAAGCGCGCGCTCCAGAACACGGAGTCGAAGATCCGCCGCCTCGTCGACTACTACCGGGGCGACGAAATCGCGGCCGACTTCACGTACTCCTACGACACCGCCACGGAACTCCTGTAGATGTCCACCGCCGACCGACCCGCCGAGCACGCCGGGAGGCCGACCTCGTCAGCCTGGTCGCGGCCCCCACCGGGGACGCGCTGGCGGCGACCGGCCTCCTCGCGCGAGCGCTGCGGGCGACCGGTCGGGCCTTCCAGGCCGGTGTCGTCGCCGACCCGACCGCGGCCACCGCCACCGAGGCCGACGTCTCGGTGGCCGTCGGTCACGGGCGGGCGGCCTGCGACCACGCACTGGTCGGGGACGCGACGCCGGTCAGCGAGCGGGCCTTCGAGGTGGCCGCGGCGCTCGACGCCGGGCCCGACCCGGTGCTCGCGCTCGCCGGCGCGACCGTCGGCGAGGCGGCCCCGAGCGGGTCGCTCAAGGAGGCAGTTGCGGAGTCGGGCGTCGAGCGACGACCCGGCGTGGGCGTCCCGACGGCCGACGTCGCCGACGGGCTGGCCCACTCGACGCTGCTGCACGCGCCGTTCTCGGGCGACCCGGAGGCGACGGCGGCGGCGCTGGCCGGCTGCGACCGTCTCGCTGCCGCGGAGTCGGGCGATGCGAGCGAGGCCGACCGCCGGGCCATCGCGTCGTTGGTCGCCGTCCGGACGACGACGGCCGAGGGAGCGACACCCCGCGCGGCCGAGGCAGTCGAGCGCGTGCTCCGGCCCCACGTCGGCGGCACCCTCGCCACCGTCGAGGGGTACGGCGACGTGCTCGACGCGCTGGCCCGCGAGCGACCCGGCGTCGGCATCGCGCTGGCGCTGAGCCACGACTACGTGGACCGCGCACTCGATATCTGGCGCGACCACGGCGAGCGCGTCCACCGGGCGCTCCGGGCCGCGTCGACGGACCGCTACGACGGCCTGTTCGTCGCCCGGGTCGCGGAGGCCGTCGACAGCCCCGTTCCGGTCGGTTCGGCGGCGCGACTCCTGCGGGACTTCCGCTCGCCGGAACCGGTCGCGCTGGTCGTCGGCGACGGGCGCGCGGCCGCCGCGGGCGTCGACGACCGGGACGTCGCCGGTGCGATGCGGGCGGCGGCCGCCGACGTCGGCGGCACGGCCACCGGGCACGGGCGGCGCGGACGGGCACAGTTCCAGACAGACACCGCGGCGTTCGTCACGGCGTTCAGGGAGGCACGATGAGCCGGCGCGCGACGGTCACCACCGACCACGGTGACCCCGAGCGCGCCCGGCAGGTCGCGGCCGCCCTGCGCCCGGACAACACCGCGGAGATGGAGACGACGGTCGACGGCGCGACGGTCCGGACGGTCCTCGAGCGCGAGACGACCGGCAGCCTGCACAGCACCGTCGACGACTACGTCGTCAACCTCACGATAGCGGACAGACTCACACACCCATGAGCGAACGTTCAGTCTCACGACAGCGACAGGGCAAGCAGTGGTACACCGTCCTCGCACCCGAGCAGTTCGACCGCGAGGAACTGGGTGACACGCCCGCAGACGAATCGGAGAAGGTCCTCGGACGGACCATCGAGACCACGCTGGGCGACCTGCGCGACGACGCCAGCGAGAACAACAAGAAGCTGACCTTCAAGGTCGACGAGGTCGCGTCGGACTCGGCCTACACCGAGTTCACCACGTTCGAGCTCACGCGCGACTACACGCGAAGCCTGGTCCGGCGGGGCTCCTCGAAGGTCGAGGCCTTCGTCACCGTCCTCACGACGGACGACTACCGCCTCCAGATCCAGCCGGTCGCGTTCACCACGAAGTCCGCCGACGAGAGCCAGGAGCAGGCCATCCGGCGGACGATGATCGACCTCGTCGAGGAGACCGCCGCCGAGCGGACCTTCGAGGACGTCGTCGACAGCGTCGTCAGCGGTCGGCTCTCCTCGGCCATCTACAACGAGGCCAAGCAGATCTACCCGCTCCGGCGGGTGGAGATCCAGAAGACCACCCTCGAGGCCCACCCCGAGGAAGTCGCCGCCGAGGAGGAGGCCGCCGTCGACGTCGACGAGGCCGACGTGGCCGACGAAGCCTGATTGTCGGCGCCGTTCCTCGCTTCTGTTCGCGTCCCGTCAGCGCGGCGTCCGCGTGGCGTCCTCGGTGACCTCGACGACGCCGATCATCCCGGCTGGCTCGTGGGGGATGCAGAAGTACTCGTAGGTGCCGGGCACCTCGAAGGTGTGCTCGTAGCTGTCGCCGGGCGCGAGGGAGCCGCCGCGGCTGCTGTTCCAGGCTTCCCGGGCGGCGGCCTCCGAGTCGTGGCCGCCGGAGGCGAAGTACGCTGCCTCCGCGGGGATGCCGTCGGCGTAGGCCGTCACGGTGTGTGAACTCTGGCTGGTGTTGTACCACCGGACCGTCGTGCCAGGTGCGACGGCGTACTCCGTCGGCCGGAACCGCGAGGTGGACATCCCGACGTCGTACTCGGCGTCGGTCGACCGCCCCGGTCCGAGACAGCCCGCGAGCGCCGCCGTGGCGGCCCCCGCCCCCGCGAGGAAGGCCCGTCGTCGCATACCACTGCTTCGGGACCGGAGCGCCATATGGGCCGCGGTTCCGTCCGACTTATGCGAGGGCGCGACCACCGACCGGCATGGCGAGCCAACGGCAGTTCGGACGGGGGACCGTCGTCCTGGCGCTCCTGACGGCGGGCGCCGCGGCGTGGCTGGAGAGTCACCACCACACGACGCTGGCGGCAACTGGGGCCGTCGTGGCCCTCGCCCTGGGCGCCGTGGGCGTCCCGTCGGCGCTGGGTCGCGCCTTCGTGGAGGGAAGCGACAACCACCTCGCGGGGGCGACGGCGGTGTTCGGGACCGTCGCGGCGTTCGGCCTGCTCGTGGCCACCCTCATGCTGGCCGTCGAGTGACCGGCGGCTATCGAACCGACTAAGGCGGCGCTGGTCGGACCGGCGGGTATGAGACCGCGGTTCGTCGGCCGGCTCGGCCTGGCGGACGCCGTGACCGTCGCCAACGCCGCGCTGGGCTTCGGGGCCGCCGTGGCCGCCACCGTCGACCCCGCGCTGGGCGCCCGCCTCGTACTGCTGGCGGCCGTGGCCGACGGCCTCGACGGCGTCCTCGCCCGCCGACTGGGCAGCACCGCGGTCGGTGAGTTCATCGACTCGCTCGCCGACGTCGCCTCCTTCTGCGTCGCGCCCGCCGTCTTCGTGTTCGTCGTCGCGCGCGGGGCGTGGGACCTCACCCTCACCACGGCCGACCCGCCGCTGTTGCTCGCGGGCGCGCTCGCCGTCCCCGCGCTGTTCGTCGCCTCTGGCGTCGTCCGCCTGGGGATGTACACCGCCTACGACCTCGCCAGCGAGCGGACGGAGGGGGTCCAGACCACCCTCGCCGCGACCATCCTCGCCGTCGTCTACCTCGCGGGGTTCCAGGGGGCCGCCCTCCTGGTCGGCCTGACCGCCGCGTTCACCTACCTGATGGTCACGACCGTCGAGTACCCGGAGCTCGCCGCGAGCCACGCGCTCGGCATGGGGGTCGTCCAGGCCGGCGCCATCGTCGCCCCGACCGCCTTCGGTCGGCTGTTCCCCCGCGTCCTGCTCGTGATGGCCGTCCTCTACCTCGTCGGCCCGTGGTTCTACCGGCGCTACCTCGTCTGAGCCGGCCGTGAGATGGAAACGCCTTTTGTGGGCACTCGTGAACGGGGGAGTATGAGCAACGGCGACGACGGGGAACCCGACGCAGCCGAGGAGTCGCCCGACGGCGAGGCGGGCGAGTCCGAAGACGCCCTCGAGGCCACCGCGGACCTCGAGTCACGCCTGGACGAGGCCGAGACGGCGCTCGAGGACGCCGAGACCGAGGCCGACCTCGACGACGTGGCCGCGACGCTGGACGACGTCGCCGGGGCCCTCCCCGAGGAACCCGAGGAGGGCGAGGAGGACGAGGCGACGGCCGAGGCCCGGTCGCGCCTGGAGGACCTCCGGGCGGAGGTCGAGTCCCGGCGGGGGCCCTACGCCGAGGACGTCGTGGCCGCACTCGAGGACGCCGCCGCGACGCTGCGCGACAGCGAGTGGACCGAGGACGGGGAACTCGCCGTCATCCCGGCCGTCGAGACGTTCCTCGACGCGGCCGGCGAGCAGTTGCTGGACACCTTCGAGGCCGACAGCGACGACCCCGCGGCCCTCGCCGACGCCGTCGAGAGCGCCAGCGAGGCCATCGCCGAGACCGACCTCGACCCCGACGAGGACGCCGAGACCCTCGAAACGCTGCAGGAGGCAGCGACGACCCTGACCGACGACCTCGAGGCCGCCGAGGTCTGGAGCGACCTCTCGGTCCGGGAGCAACTCGACGCCGAGGGCTTCTACGACGTGCTCGACCCCGAGAACCGCAAGGACTTCCCCGCCGAGTGGAACGCGGTCAAGCTCCACGAGAAGGCCTACGCCGACGGCGAGGACGCGGCCGTCGAGCACATCCTGACCGCGCTGGAGCGCTTCGAGTCGGACTTCATGGAGGAGAACGTGCTCGACTCGCTGCGCCGCATCGCGCCGCCAGAGGCCGTCGAGGACCTGCTGGACCTGGCGGAGAACCGGAACAAGGACGCCATCGAGATACTCGGGAAGATCGGCGACGAGCGCGCCACCGACACCCTGCACGAGTTCGTCGCGGGCGGCGACGTCGCTCTCCGGACCGTCACTCTGCGCGCGCTGGGCGCCATCGGGAGCGCGGACTCGACGCAGGTCGTCGCCGACCAGCTGGCCGACGACAACCCCGAGGTGCGGAGCACGGCCGCCCGCGCGCTGGGCCTGCTGGGCGACACGCGGGCCATCGACCCGCTGGCGGACGTCCTCGCCGAGGACGACGCCGACGAGGTGCGCGCCAGCGCGGCCTGGGCGCTCAACCAGATCGGCACCGAGCGTGCCCGCGAGGCGGCCGCCGCCTACGCCGACGACCGCTCGTACATCGTCCAGACCGAGGCCGAAAAGGCCCGCGACGCCACCGAGCGCGCGGCCTGAGCGGACGCCCCGTTCTCAGCCGCCACCGTCCGTCCGCCGGGAGCACCGCTCCAGCACCGGCCAGGGTTTATGACCCGGAGCGGGACCAGCTGCCACCGTGCCCCCACGACCAGCGACGGTCGCCGCGCTCGCCCTCGTCTGCCTGTCGGGCCTCGCCGCCGCCCATCCGCCGGACGACCTGGCCATCGCGGGGGTCTACCCCAATCCCGTCGCGGACGGCGACGCGGGCGAGTTCGTCGTCCTCTCCGCCGACGCGCCGACCCACCTGGCCAACTGGACGCTCCGCGACGACGAGGGCGGCGTCGCGCTCCCGAACCGGACCGTCGAGGGGCGGGTCGTCCTCTCGACGGCCCCCGACCGGACGCGCGAGCGGGTCGATGCGAGGGTCCTCGCCCTGCCCGGGGGACTGGAACTCGCCAACGGGGGGGAGCCGCTGGCGCTCGGGCGGAGGGGCCGGACGGTACAGCGGATCAACTACACCGACGCGCCGGAGGGTGAACGGGGGACCGTCACGAGCGACGGCCTCGCGTGGGCGCCGCTCGGACGCACAGACTTCCCGGTGGTCAGGGGCTCGGGCGGGACGGTCCGGGCCTTCGTGCTGCCGGACAGCCCGGCCGTCCCGATCCGGACGCTCCGGAGCGCAGACGCGCGCATTCTGCTGGCCGGGTACACCCTCACCTCCCGCCGGGTGGCCGACGCGCTGGTCGCCGCCCGCGAGCGGGGCGTCGCCGTGCGCGTGCTGGTCGACGGCGGCCCGGTCGGGGGCCTCACCCGCCGACAGGCACGGGTGCTGGACCGCCTCGTCGCGGCCAACGTCTCGGTGACCGCCCTCGGCGGCCCCCGCGCCAGCTACCGGTTCCACCACGCCAAGTACGCCGTCGTGGACGACCGGGCGCTCGTCACGACCGAGAACTGGAAGCCGGCCGGGACGGGGGGCCACTCCAGCCGTGGCTGGGGCGTCGTCGTCCGGTCCCCCGCGGTCGTCTCGGCCCTCGCCGAGACCTTCCGGGCGGACGCCGCCGGCCCCGGGAGCCGTCCCTGGCCGGCGTTCGCGGCCGGCGAGACGTTCACGCCCGCCGCTGCACCCCCCGCGAACGCCACGTTCCCGACCCGCGTCCCGTCCCGGGCAGTTCGCGCCGCCTCGGTCGAACTCCTGCGCGCACCCGACAACGCCGAGCGGCGGGTCGTGGCACTCCTCGACAACGCCACCACGTCCATCCGCGTCCAGCAGGTGAGCATCGGCAGCCGGACCCAGCCGTTCCTGCGGGCCGTCCTCCGGGCCGCTCGCCGGGGCGTCCGGGTCCGGGTGCTGCTCAGCGGCGCCTGGTACGTCCGCGAGGACAACGCCGCGCTGGTCGCGTGGCTGAACCGCGTCGCCGCTCGCGAGGGCCTGCCGCTGTCGGCCCGCGTCGCCGACCCCGGCGGGCGCTACGAGAAAATCCACGCCAAGGGCCTCGTCGTCGACGGCGAGCACGTCCTGGTGGGGTCGCTCAACTGGAACAACAACTCCGTGCGGGAGAACCGCGAGGTGGCCCTCCTGCTCCACGGGACGAGCGTGGCGGACTACTACCGCGACGTGTTCCACGCCGACTGGCGCGGCGGTATCTGGCTCGTGCCGGTCGGCCTGCTCGGCCTCGTCGTCCTGGCGGCCGGCGTCGCGGTGCTGGTGGGTCGCCGCATCGAGTTCGCCGGGGACACGCCGCCCCGCGTCGGCCCCTGAGCGACGGTCGCGGGTGCCTCGCTCACTGGTCGGCGTCGACTGCGGCCGCCGAGAGGTCCGCGTCGAGTTCCGCCTCGGCCATCTTCTCGACGAGGGCGTCGAGCACCGCCTCGCGCATCCCGGGCACGAACTTGATGGAGCCGACGACGAGGTGGCCGCCGCCCGAGACGCCGCCGCCGTCGACCTCCTCCCCGAGTTCGGCGACCATCACGGGGATGTCGAGGCGGACACCGTCCGAGCGCAGGACGGCGAAGTCCGGGCCGTACCCGATGGTGATGACGGGGTCGCCCGTCTCCTCGACCTTGCGGTCGTGTATCTCGCCGGTCGTCTTGCCCGGCGCGGGATAGGTGAACCGGTGGGCGTAGTGCTCGACGTCGATGCGGTAGAGGCGGGCGCCGTTGTCGAGGCGCTCCGCCTCGACGTGCTCCATTGCGGCGTCGAGCTGGGTCTCGACGTCCCGCTCGGCCCGCGAGGAGAGGAACTCGACCAGTTCCTCGTGGCGCTCCCGGTCGTCGCAGGCCACGTTGAGGGTGTCGGTGACGAGCTGGCCGCCGTCGTCGTACTTCAGCCAGTGGGTGGCGTAGTCGAGAGCCTCGCCCACGTCCCGGAGGGCGGCCTCGTCGTAGCCCTTCTCGCCGGCGAGGGCGAGGTAGTCCGCCATCGCGTCCGCGCTGGAGCGGTCCGCGAGGCCGGCGACGGCGGGGACGTGCTCGAGGTCGTCGGTGAGCGAGGGGGCGATCATCCGCGCGAGTTCGACGCACATCATCCCCGTCGTGATGCGGTAGTCCT
>JBDGSA010000140.1:0-9499 GCA_042217755.1 Haloglomus sp. | reverse complement strand
GTCAGTCGCCATCCGTCGCCGTCCTGCTGGACGATCTCCTGGTCGGCGAGCGTGGCGAGGACGTCCTCGACGACCGTCGGCGGGGCGTCGATGGTGTCGGCGAGCTCGTCCGTGGTGGCAGGCCCATCGGACAGTTCGCCGAGCAAATCGGCGTACAGTCGAGTGTCGTCCTCGTCGATCTCCTCGTTGACCCGTTCCACGAGCTCCGTCAATCGACCCTGTACCCACCGCTGTGCCATCGACAGCTCGTTTTCCAGCTGTTCGAGCCGTTTCAGTTCAGCGGCCAGCTCCGAGAGCCGGGTCTCCGCGGGGTCCCGCGTGTTCACGTCTATCTTCAGGTACCGACAGGTGGACGTGACGTCGAGATTCCGCGCGGGATAGGCACTCTTCGCCCCGAACCCGTACGGCGAGACGTTGACCTCAAGCCGGAGGTTCTGCGAGATGAAGTAGTACTTCCGGCGCTGGTCGTCGGTGCGGCTCTCGACGAGCCCCGCCTCCTCGAGTTTCCGGAGATGATCGATGACGGCCTTGGGACTCACACCGAGGTACTCGCTGATCTCCGTCACGTAGCAGGGCTTGCGGGAGAGCAGCCGCAGAATCCGTCTGCGGTTCTCGTTTCCCAGCAGGTCGAGCAGCTCGGCGGAATCCATTTACCTCACGTTAGTCCCGGGAAGGCAAAAGCCTGACTGCGCGAGAAGCGAGTGACCGTCGTTACCGACCCGGCGGTCCGCCACCCGGGTTACCGTTTCCCGAACCGCCGCCCGTTCCGGACTCGTCGTCACTTCCCGAGTCGTCGGTACCGTCGGCCTGACCACCCCCGTCGTTCGATCCACCCGTGTCGCCCGGTGGACCACCGTCGCCGTCGTCACCTGAGGGACCCGTGCCTTCGGACGGGCCCTGATCGGTCCCGTTGCCGGCGTCACCCGGGCCGGAATCGCCGGACGTGGCCTGGTCGGTCCCGTTACCGGCGTCACCCGGGCCGACATCCTCGGGTGGCCCCTGATCGGTTCCGTTGCCGGCATCGCCCGGGCCGACATCGCCGGGCGGGCCAGCGCCTTCGGGCGGGCCCGCGTTTGGCGGTGGGCCCCGTGGCGTGACCACGCTGAGGTTGCGGGCCACCTGTGCGACCTCGTGGCCAGTCGCGTTCGCGGCCATCTCGCGGAGTCGGTCGAGTTGCGTCGTGTTGACGCCGGCCCGCATCGCAGCCGCTTCGGTGTCGTTGATGGCGTCTTGCAGCGAGTCGATCCGCGCCACGAGGTGGCTGGCCTGTGCGGTGTATGCCACTTCCGGGAGCGTCCCGTTCTCGTATGCGCGCTCGAGTGCTGTCATCCGATTCTGGAGCCGTTCGAGCTGTCGTTCGATCCGGTTGATCCGACGCTCGATAAGCCGGTCACGGGCCGTCTCGTTCGTGGCGTTGAACTCCGCACGCCACATGCCCGACTGGACGGACCCGTTCGCCTCCGCGGCACTCGCCTGCATGAACGAGGAAATCTGCGCCCCCAGGCTCGCTACACTCTGGTCCGTCTCGTTCGTCTGTGTCACTGTCGACTGGTGGCCGGTCGTGACCGCGAGCCCCGAGACGACCGGAGCGGCGACCACGACCGCCACGACCGAAATCACGACTGCGACCAACGTTCCCTGGCGGGCACTCATGACTTGCCACGATCTACAGGCGAGATATACAAAAAAGCGAACACTCGTTCGGACAGTTCACCCAATACCGTTCGAGCGCTCTAATCGTCCAATAGCGTTTAATCGTCGTGTTGCTCTCCTAATCTGTCGAGTGCGATATCTGCCAGCACCACGCTGAGAACCGAGAGGGCGACAGTGGCGACGACCAGTGCAGTCGTCGGCTCGTAGCGAAGGGGTGGATGCAGGTCGAACCCGTAGTCGGCGACGTCGTTGACCAGTGCGAGTGCGAGTGCCGTCGCGAGCGCACCACGGGTCGTCGCGGCGTAATGGGGGATTACGTACGCCTCGGCCACGAATCCGAGATGTGTGGCGACGATGCCGAAGTAGGCCCACGCCGCCGGGAAGTACGACGCGAAGCCGAGGTTGAGCGCAACGAAGGTCCACAGCCCCATCTTGACCAGCCAGACGAACGTCAGCGTGTGCAGGTAGGCGAGGATGCGCGTCCGCGGAACCGTCGACAGGTCCCGGCCGACGAACGGCAGGAGCGTCGCCAGCGACAGCGCCATGAGGAAGACGGCGACCGGCGAGTCGATGTAGAGGGGCCAGAGGAACGTCGAGACCTCGGGCATCGTCGTCACGTAGAAGCGGATGCCGACGAGCACGGCGGCGACGTTGGCGAAGACGAGCCAGACGAGACTGGGTGCGTTCCCCAGGTAGTACTGGGCCCACCGCTCCGGGATGACCCGGCCCGTGAAGTCCACCATGTCTCCCATCGGTCGGCCCGGCCCCAAAGCCGTGTCGTCTGGCGACAGATCGTGCGACACTCGACACGCGAGTGGCACGGCGAGAAAGTGCACGGCAGGTTCTCCGGGGACTGGAGAACGCGGGGGAGACACAGGGGACGGACTGCACGGAGTGTGACCGAACCGTACTGGCGGGCGACCGAAGATGTCTGTGAGCGGGCGAACCTCGACGACGTGGTGACCGTGCTCCAGCAGGTCGGCGCCCTCCGGGGCCCGGTGACTGACCGCGCGCCAGCCCTCGCCCCCCAAGTCACGGGTCGAGAACCGTTACAGGTCCGACTTCTTTTATACCCGTCAGACACGCTGAATGCGCGACGGAATAAGTGCTCCGGCCAAGTATTTTATATATCGATGTGGTACGTGTGACCGTATAGCATGTTCGAGCGGTTCTCGGCCGGCTACTACCTCGGGCGACTGTACGTCGAGCCGCGCGAGGGGGAGCCAGCCATGTGCCGTGCCCAGCACGAGCAGGTCAACGAGCAACTGTACGCGGACGGCGAGGGCATCGAGCGCCTCGACCGGCCCCTGGTGATGAAAGTCGACGAGCGTCACCTCGCGGTCACGGGCGACGAGACTGTTCCGGAGAACACGCTCGCGGTGCCACCCGCCGTCCTCTCGGAGACGCGGGTCCGCAACCCGCCCACACTCACGGAGGTCCTGCTCGCGAAGGCGGACCGCGCGGCCCAGTTGCTCGAACTCACCGGACTGGACGTCACGGTCGGATCGGACGAGACTGCCACCGATGGGCCCGACGACGCTGGCTCCGGCACCGACGGCGGCGACGCCGGTCCCGACGACGGACCGGGCCCGGACCACGGGGACACCTTCGGGTTCGGTGGCCCGGCGTTTTAAGCCGCTCCCCTGCGCCGTTCCGGTGATGCTCGACAGGTTGCTCGGGCGCGCCGGGCTGAAAGAGCGGATCGCGGAACTCGAAGAGGAGAATCACCACCTGGAGCGACAACTGGAGGCAGAGAAGGAACGCCGTGCAGACGCCGTCAGCGAGAAGCAGGCCGCCGAGGAGGAGGTCAACCGGCTTGAGGACCGCATCGCGGAACTCGAAGGGAAGATCGATCGGCTGGAGAGTGAGGACGCTCCCGACCACGAGTTCCGTGGCCGCGAGCAGCTTCGCGGCGACCGTCTCGCCGAGGTGCTCGACCGCCTCGCGTCCGTCGAAACCGGGCCGGAAGGTGCGCTCACGGCCTACGTCGACAACGACGATCTGCCGGCGGCCGTGCGGGACGCGTTCGGCGACCGCGCCGGACTGGTCGCTCGAGCGGCCCCGTGTCTGGCAATGACCGACGACGCCGGTCTCGTGAGTGCGACGCTCTCGGTGCCGAACCCGCCAGCGCGGTTCGCCGAGTGGGGTGACGGGTTCGCGTTCGAGCGGTCGTGGTTCGAGCCGACGGGGGAGTACGCGCTCGCACTCGTGCGGTCTGACCTGTTCGCCATGGGCGAGTACGACGGGCGCGAACGGACCGGCTTCTACGGGTTCGACAGCGACCTCAAGAGCGAACACTCGAAGGGCGGCTTCTCGCAGGCCCGCTTCGAGCGCCTGCGCGACGAGCAGATCGAGACCCACGTCGACCGCTGTCTGGAGGCACTCGCAGAGCGCACGGCCGACCGACTCCACGTCGTCGGCGAGCGCACCGTCCTCGGTGAATTTTCCGCGGTGGCAGACGCCACGGCGACCGTCGATGCGACCGGTGAGCCCGAGGCCGCACTCGAGGACGCGTTCCGGCAGTTCTGGACGGTCAGGCTGGCGACGGTCTGACCGCGACGGACGATCCGAACGACAGGGCGAGGAGTGCCACACCGTTTATACACGTCCCAGCCGTCGGCTCCGGGCATGAACGTCGCCATTCTCGCCCACGAGCAGTTCCCCGACCGGGCGAAAACCGCGGTGGGCGTGCTCCGGTATTCCGACGACGATGTCGTCGCTGTCCTCGACCGCCAGCGGGCGGGCGAGCGCGTCCACGACCACCTCCCCGACGTGCAGGACGCCCCCATCGTCGAGGGCATCGACGACGTGGAGCGGTCCCTCGACGCTCTCCTCGTCGGTATCGCTCCCATCGGTGGTGGGTTCGACGAGACGTGGCGGCCGGACGTCCGTGGCGCACTCGAGCGTGGCTGTGACGTGGTTTCGGGCCTCCACTACTTCCTCGCGGACGACGACGAGTTCCGGACGCTCGCCGACGAACACGGCTGTGACCTGTGGGACGTCCGCAAACCGCCCGAGGACCTGACGGTGGCGGACGGACGGGCCGGGGATGTCGACGCGACGGTCGCGCTCACGGTCGGCACCGACTGCTCGACCGGGAAGATGACGACCGCGGTCGAACTCGTCGAGGCCGCACGCGAGCGTGGCATCGACGCCGCCTTCGTCCCGACCGGCCAGACCGGCATCGTCATCGAGGACTGGGGCATCCCGATCGACCGCACCGTCAGCGACTTCACGGCCGGTGCCGTCGAGCGGCTGGTCACCGAGCGCGGCGACGACCACGACCTGCTGGTCGTCGAGGGCCAGGGGGCGATCACGCACCCGGCCTACTCGACGGTCACGTGTGGCATCCTCCACGGCGCGATGCCGGACGCACTCGTTCTCTGTCACGAGGCCGGCCGGGAACTGGTCCACGGCTACGAGTCGTTCTCGATCCCCGACGCCGACGAACTCGCGGCCCTCTACGAGAACCTGGCTCGACCCGTCCACGAGACGGCAGTCGTCGCCGGGAGCCTCGACACGAGCCACCTCGACGAGGCGTCGGCTCGCGATGCCGTCTCCGACTTCGGGGACGCCATCGACGCGCCGGCCACCGACCCGCTCCGCTTCGGTACCGACCCGCTTCTCGACGGACTCCCCTCGCTTCCATGACGCTCGAAACCGACGTCGAGTGGGTCGAGATACCGCTCGCGACGCCGTTCACCATCTCGCGCGGGACGAAGACGGCCTCGAGGAACGCCATCGTCCGGGTCACCGACGGGGCGGGACGAGTCGGTATCGGCGGTGCAACCCCCACCGAGTACTACGGGGAGACGCGGGAGACGATGACCGGGACGCTCCCGGACCTCCTGACGGTCGTCGAGGACGTCGGCGACCCACACCAGCGCCAGCGCATCGAGCGGCGACTCCGGACGGTGGCTGGCGGACCGCGGGCACACCCGGCCGCGCGGTCGGCAGTCAGCATCGCCGTCCACGACCTCGCGTGCAAACAGCTCGACGTCCCCCTCTATCGGCTCTGGGGACTCGATCCCGACACGACGGTCGAGACCTGCTACACGGTCGGCCTCGCCGACCCGGACGAGATGGCCGACCGGGCGGCCGCCATCGTCGACGCGGGGTACGACGTCCTGAAGGTGAAACTCGGCAGCGACCGCGACCGCGAGCGCGTCCGGGCCGTCCGGGACGTCGCGCCCGACGCGACGATCCGCGTCGACGCCAACGAGGCGTGGGACCCCGAGACGGCCATCGCGATGTCCGACTGGCTCGCGGACAGGGGGATCGAGTTCGTCGAACAGCCGGTCTCCGCCGACGACCCGGAGGGAATGGCCAGGGTTCGCGAGGAAGGGGCACTCCCGGTGGCAGCGGACGAGAGCTGTGTGGTGCCCGCGGACCTCCCGCAGGTCACAGACGTCGCGGACATCGCGGTGGTGAAGCTGGCGAAGTGTGGCGGGCCGTGGACGGCGATGCGGATGGTGCAGGCCGCACGCGCCCACGATCTCGACGTGATGATGGGGTGTATGACCGAGTCGAACGCGTCGATCGCACCCGCCGCGCACTTCGCACCCCTGCTCGACTACGCCGACCTGGACGGCTCCCTGCTGCTCGACGGTGACCCCGTCGCGGGAGTCCCGATGCCGGCGGGCCGGGTCGACCTCGCGGCACTCGATCGACCGGGAACCGGCGCACGGCTGGACGGTTAGGTCCCGACGGGTGGGCGCGAACAGCCAGCAACGCTCGTTGGGAACGGCGCACATTTATGGGGGAACTCCCTAGGGCAGGTGTGGCGTCCCCATTCGAGATACTCGGCGTCGAGCCGGACGCGGACGACGGGGCTGTGGTCGACGCCTACCGCGAACGCGTCAAGGAGACCCATCCCGACCAGGGCGGGTCCATCGAGGCGTTCCGCGCCGTCCAGGAGGCGTACGAGCGCATTCAGGACGGCTACGAACCCGGGGACAGCGCGACCGGGACCGGCGACGACTGGCGGCCCGATACCGCCGTCGACGACGACGCGGACGACCCCGAAGTCGAGTCCCGCGTCGAGTATCTCAACTACGAGGTGCTCGACGACCACGGATGGGAACTCACCGACGACGACCTCTTCGAGAAGGCCGCCGCGGCGGGACTCGATCCCGAGGACTACGGCGAGTTCGTCGTCGGTCCCGACCAGACTGTCCTGGAGGCCGCCGAGGCCTGCGGGTTCACGTGGCCCTTCGCCTGCCGGGGTGGTGCCTGCTCGAACTGTGCGATGGCCGTCTGTGAGGGTGACGTGCCGCCACCCGCGAGTCACGTCCTCCCGCCGGAGATCGTCGACCGCGGGATCAGGCTGTCCTGTAGCGTGACACCGACCTCCGACGAGGCCAAGGTCGTCTACAACGTCAAGCACCTCCCTGGCGTCGACGAACTCCTCTTGCCCGCGACCCGCTTCGAGAAGGCGACCTCGGACTGACACTGTCGGACGGAATTTTCGCAACTCGCGTTTTCGCGGCGCGGCTACAGCCACGCGGCGAAACTGTCTTGCTCTCGCGAGAGCCGGACGTACTCCCGTTGCATGTCTGTGATGGCCGTCTCGAGTTCGGCACCGTCGGCCAGACGGTCACGAACGCGCTCTATCTTCCAGCGACTCGGGGTGGTCCGTGCGTCCCACCGTCGCTCGATGGGATCGAGATACCGTGTGACGGTGGCCTGGTCGATCCCCTGCGCGTCGAGGCCGCGGCGGGCGTAGGCAAAGACCTCGTCGTAGACGACCTCGCGGTCTGACGTTCGTTCGCCGTCGGCAGTGACCCAGGCGATGTCGGCGTCCAGTCCGTTCGCCGCGACGTCGTAGAACGAGGCCCGTGCGTCCTCCCACGGCAGGTCCGTGATGGGGTGGTCGGCATCGACCAACCCGCGGAGGAGACCGCCGACGAGGCACTGGATCCCGACGACGTCGGTGATGGCGGGCTGTGTGGGGACGGGCCGGTACTCGAGACGGAGCGAGCGCTCGTCACTGACGTCCGACACGGGATCGCCGCCGACGACACAGCGGAGCCACCGCCAGTACGTGCTGCGCTTGTGGTCGAACTCCGGGATGTTGTCCGCGAAGCAATCCGGGGTCTCGTCGACGCGCTCGCCGTCCTCGGCCAGCCACTCGGACAGAAACGGGGCCATCACCGGGTCCTCCCGGACGTGCGCGACGACGTCCGTCGCGTCGTCGAGATCCGCCGGGACCCGCACCTTGGGCGGGTCGGTGTGATTGACCGACTGCTCGAAGGCCGCGATGCGCAACTCGTGGTGTGTCTCGGTCAGCAACGACTCGGGATCGTCGACGTCGTAGAAGTCCGGCGGGAGGAACGGCGAGTTGGTGGCGAGGGCAAGCACCGGCCCGAGCGTTCGGAGTGCGGTGTTGTAGTACGCCGGGAGTTGCTCGGCGGTCGGAATCTGGAGGTGGGGCTGGATGGACGTGGCCAGCGACTCGAAGAGGATGGAGGGAAACTCGACTGTCGCGCCGGGAACGTCGAAGGTGATGGGGCCACCGGCCAGTTCGATGCAGTGGCGGTCGATGGCACAGTACCGCGGGTCGAGCCGCATGTTCGAGGGGACGGTGACGCCCTCCTCCTCGTGGGTGGCCGAGAGGTACTCGACTCCGCCCTCGTCGGGTGGGATGGTCCACATCGAATCGAGCACGAGATCACGCCCGACCTCGGACGCCGCGTCGCGGGCGGTTGCCCACTGCTCGCGGATGGCCGCGGCCTGTGCCTCGATGCCGTCGGTCGTGAACGGGTCGGGGTCGGTGTTCAGCTCGGCGTTGTGGACGCCGAGTTCCTTGTTGCAGGTCCCGAACACCGACTCCGGGAGGTCGGCGAGTCGCCCGTCGTCGTCGACGGCATACACCTCGAGTTCGAGTCCGACCGCGAACCCGTCGTTGTCGAGCTGCCCCCGCCCGATCTCCTCACGGAGGAATCTCGCCTGGTCGTCGACCCGCGACTCGAACTCCGCACGCGTCGACGCCGACAGCGAGCGTTCCACGAGGTCACCCAGCGTCGTCATTGTCCCCATCTACGTGACTGCCCGGTTTAGCTTTGCGAATGCCGCGAGGGTCGATCTCGATTCCCACGTGTGAGAC
The DNA here is from genome assembly GCA_042217755.1 of Haloglomus sp. Classification (GTDB taxonomy): domain Archaea; phylum Halobacteriota; class Halobacteria; order Halobacteriales; family Haloarculaceae; genus Haloglomus. Next base: position 741 of record JBDGSA010000140.1, on the reverse strand, counting down.
TGTGTGGTCCCAGGTTGGGAACGACCGTGCGCCACCGACCGAGGTGGTGGCGTCGTTATATAAACGACCCCGGTTCTCCCGCAGTATCTATTTGGGGCTGGAGGTACTCGATAGGAGTGATGGTGGGGGACGTATACACCATCGCGGGGGGCAAAGGTGGCGTCGGAAAGACGACCACCGCGATGAACGCGGGTGTCGCGCTCCAGGAGGCGGGACACGAGACGCTCATCGTCGATGCCGACCTCGGGATGACGAACCTCGGAGCGGTGCTGGGTATCGACGGCGAGCCACTGCTGCACGACGTCCTCGCTGGCGAGGCCGATCCGGCGGACGCGACCGTCGACGGACCGTCAGGCGTCGATATCCTGGTCGACGAAGGCAGTCTGGAGGCGTTCGCGAAAGCGGAACCGACCAACCTCCGGCCACTGCTCGAGCATCTCGCCGAGGAGTACGAGTTCGTCCTCGTCGACACCGGCGCAGGCATCTCACACGAGACGATCGAACCGATGAAGGCCTCGGACGGCATCGTCCTGGTGACGACGCCCGACGAGGTTGCCATCCGTGATGCCCGGAAGATCGGCGAACTCGGGGACCGTGTCGAGACGGGCGTCGCCGGTGTCGTCGTGACGCGTGCGACCGCCGACACGCGTGTCGAGGTCGTCGAGGAAAAGGTCGGTGCGGACGTCCTCGCGGTCGTTCCGGAGGACCAGACCGCGACCAGCGACGAACCGCTGGTCGTCA
>JBDGSA010000154.1:0-9533 GCA_042217755.1 Haloglomus sp. | reverse complement strand
ACCGGGTGCACAGTTATTTCAACGACTCAACGGAATCTCTGTGAACTGAATTCGATGAGTGATGATTTATCGGGATGAGCGACGTTAAATAGTGGCAGACTCCTGCCGCTGTTCGAGGGAACGGCATGTCCCATCCTGTGTACAGTCGACGTAGTGTACTAGCAAGCATCGGAGCCGGACTCGTCGCCACCGTCGGCGCGGGGTCGGTGACAGCGACCGAGACGACGACCGTCGAGGAGCAACTCGCGACCGTCCGCGAGGCGACCGCGAAGTATATCGACCCGAAAGTCGCCATGAGAGAGGGGTTCACACCGACCGGTCCGTACGTCCCCGGGCAGGGCTGGCACTTCATCCACCAGAAGCGCCTGAAGCGGGCCGCGAAGAACGGCCCCTCGCTCTCTGACCCGCCGATCCTCACCTACTTCGACACGGGGAACAGACTGGTGCTCGGCGCAGCCGAGTTCGGCGTCCCGATCCCGAATCCGCAGGGATACGACGCCGAGAACCCGCCGCAGCTGTTCGACGTCGAGGAGGCATCCGGCGACGGCATGGGCGGCGACGGAATGAGCGGCGAGGGGGACTCTGGCGGTGGTCACCACGGCGGCGACGGCCACGGGGGCGGGAAGACGCCCTCGTGGCACGTCCATGGCACCGCCCAGCACCTCTATGCTGACGGGAACGGCTCCCGGACCAACCCCGGTTCCATCACGGCGGCTGATCTGCTCACCCGCGACCGGTGGACCGAGATTCCCGGGGAGTCCGGCATCGAACCGGGCGACGCGGTGACTGCCGACTGGGGCCTCACCGGGACCGAGACCACCCGGGTGGTCGACCTGGCGCCGCCGCCGCATCCGGACCTGCTGACACTCCACGCCTGGGTACACACGGAGAACCCGCGGGGGCCCTTCGCCGGCACGAATCCGGTGGCCCGGTACATCGAGCGGTTGCCGCCGGAGATGTACTCCGACGAGACTATCGAGCCGCAGGGCTGAGCCAAGCGTTTTCGCCGGTACGAGACTTATTATAACACTCTCCGAATCCGGGAGAAATTCCCTCCAGCTACCGCACGAAGCCGACCGGGGAGACGACGTGCGGGGAACGATTTACAACAAACCGTATGAGACGGACTGTGGTGACGGGCTCTTGGTCTCCGCCGACTACGGGGTCTGCGACAGCCGGAACTGACTCGCGCCGGTCCGGATGAGCGGCCGACGACCGACCGTCGGCCGGGTCCGGTCGTTGCCGAGAACGACCGAACGGTCGCCGTCCGTTCGGTCGCCCCGCAACCGTCGGAAAAATTACCTTCAGACGTCATCTGCCCGGCGATAATGCCCTCTCGGACCCCCGTGAAGCCGACCAACGAGACCACCGACGTCGTCGGGGCCCGCATCGGTGCCCAGGTGGTCGACGTCATCGTGATGTTCCTCCAGCTCGTCGTCGTCGCCGTCGCTCTCGTGGCACTCTCGAATCCGGGTCCCGGCGCGGAGCCCGAGGCGTACGTCCTCGTGGCGGCGTTCACGCTCCCGTTCTACGGCGGCGTGCTGGAGTCGTACTGGAACGGCCAGACGCTCGGAAAGCGACTGACGGGCGTCAAGGTCGTCGACCGGAGTGGCGAACCCCCGTCGCTGGGGGCGGCGCTCTTGCGCAACGTGCCCGCGGTCGTCGTGTTCAGCTGGCTCACGACCGCGGTCGGACTGGCGGCCATCGCAATGGACGACCGGAACCAGCGAGTCTTCGATGACGTCGCCGACACCTACGTGGTCGATGCCAGTCCGACGGCAACGCGACAGTCGGACCTGACCGCTTCGAGCCGTGCTCGGAGCGGGCGGCCCCGCTGACCGACGCCCTGGCTACACTCGCCCGGAAAGCACGCCCACGAAGCCCAGCCCCATCGTCTCGTACCGGCGGTCTCGGGTCCGCGTCGCGAGCGCGCGTCGGGACGCTCGCACGCGCTCGCTCAACGGGGCGTCGTGGCCGTCTCCCGGCACCAGTGCCCGCGCCACGTCGCCCAGCGACGACGACGGCGCCCCGGCAGTGACGAACGCCCGGAACGCCGGGTTCAGGAACCGGCCGACGGGGTGGTCGCTCGCGGTGGCATCCACGAGCGCGACGCGGCCCCTGTCGTCGGCATCCTCGCCCCTCGCGCTTGCCACGAGGTCACACCACGTCTCGACCGCCTCGCCGGGGGCCTCCAGCAGCCCGACGACGAAGGTCGCCAGCACCGCGTCCGCTCTCCGGGCGGGCGGCGCCGTCGCGTCGCCCTGCACGACGTGAACGTTGTTCCAGTCCTCCCGGGCGATCCGCTCGCGGGCCCGCCCGAGCAGCGGCCCGGTCAGGTCCACGCCGACGACCCGGCCCGAGTCCCCCACAGCTCGCCGGAGGTAGGGCAGGTTCGCCCCCGTGCCACAGCCCATCTCGACGACGACGTCGCCCGGGGAGAGGTCGAGTGTCGCGACCGCGCGGGCGCGCCACCGGCCCACCGGTGGGAGGGTCGCGATGCGGTCGTAGAGTGCGGCGTTGTCGCCGTAGAACTCCGCAACAGCGCTCATCGGACACGCTCGGCCAGTTCGCGGACACGCTCGGCGACGGTCGCGGCGTCCGGGCCGAGGACGTAGACGATGGGCTCGACGCCGAACCCGCCCGTCTGGTAGAGGGCGTCCGCCTCGGGAGCGTCGGCCAGCGCGTCGGCGATCGCCGCGTCGAGGTCACCCTCGGGTCCGATCTCGCCGTCCTCGTCGACCGTCCCCGCCCGGGTGGCCTCGCCGACGGCGTCGAACTCGACCGGCTCGTAGCCCAGATCAGCGAACGCATCGACGATAGCCGGCGTGTAGCGGACGTTGCACGCCGCGCGGGCATCGTGGCCGGTCTGTCGCGCCGCCAGCAGGACGCTCGCGACGTAAACGGAGACGCCGAACTCCGGTTCGGCCGGAACTGTGGCCCGCCCCTTCACATCGAGCACCCGCCCCGGCACGGCGGCCACGTCCTCGACCCCGCTCGCTTCTGGAAGTGCCTCGACGAGATTCGACCCGACGGCCGGGACGAGCGCGGCGAACGCCGCCGACTCCTCGAGCGTCCGCAATCCCCGGCGAACAGAGGAGAGTACGCGCTCGCTCGCGCGGAGCCCGGACTCCGGGTCGTGGACGTCGAAGTCGCCCTCGTAGTCCGCCAGCGGCGGGAAAGCCTCCTCGTGGAGCTTCGCGAGCAGGTCTCCGTGTTCGAGCCGGCGGATCAGGACCTCCGCCTCGGCCAGCGCACCGACCGACGAGAGTTCCCCCGACGCGAGGCCCGTCCCCACCTGCTCGACGAGGTCGCGGACGCGCTCGTCCTCGGCGACGCGGTCGTTCACCTCGACCGCGCCGGTGGCGTACTTCGAGACGGCGCTCTGGCTGATTCCCAGCAGGTCGGCCACCTCGCTCTGCGTGAGCCCCCGCTCGCGCAGGTCGGCGGCCAGCAGCGACCGGAATGTCGGGAGGAACTCCTCGACGACCACCTCCTCGATGAACTTCATGGCTACTGGTCACCACCGAACTCCTGGTCACTTCCGACCCGGGAGGCCTGCGGTCCAGCCTGGTCCTGGTATTTCGAGCCCCGCTTGCTCCCGTACGGGCGTTCGGCGGGCGAGGAGAGTTCGGTGAACAGCACCTGCGAGATGCGCATCCCCGGAGTCAGTGCCACCGGCGCGGTCCCGAGATTCGACAGTTCAAGGGTTATCTGTCCGCGATAGCCGGGGTCGATGATACCGGCCGTCGCGTGGATGACGACGGCGAGCCGACCCAGCGAGGAGCGGCCCTGGACGTGCGCGATGAGGTCTGGTGGAATCTCCACGCGCTCCATCGTCGTGCCGAGCACGAAGTCGCCGGGATGGAGGATGAACTCGCCGTCCTCGGGGACGACGGTCTCGTCGACGTACTCGTCGGTCTCGGCCTCGCTGGCGGGGTGGATGCAGGGGATGTTCGTCCGCTGGAACTCCAGGAACTCCCGGCCGAGTCGGAGGTCGACGCTCGCGGGCTGTACCTGCAGGTCGATGTCCTCGAGCGGCTCGACGAGGAGGTCGCCCTCCTCCAGCCGGCGGAGGATGTCCGCGTCCGAGAGTATCATGGCCGTGGGCGGGGGCGACGACGGCAAAAGGGTCCCGGTCGGCCGGGACCCATCGCACGTGCAGGTAGGTCCTGGATCCGTCCGCTCCGACCCCCTAGCGCGGACACGCGGCACGGACACACCGACGGATTTCCTCTGCTCGTATGCCGTCCGTGAGTTGCGGAGAGGAGACGTCCGCCCGCGCGGAACGCGCTCTCGAGACTCGTGTCGAGCGGTCCGTGTCGACGAGCATCCCCGACGAGCCCGCAACGTCCGAGTCGACGAAGTGACAGATATGTCGGAATTTAGTAATAAAATTCGATATTTTTGTCTCTAGAGGCATGGAAAGAACGCAATACAGAACAACATTTATCTTTGACCTTCCAAACAGTTCGTGGTAACGAATGGGGGGCAATGATAGCAGCGCGCGCGGGGGAGACCAGCGTCACGAATCGCGAGGTGGTCCGCTTCGCTCGGTAGCCGACACAGTCGCAGGGGCCGTCGTCGGGGTCCGATCCGGTCTCTCGGGCCTGTTCGGCAACGGGAGTGCGGCTGAACTCGATGGCGACCAGCTCGGCGGCACGCCGCCGATTCCCGACGTGGTCCGCGATCATCCCACACGATCAGCGGTACTGTCAGACGTCTTCGAGCACTTTCACGACCTCGACGAGGACGACGCACAGTTCTCGGTGCCAGAAGACGATGCAATCAACCGGCGGCTGTTCGACTTCTCGTACCTCCAGAACCACGAGGAGATCGAGCGCTACTGGGTCAACGAACCATTCGCCTACGTCTCCATCCTCGAGGAGCACGAGACGAACGAGCGTCGGTACCGAGTCACAGAGCCGATGCTCGACGACTACGAGGCGTTCGTGCTGGAGGAGCTGTCGAAGGTGCTCCGGGACAGCCTCATGTACCAGGACATCGAGGACGAGTCGGCGTTAGAGGAGACCTTCGCCCGCCGAGCCAGTGAGCTGATGGACCAGCACACGGCGGCGCTGGAACCGATTTCGCTCCACAAGCTCCGCTACTACCTCAAGCGGGACTTCGTCGACTACGAGCGCATCGACCCGATCATGCGCGACCAGGCCGTCGAGGACATCTCCTGTGACGGCGCCGACGTCCCGGTCTTCGTCTACCACCGCGAGCACCGCGACCTCGACACGAACGTCCAGTTCGATCGCGACGGTCTGCTCTCGTTCGTGACGCGGATGGCTCAGCGGGCCGGCAAGCACCTGTCGGTCTCGAATCCGCTGGTCGACGCCTCGCTGCCGGACGGCTCCCGCGTCCAGCTCACGTTCGGCGGCGACGTCGCCACCCGGGGCCCGAACTTCACCATCCGGCAGTTCTCCTCCGTCCCGGACACCCCCGTCGACCTCATCAACTGGGGGACTTTCTCGATCCAGCAGATGGCGTACTTCTGGCTCGCCATCGAGAACAACCGCTCGCTCGTCTTCGCCGGCGGCACCGGCTCCGGGAAGACGACCTCGCTCAACGCCGTTTCCTTCTTCATCCCGAAGAAGTCGAAAATCGTCTCCATCGAGGACACCCGGGAGATCTCACTCCCGCACGAGAACTGGGTCCAGTCGCTCACCCGCGAGTCGGTCACCGAGGAGGGCCGCGGCGAGGTGACGATGTACGAGCAGCTCCAGACCGCGCTCCGTCAGCGCCCCGAGTACATCCTCGTCGGGGAGATTCGAACGGAGTCGAACGTCGCGCTCACGTTCTTCCAGGCGATGGCGACGGGCCACACCGCGTACACCACGATGCACTCCGAGTCCGTCACGGGCGTCATCAACCGGCTGGAGAACGACCCCCTCGGCGTCCCGACCCAGATGGTCAAGGAACTGGACATCGTCTCCATCCAGCGGCAGGTGATGATCGACGGGGAGCGGGTCCGCCGGAACGCCCGCGTCACGGAGCTCCTCTCGCGCGGCGACGTCGACGACATCTCCGTCCACGACGTCTTCGAGTGGGACGCCGCTGAGGACTCGTACAACGAGATGTTCGACTCGCGAGTGCTCGACGACATCGCAGACGACCGTGGCTGGGATCACAAGCGGCTCAACCAGGAACTCGACCGCCGGGTCGAGGTCCTCGAGTACCTCGTCGACCAGGACATCACCTGGTACGAGGACGTCGCCCGCGTCATCCACACGTTCATGCAGGACCAGGACCGGGTGCTCGACGTCATCCGCTCGGGCGAGGACGGCCTCGGCGAGCTGGCGGCCGACCGCGGCCGCGGGGGGATGCTCGACACCGAGACCTCCAGCAGCCCCGCCGACGAGACGGCTACAGCTCGCCCCGCCGGCGCGACGGACCCCTGGGACGAGGTCGAGCAGGACGTGGACGCGGCGGAGGCCGAAGACGCGTCCTCGGCCGACGGCGAGGATGCCGCTCGGACCGGCGGCGAGGATGCCGCTCGGACCGACGGCGAGGGTGCGTTCGACTTCGGCGAGGACACCGACCTCCCGGGGGATTCCGGTCCGGAGTCGGCGGACAGAGATGTGGACGCGGACGACGAAGAGGGCGCCGACGGGACCGAGGATGCAGACGAGGCCGGGGACGTTGCTGACGCGGACGACGACGAGGAGTCTGAAGCTGAAGCAGAGGAGGCCGGGGACGTCGCTGACGCGGACGACGACGAGGAGTCTGAGGCTGAAGCGGACGAGTCCGAGGACGTTGCTGACGCGGACGATGGTGACGAGCGAGGTGAGGACTCGTGACCGACCGGGCCAGGGAACCTGCAGACGACGACCGGGACGACTCGGCCGATGACCTGGCATCCGACGGCGGCACCGCTGACCATCCGCCGGTCCCCGAGTACGAGAGCGACCAGTACGTGCCCGGGACCGAGCCGTCGGTCGAACGGGACTTCCGCGAGCGCATCCTGAGCGAGAAGTTCGGGCCCATCCGCGCCTACTTCAAGACCCGACCCGACCGCCACTGGAAGCTCCAGGAGCGGCTCAACCAGGGCCGCTTCGGTACGACCTACGACATCTACCTCACCCGCGCCGCGACGTACGCCGCCGCGGCGGGCATTCTCGGGGCGCTCGCGGGCTTCGCGCTGGTCATCGGGCTGTCCCAGGCCGGCCTCCTGTCGGGTATCGAGGCGCCCGAATTCGTTCCGCTCCAGGTCGCGGAGTTCGTCAGCAACAACCGGCTGGTCATCGCGACAGCCACGTCGGTCACGACGATCGGCCTGCTCGGCGCCGGAATGGCCTGGTTCGCCTTCTATTATTACCCCTCGTCGGTCGTCGAGGTCCGGCGCCGGAACATCGACGTCACGCTCCCACACGCCATCGTCTACATGTACGCGCTGTCGTTCGGCGGGATGGAGATGACGGCCGTGTTGCGACAGATGGCGGACGCGGACGACACCTACGGCGAGGTCGCAAACGAGTTCGACATGATCGTCCGGGACGTGGACGTCTTCGGGAACGACCTCTTCACCGCGATCCGGAACGCCCGCAACATCACGCCCAGCGACAACCTCGAGCAGTTCCTCGACGACCTCCTCTCTGTGCTCGACTCCGGCGGAGAGCTGACGGTCTTCTTAGAGGACGAGAGCGAGAAGTACATGCAGCGGGCTCGCGACGAGCAGCAGTCGTTCCTGGACGCGCTCGCGACGCTCTCGGAGGTGTTCGTCGTCGCGTTCGTCGCCGCGCCGTTGTTCGTGGTGGTGACGATGATGATGCTGAGCCTGCTCGGCGACGTGGGGACGCTCCCCCTCGCCGCCATCATCTACCTGATCGTCCCGCTTGGGATGGCCGGGTTCCTCGTCGCCATCGCCGTCCTCTCCGAGCCGTACAAGCAGCCCAACCACCAGCTCCAGATCGAGGACCGCTCCTCGGCCGAGCCCGACGACAGGGTCCGCGCCCACCCGCTGTTCGAGACGTTCCAGCGCATCCGACAGCGGGCGTGGCTCCGCGAGCGGCTCGCCGACCCCGCCGCCGTCTTCCGGGAGTATCCCCCGGCGACGCTCGCCGTGACCGTCCCGCTTGCGCTCATCATGATCGGCGCTCTCGTGGGCACCGGGCGGGTCGAGCCGACGCCGGACGCCTTCATCGCGAGCCCGGTTTCGACGACGGCGCTGCTCGTCATCGCTCCGTTCCTCCTCGTCGCCGTTCCGCTGTCGGCGTTCCACGAACTCGCGCGCCGGCGCGAGGCGTCGATCGCCCGGCGGCTCCCTGACGCGCTCGACATTCTCGCCAGCGCGAACCAGATGGGTGTCGGCCTCGTCGAGGGGCTCGACCTCGTCGCGCGGAACCTCACCGGCCGCCTCGCGGTCGAACTCCGCCGAGTCAGCAACGACATCCGCTGGAACAACGACATCCGCCGTGCGCTGCTTGGACTGGCAGACCGCCTCCAGGTCTCACAGCTCACCCGGACCTGCAAGATTCTCGCCGAGGGCTCGCGCTCGACGGGCGACCTCCACCGGGTGCTCGACATCGCGGCCGAGGACACCCGCCACCGCTACCGGCTCGCCCGCGACCGCCAGCAGACACTCTCCTCGTACACTGCCGTCGTCATCATCGGCTTCCTCGTCTACCTCGGGGTCATCGTCATCATCGACAACAGTTTCCTGGGCGCCATCACCACCAGCGTCACGACGACCAATGCCGGGCCGGTGAGCATCTCGCAGGCCAACATCGACGCCTACCGGACCCTCTTTTTCCACTCCGCCATCATCCAGGCCGTCGGGACCGGGCTCATCACCGGGAAGCTCTCGGACAACCGGGTCCTCACGGGGCTGAAGTACAGTATCGCGCTTGTCCTCATCGCGTTCGGGGTCTTCCTGTTCCTCTGACTCTGACCGCGGCGCCCTGCTCTCGTCCCGATTCGATTTGATTCGGTTCGATTCCGCCCCCCGTCGCGCGACTATCCAGAGGCGTCACCCTGGCGTCGTCACTCCGGAGCCGTCGCGCCTAAGCCGGTCGGTCCCGCAAGGCGAATATGAAACAGGCCATCGTCGCACGCACGGACATCGGGATGGGCCAGGGAAAACTCGCGGCACAGGTCGCTCACGCCTCGCTCCAGGCCTACGAGGACGCAGACGAGCAGGCAAAGCGGGAGTGGAAGAGCGGCGGGCAGAAGAAGATCGTCCTGAAGGGCGAGTCCGAATCCCAGCTCCAGGGCCTCGCCGACCGCGCCCGGCGCGAAGGACTACCGTACGCGCTCGTCCGCGACGCCGGCCACACGCAACTCGACCCCGGCACCCTCACTGCGCTCGCCGTGGGCCCCGGCCCGGAGAACATCGTCGACAAGGTGACCGGTGACCTCTCGCTGTTCTGACTGACAGATTATGCTATAATAACGATAGTTGAATTTTTATACTTCGAATTATTCGAAAAATTTTCGAATATACTGATAATTACGCGGACTTGTCGAGAACGCCAGAATGGCGTGCGGTCGTCCGGCCGTCCATCAGTTCGAGACGCTGCGGTATCAGTTCG
>JBDGSA010000036.1:0-9545 GCA_042217755.1 Haloglomus sp. | reverse complement strand
TCGTCGGCGGGATCCTCGCGGGGTTCATCTGGCTCCGCACCGGGAGCATCTTCATGGGCTACGCCATCTCGGCGATCAGCCTCCTGTTCCTGAACCTCGGCGTCGAGAAGATCCCCGTCACCCACCACATCACGCTGATGGGCGCTGTCGGCGCCGTCATCGCGATGCCCATGTTCGGCACCGAAGTCGCCGCCATCCTCGCCGCCGGCGTCTTCGGCGCCGTCAGCGGCCTCTTCGGCGAACTCACACAGCGCATCTTCTACTCACACTCCGGTACCCACGTCGACCCGCCGGCGATGGCCATCACGATCGTGATGTTCATCGTCGGCGTCCTCTTCCTGCTCGGCGTCATCCCCAACGCCGGGTACCTCGGCCTCTGAGCGGCCCTTCGAGGCCCTGAGCGATCTCCCATTCTTTTCATCCGCCCTGTGCCCGGGAGCGACACCCGAGGCCGTATCGGCAGCACCGGGTGACGGCGCGTACCGGGGCACTGCGGCCGTTCGTGCAGAGAGCAGGGCGGCTGCCGCAGACGTCGAGGTCAGTCGAGTTGGCTCGGGGCCTCCAGGTTGGGCGCTCTCTCCGGGCCGAGATGGTCCTCACAGATGAACCCGCGGTCGAGCGCCGTCTGGAGACGGACCTGGGTAGAGCAGTCCGGACAGGAGAGAAGTACCGGGATGTCGAGTTCCGCTTCCGAGCCGCCGGGGACGAGTCCCTTGTTGTCGAGCGAGCGGATCGCCTCGCGGACGTTCTCTTCGAGTTGGGTCCGTCCGTACCGGATCTGTTCGACCTCCCAGTCGCTGTCACCGCTCTCACTGCTCTTGGCGTCCTTCTCCACGTCCAGACAGTTCTTCAGGTGCCGCCGCATCGTGCTGCGCGAGACGAAGTCGTCGACGAGCCGCTCGCCGTCGATGCCGTCCGTGGCGAGGTCGTCGAGCACCTCCGCTCGCTGGAGGTCGTCGTCACCGGAGAGCGCCTCGTACTCGCTGCTGATTCGGATGTCCGTGACGTTGCGGCCGGCCTCGGTGTAGACCTGGCGGAGCAGTCGCTGGTTGAACCAGACAGCCAGTTTCCGAACGCCGGCCGACGGGTACTCACCCCGGCCGATCCACCTGGCGGCGAGATACTCGTGGAAATCTAGATCGGCGCTGACGGCGAGCCCTCGCTCGCGGGCTACTCGCCCGACTTTACAGCAATCCATAGGTCCCTATCAGACGAGCGTATTTTCCAGATACAGTTAATCATTTCGATACCTGAGAAATATTTTGAAAAATCGTCACACATATTTATAATATCCTCATTTTTTGCTTTTAGAAAAATATCTGCGGTGAGAAATTGACCTTCTGGATTTACAATGAGATTATATCGTATATTCTCTACCACATCGGTCGTCGGTGGACGATGCGGCCGGCGATTCTCGTGTGCTGTATCGGTATTCTCGGAAAATGATTTACGCTGTTCAGAGAGTGTCGGGGTTTTGGTTCCATACTTTAGTCATCGTACCTACACGTTGAGGTTCGACCGAGGGATGACTATTCACACAAAGCGGACAGGTCATGGTCTTGGGGGTGTCCAGTTGGAGCGATTCCTGGCCACGCCCGAACGGTGAACGGCTCTCCGGGCACGGACGACGAACCTCGGTCCTCGTGGCGACAGCCGACGGCCCAGGGGGCGTTCGGAGGGTCGAGGAGGTCCTGTGACGAGGCGGGCGTTTCGCGCGCTCGGACCACGTGTCTCCTCCGTCGGTGGACGCTCCCTCTGACCGAACGGAGGCCAGGCGCCACGCCGCGGCTGTCGAGACGCAAAGTGAGTCCAGCGGCTCGCCCGCCGCCCCGGTGCGACCGCCGGCCTACGCGAACCATTTATGTACGCCCTTGGCTAAGCCGCGGTACGAAGATGTCCCACGGGATAGAGATCCGGAATGTCGGCGGAATCCGTTCCGGCGAAGCGACGCTAGATCCGGGACTCAACGTGGTCCGGGGGGAGAACTGGCAGGGGAAATCGAGCTTCCTGACCGCCCTGCAGGTCGTCATGGGAACGACGGGAGTGGACGAAGGAGAGCATCCGCTGACGGACGGGTCGTCCGAGGGAGTCGTCACGCTGCAGACGCCACAGGGCACCTACGAGACGCGACTCGTCCGCGAGGGGACGACCGTTCGACGAGAGGGGAGCGTCTATCTAACCGACGAACAGGACCGGATCTGTGCTCGCCTGTTCGCATTCCTCGGCGAGAACAATCCAGTGCGTGAGGCGGTTCGCAACGACGGAGACCTGGCCGCCCGCCTGACCAGACCCCTCGACATCGAGGACATCGACGAGAAGATCGGCGAGCTGAAAACAGAGCGCCGTTCCGTCGAGGCGGAACACGAGCGAGCGGCAGAGGCGTCCGAACGATTGCCGGCGCTCCAGTCCGAGGTCGAACAGCTCACCCAGGAGATCGAGGACTTAGAGCAGCGCCGCGACGAATTGCGCCCCGATGAGGGGGGCGACTCGGAGGCTCACAGCCGGCTGTCTGAAAAGCGGGCACAGAGAGAGCAACTGACAGACCAGATCGCGACCCTCGAGAACAAGCTCGAACGGCTGGAGTCCAGGCTCGAGGAGCGACGGACGGAACTCGACGCCATCGATATTCCGGACGCCCCCGCCCTGAGCGCCGACCTCGAGGAGAAGCAGTCCCGAATCGCGGAACTGGAAACGGACATCGCTCTCTTAGAGGACCTCTATCGAGTCAACAAGCGCGTCGTCGACGAGGGGAAGGCCGACATCGTCACCGACGTCGAACACACGCTCGCGGGCGACGAACTCGAGTGCTGGGTCTGTGGGAACTCGACGGACGCAGAACAGGTCACAGAGCGGCTGCGCGGCATCGACGACCAGCTGCAGACCCGCAAAGCAGAGAAGCGGACGCTCGAGAGCGAGGTCGAGGACATCCAGCGCCGCCGCGACGAGATCGAACAGCGGAAGCGACAGAAGCGAGACCTGGAGGCCGAGATCAGTGAACTGGAACTCGACCTGGAGGAAAACAGGTCGATGCACGACGACCTCCAGGAGCGGCTCCAGGCGGTCGAATCGGAGCTCGAGTCGCTGCGGGACGAGGCCGATTCGACGAACAGCCAGCTGACCGACGTCGAGAGCGAGATCAAGTACAAGCGAAACGAGCTTCAGGACAAGCAGGAGGAACTGGACCAGATCGAGACGGAGGCCGACCGGCGGGAGCAACTGGAGGCGGAACTCGAGGAGCTCGACGCGGAGATCGAGCGCCTCCAGACGCGACGGACGGAGAAGAAACGCGAGGTCGCCACGCAGTTCGAAGAGCGGATGGCGGACATCATCGACACCTTCGAGCCGGGGTTCGAGACCGCCCGGCTGGTGCCCAAAACCGACTCGCAGGGGCGAATCACCGCCTACGACCTGACCGTGGCCCGAGACGGGCGAGAGACCAGCCGCCAGGCGCTCAGCGAGGGGGAACTGGAGCTACTCGGCATCATCACGGCGATCGCCGGCTACGAAACGTTCGGCGTCAGCGACCGGGTGCCGATGATCCTCCTCGACGGACTCACCGCACTCTCGAGTGCCAACCTCCACTCGCTCGTCGAGTACCTCCGCGACGAGGCAGAACTGCTCGTCGCGACCGCGACTCCGGAAGTGGGCGACTTCGACGGGTCCGTCGTGGACCCGCGACAGTGGGAGGTCGTCTCGACGCGGCAGTCGTCAGCCCGATAGCCCAGTCGTACCGACAGAGCGCAGACCGGCCCGCCGCGCACGACCGACGGACAGTCCACTCGCGGCCTATCGACTGGCGGCGCCCGACGCCGAGCGCCCCGCTACGTTCCGGATTCGCCGGACGAGCGTACTCGTTCGGAAAAAGACAGGTCGTCGGGAAAGACCAGGTCGACGAGGCTGAGATTCGTGAGGAAGTACCTGCCGGCAGTCTCCTCGTTCACCTCCTCGGCGACGTTCTTCTTGATCTGGCCCTCGAAGGTGATGGCGGGCCTCGACGGCGCGGTGCCGTGTGTCCGCAGCGACTCGGCGTGTTCGGCGTGATAGACACCGAAGAGCTGCCATCCAGTCCACTCCTTCCAGCAGGCGCGGACGTACACCGCCTCTCCGGCCTCGATGAACAGGTCGTCGCTCGACGCGCCGACGTCGTGGCATCGCCTGCAGACGGGCCTGTCGGCGTTCCGTCCCTCGACCGGCACACTGGACAACTGCTGGACGAGACGGCTGACGAGGGGCTCGGCGGTGGTCCGCACCCGGTCCCCCGTTCCAGAGGTGGTCCGCACCTGGTCTTCGGTCTCTGATTTGTTCCGCATTCGTTCGGCCCGTTTTTGAACTCTCTTGCCCATTGTGCTTTTTCGCCCTCTGGATGTGGTATAGAGTGTCCACGAGAGATACATGATAAATCCTCCGTTCGGGCCGATTTCAGATTACATTGTACAGCGACGCCAGAATCGGGGGACACCACACGAATAGGCCCGCGTTCGTGGGGTGCTGTCACGGTACGAACGACAAAAGCGGGAGGGCCATCGGCTCCCGGGAGGACCGTCGGCCCGTCACACAGCGGAGGTCCCGGTCCTCAGAGGTCCAGCAGAACCCCACACTCGGGACACACCGATGCGACGGCCCTGCCGCCGTCGGCCGCGGCCTGCAGTTCCTCGGACGGCTCCAGATCGATCAGTTCGGTTTCGACGTGCTCCAGTTCGGTCAGGCACTCTGGGCAATGCACCATAGGTAAAACGACGGGCTTGAGGATAATAAATTCGCGCTAAACTCGTTCGAAGATATCTAAAGCAGAGTTGTGAATTCGGTCGAACGGGCGCCGACCGCGCTCGGTTCCCGGGAGAACAGCGACGACCAGACGGCCGCTGCGCTTCCTGAGATGCTTCCCGACAACGCAAACTTTTTATCGGGTAATGGCAACAATTCACACAGTCTGGGCGGAATATGACGCAACAAGACAAAGAGATCGACCTCTCGGCGAGAGACATAACGATTTTGAAAGCCCGAATAAAGTATCCTACGGCGTCACTAAGAGAACTACAGGAGACACTCGAGGAAGAATACGACATCTCTCTGTCCCACAATCGCATAAACGACATCTTACGGGAGATGAAATCGGATGGGCTTTTTCGAATTCTGGCCGCTCCCAACCTCGAACTCTTCGAACACCACCTGTTTCGGATCTCGTTTCACTATCCGAACTTCAGCGACCGCTGGGAGGAGTGCTATCGGGACCTGATGCGCGACCCGCACGTGGTGATGTTCTTCACGGCAGACGACTACCACCAGTGGCAGTTCATCACGCAGTTCCGAACCGGGAACGACAGCGAGGAGTGGAAGATAGACTTCTTCATGAAACACGGCGATATAATCGCACAGTTCGACAAGACAGCGCTCCCGAACATTCACCAGTTCGAATACGACGCTCGAGTATTCGACGATATCCTGGCCCAGCACGACGACGGCGACCAGTACATCGACGGGGGGATATAAGCCCCCGCGAGCCGGCAGGGTCGACCTGTCGCTCCGGTGCCGCCGGCCGAATCCCGGACGGAGAGAGCGGACGGGCACACGAAGCGAGAACACACTGCCGAAGCCGGGAGGATGACAGCGACTCCCCTTAGATAAACGGCGCTGTGTTCAGCGGGGCGTTTATTATAAGAGGGAGGAAACCGGTTGTATGAGGCATGTCTATCGACATTCCTCGGAAGGACGAAGAGCTCCATTCTATCAGGCGCCGCCACACGAAGGCGGCCGCGGAGTACATCTCGCGACAGAAGCAGCGACTCTACATCGGCGGTGAGTGGGTGGAAAGTCGGAGTGGGCAGACGTTCCAGACCCACGATCCGATGACCGGCGACGTGCTGGCCAACGTGCCGGCCGGAACCTCCGCGGACGTCGACCGGGCCGTCGCGGCCGCGTGGGAGGCGTATCGAAAGCACTGGTGTGACGCCACGGTCACCGAGCGCCAGCAGTTGCTCCACCGGATCGCCGACCGCGTGGAGGAACAAAAGGAGAAGTTCGCCGTCCTCGACTCACTCGACAACGGGAAGCCGATCACCGAGGCGCGGACGGACATCGACCTCTTCGTCGATCAGTTCCGGTACTTCGGTGGTGTAATCAGGGGAAACGAGGGGAGCATCGTCCCCAACGCCGAGGGCCAGCATATCCAGACCGTCACGGAGCCGTACGGGGTCGTGGGACAGATCGTCCCCTGGAACTTCCCGATGCTGATGACCGCGTGGAAGCTGGCCCCGGCGCTGGCCACCGGGAACAGCGTCGTCATCAAGCCGGCAGAGCAGACGCCCCTGTCGATCCTGGAGTTGATCCGCGAGATCGAGGACCTCCTCCCGCCCGGCGTCGTCAACGTCATCACCGGATACGGACCCGAGGCGGGGGAACCCATCGTCAGCCACGATGACGTCCCCAAGGTGGCGTTCACCGGCTCGACGGAAGTCGGCCAGGGCGTCGTGAAGAGTGCCGCACTGGGGGTCACGGACGTGACACTCGAACTCGGGGGAAAGAGCCCCGTCATCATCTATCCGGACGTTAGCATCGAAAAAGCCGTTGAAACGTCCGTACGTGCCATGTTCTTCAATAATGGTGAATGTTGTTCCGCAGGATCGCGGCTATTCGTCCACTCCGACATCGAGGCGTCGTTCGTGGACGCGTTCGTCGAAGCGGTGGAGGATCTCCGACTCGGCGATCCGCTGAACGAGGAGACCGACCTCGGCCCGCAGGTCAATCCCTCACAGGCGAACAAGACGATGCAGTACCTTACCTCGCTTCGCGAGGACGGGGCGCGGATCCTGACCGGCGGATACGAGCCGAGCGAAGAGCCGTTCGACGACGGGTGCTTCGTGGCCCCGACGGTCGTGACGGACGTCAGTCACGACGCCCGGGGCGTTCAGGAGGAGATCTTCGGGCCGGTCGAGGTCCTGTTCTCGTGGGACGACTACGACGAGATGATCCGCCAAGCGAACGACGTCGATTACGGACTCGCCGGCGGCGTGATCACGAACGACATCACCGACGCGTACCGGACCGCGGCGGATCTCGACGCGGGGAACATCTGGATAAACACGTACAACCAGTTCCCCGCCGGGCAGCCGTTCGGTGGGGTCAAACAGTCCGGGACCGGGCGAGAGGTGGGAGAGGAGACGCTCGACGAGTACACCCAGACCAAGACGATCAGCATCGAATTCGAGTGAGCGGCCGTCGGCGCCCCCCGGAAGTCCCGCGCGCGGGAACTGACGCGTTCGTCGTGGAGCGGGACTGGTGTCCGTGCCTCCACAGCAAGATTGAGAACGGCGGCCCCGGTTGACACGGGTATGACGGAAACGGAAACGGAAACGGAGTGTCCGAACTGTCAGGCCGAGCACGCCCCGGACGCCGGTATCATTGTCGGCGTCGCCGACGGGCGAGAGGAGCGCTGCTGTACGCTCTGTCTCGCGCGTGAACTTCGGACGGAAACGATCCTGTCAGACCGAGAGGCGGAGGTCGCCGCTCACCAGCAACTCACTGACGCCGGTATCGCTACCGTCGCCGAGCGAACCGGCCTCTCTCGGGGCGCGGTCGCCGAACACAGCCGGCAGATCGAGCAGAAACTCGAGATGGTCGACCAGATGCGGCGACACTCTCGCGAGGAGTAACGACGCGTCGGAAATCCGTGCCGCAAAATGGTAGTTCCCGGACAAAACAGGAGTCTCGATGCGATCCGCCACGAATCCAGACGACCGAGACGACCCACCACGAATCCAGACGACCGAGACGACCCACCACGAATCCAGACGACCGATGTGTCCGCTACGAGAGCAAGTCGCCGAGCGTCTCGAGGACCATCCGGTTTCCGCCACAGCGGTCACAGGCGGCCGACGCGTCCGCGGCCTCGCCCGCGGCGCTCCCGGCGTCCTGGGCACACGCCGGGCAGGGCTTGGCGACGAGCACTTCCTCGCAGGACGGACACTCGAACCGCCGCGATTCGAGTCCGTCGATGTCGACGACCTCGGTCTCGACGGCCCGATCGCAATGGGGACACCGGTCTGGCGTGGACATGTCCTATCGACGACGGTACTCGGATAAGATAATTGTGCTCCGGAGCGCCGCCGCGGGCGCCGCTGATGACGCGCGCGAAGGCACCGAGATGCGTGAAATCACGCCGACTCGGTGACAACCGGGCACAGATCGACGGCGACGAGGTCGTTCGGGTGGCCCAAGATATCCGGGAGTGAGACCGTCTCGAGCCCCAATATATCACCAGACAGAGTGTCAAAACAATTTTCATCCGCGTGGGTGAACAGGGGCACCATGGTCGAAGAAGGTGACTCGGCTCCGGACTTCACTGCCCCGCTCGCGAATGGCGACATCGGCGAGTTCACACTCTCCGAACGGCTCGACGAAGCGCCGCTCGTGCTCGCCTTCTTTCCGGGAGCCTTCACATCGGTCTGTTCACACGAGATGGCCGAGTTCCGCGACCGGATGGAGGCCTTCGACGACGCCGGGGCGGCAGTGTACGGCATCAGCGTCGACTCGCCGTTCGCGCTCAACGAGTTCCGCGACAAGCTCGACCTCAATTTCGGCCTCATCAGCGACGCCAACCGGGAGATCGTCGACTCGTACGACGTCACCATGGACTTCGAGGACCTCGGTATCCGCGACCTCGCAAAGCGTGCGGTGTTCGTCGTGAACAGCGAGGGAACGATCGACTACGCCTGGATCACCGACGATCCGGGCGAGGAGCCCGACTACGAAGCGGTCGAATCGGCCGCCGGCGCGGGGTAATCGGCCACCGGCACAGAGCGACCGGCCACCGGCACAGAGCGACCGGCCACTGACACCGGATGCCCGGAGCATCGTGAGTCAGGCTCAGGGTGCCCCAGATCGGCGGCAAGCACTCACGCGGACCCGGCGTCGTCCCGGCCGCGACGCCGGTCACAGAGGACTGCTCACTCGACCTCGACTTCGGGCTGGGGGTCCGCCTCGAATGCCGCACCGTCGAGTGGCGGTTCGTAGACCCCCGTCTCGGTCACGAGGTAGTCGACCAGTTCCATCGGCGTCGGGTCGAACGCGGGGTTGTAGACCGGCACGTCGGCCGGAGCGTTCGGCGTGCCGTAGATCTCGCGCAGTTCTCGGGGGTCGCGCTGTTCGATCTCCACCTCGTCGGCGCTCCGCTCGGTGTCGACCGTCGAGTGCGGCGCGGCGACGATGAAGGTGACATCGTGGCGGTCGGCGATGACGGCGTGCTTGTAGGTGCCGATCTTGTTGAAGACGACTCCCTGATCGCCGAACTCGTCGCCGCCATCCAGCACCACCCGGTCGGCACCGACCACGACCGCGTCGACCATCTCCCGCTGGAGGCAGAGTCCGCTGGCGTTGTCGGGGATGAGCCTGGTCTCGACGCCGTACTCGTCGAGTTCGACGGTCGTGAGACGCGAGCCCTGGTTGAGCGGGCGCGTCTCGTTTGCGATCACGTCGACGTGCTTGCCGTCCTCGTGGGCCGAGTAGACGACGCCGAGGGCCGTCCCCCAGTCGACGGTCGCCAGCGCGCC
>JBDGSA010000084.1:0-9715 GCA_042217755.1 Haloglomus sp. | reverse complement strand
TGAAAGGGGCCGGCCGCTCGGCGGTGCCCGGACGACGCAAGGACCGCAGGCCGAACGGAGTGAGGCCGAGGACCGAAGCGAGTCCCGGCGCCCCGAGCGGCCGGGGGCTTTCGACAGCCTCCTATCGTTGTCACCATCGTTCACTTCGTACCACTTCCGCTCCGCCACCGAACGCTTTTAGCCCGGACCGACCCACCGGCCGGACATGGATTACCGCGAGGTCGAGGGCGCCCGAGAGTTCGTTGCCCGGCTCGACCACGGCCGGGACTGGCGCGCCCAGATCGAGGACTTCGCCGCCGACGAGGACATCGATGCGGCCTTCTTCGTCGGGCTGGGCGCGGTGCAGGACGCCGAGATCTACTTCTACGACCAGGACGCACAGGAGTACTACCCCGAGTGGTTCGACGAGCCGCTGGAGGTAGCCTCCTGCACGGGGAACGTCTCGTGGCTCGATGGGGAGCGGTTCGCCCACACTCACGCGGTCCTCTCACGCGCGGACGGCTCCTGCGTCGCGGGCCACCTCAACGAGGCGACGACGTTCGCCGGGGAGCTGTACGTCCGCGAGTTCGACGTCGAACTCGTCCGGGAGCACGACGAGACGACGGGCCTCGACCTGTGGGGTGGGCTCTGAGACGACCAGATAACGGGATAATCTGGAAAATGATAGATAAAGAACCGTGATTAGAGTTGAAAGACGCAGATAATATTCGAAATTGTGACACAAATATATAATATTGGGGGGTGGTGGTAGTGCGCGACGAGGACGAGCGCTACTTCGAGCGCATCGAGGACCAGTTAGACGACGCGTTCGCCGCCGCGCGCGAGGCCAAAGAGCGCGGCGGCGACCCCTCCACCGAGATCGAGATCCCGGTCGCGAAGGACATGGCCGACCGGGTCGAGAACATCCTCGGCATCGACGGGGTCGCCGAGCGCGTCCGGGAGCTGGAGGATGAGATGTCTCGGGAGGAGGCCGCGCTCGAACTCGTGACGGACTTCGTCGACGGCAACGTCGGGGACTACGACGGCCGGGCGGGGAAGGTCGAGGGCGCCGTGCGAACGGCGGTCGCGCTCCTGACCGAGGGCGTCGTCGCGGCGCCCATCGAGGGCATCGACCGCGTCGAACTGCTGGAGAACGACGACGGCACGGAGTTCGTGAACGTCTACTACGCCGGGCCGATTCGCTCGGCCGGCGGGACCGCGCAGGCGCTCTCCGTGCTCGTGGCCGACTACGCCCGGTCGCTGCTCGGCATCGAGGAGTACCGCGCCCGGAGCGACGAGGTCGAGCGCTACGCCGAGGAGATCGGCCTCTACGACGAGGAGACCGGCCTGCAGTACACGCCCAAAGACCCGGAGACGAAGTTCATCGCAGAGCACATGCCCATCATGCTGGACGGCGAGGCGACGGGCGACGAGGAGGTCTCGGGCTTTCGCGACCTCGAGCGGGTCGACACCAACAACGCCCGCGGCGGGATGTGTCTCGTCCTCGCCGAGGGGATCGCGCTGAAGGCGCCCAAGATCCAGCGGTACACGCGCGGTCTGGACGAGGTCGACTGGCCCTGGCTCCAGGACCTCATCGACGGGAACTACGAGACGGAGGAGACGGACGACGGCGAGGAAGCCGCGGACAGCGCCGACGAGGAGGCCGACGGTGGGGCCGAGGCTGACGGCACGGACGCGGACGACGGCGACGAGCAGGCGGGGCCGCCCCGCCCGGAGCCATCCGGCAAGTACCTCCGCGACCTCATCGCCGGCCGTCCCGTCTTCGGCCACCCCTCGGAGGCGGGCAGCTTCCGCCTCCGGTACGGCCGTGCGCGCAACCACGGCTTCGCGACCGCCGGCGTCCATCCGGCGACGATGCACCTGGTCGACGACTTCCTCGCGACCGGGACGCAGATCAAGACCGAGCGACCCGGCAAGGCGGCCGGCGTCGTCCCCGTCGACTCCATCGAGGGCCCGACGGTGAAACTCGCGAACGGGGAGGTCCGGCGCGTCGACGACCCCGAGGAAGCGCTCGAGATCCGCAACGGCGTCGACACCATCCTCGACCTGGGCGAGTACCTCGTCAACTACGGCGAGTTCATCGAGAACAACCACCCACTCGCTCCCGCCTCATACACGGTGGAGTGGTGGCGCCACGAGCTGCGTGACTCCGAGGCCGACGTGCAGGCGCTCGAAGACGACCCGCACGTCGACCTCGCAGACCCCTCGGCCGAGCAGGCGCTGGCGTGGGCCACGACCTACGACGCACCGCTCCACCCGACGTACACGCCGTGCTGGCACGACATCTCCGTCGAGGCGTTCGACGCGCTGGCGACCGCGGCGAGCGAGGGTTCGTGGGCGGAAGCCGACGGCCTCGCGATGCCCGACGACGACACCGGCCCCGGCAACGGCGACGACGACGGTGGCGAGGGCCGCACCCTGGTCCTCCCGCACTCGGACCTCGTCACCGAGGCGCTGGAGGCGCTGCTGGTCGAACACACGCAGGGCGAGGACACGCTGACGGTTCCGGACGCCCTCCCGCTCGTGCGCTCGCTCGGACTCACCGAGGCCCTCGAACGGACGTGGACGCTCTCGGACCTCCCGCCCGAGGCCCGCTCTTACGACGACGGGAACAACGCCATCGAGGCGGCGAACGCCGTGGCCCCCTTCGCGCTCCGCGAGCGCGCGCCCACCCGCATCGGCGCGCGGATGGGCCGCCCGGAGAAGTCCGAGAGCCGCGACCTCTCGCCCGCGGTCCACACGCTGTTCCCCATCGGCGAGGCCGGCGGCGACACGCGCTCGTTCGCCGAGGCCGCGAAGTACGCGCCCACGATGGAGCACCCGCAGGGCCAGGTCGACGTCGAACTCGCCCGCCGGGAGTGCCCGGAGTGTACGACCGAGACGTTCCGTGCGCGCTGTCCGGACTGCAACGCCGTCACCGATCCCGTCTACGTCTGCCCGGACTGCGACGACCGGATCGAACCCGACGAGTCCGGGCGCGCGGAGTGCCCCCGGTGCGAGACGCTCGCCGCACCCACCCAGTACGTCGATCTCGACGCCAGCAGCGAGTACCGCGGCGCGATGGAGCGCGTCGGAGAGCGCGAGAACGCGTTCGGGACGCTGAAAGCCGTCAAGGGGCTCACCTCCGAGGAGAAGGTCCCCGAACCCGTCGAGAAGGGCATCCTTCGGGCCAAAAACGGGGTGAGCGTGTTCAAGGACGGAACGGTCCGCTACGACATGACCGACCTCCCGGTCACGTCGGTGCGGCCCGAAGAACTGGACGTCACGGCAGAGGACTTCCGGGAACTGGGCTACCACGAGGACATCGACGGCCAGCCGCTCCGCCACGACGACCAACTGGTCGAACTGAAGGTCCAGGATATCGTCCTCTCGGACGGCGCCGCCGAACACATGCTCCGCACGGCGGACTTCGTCGACGACCTGCTCACCCAGTACTACGACACCGAACCGTTCTACGACGTGGACGAACGGCAGGACCTCGTCGGGGAACTGGTGTTCGGGATGGCGCCGCACACGTCCGCTGCGGTGGTCGGGCGGGTGGTCGGGTTCACGAGTGCTGCGGTCGGGTACGCGCATCCGTACTTCCACGCGGCGAAGCGGCGGAACTGCTTCCACCCCGATACGAAGCTCTGGTACGAGGACGAGGACGGCGTCACCCACCACGAGCGAATCGAGACGTTCGTCGAGCGGTATCTGGACGAGGAGACCGCGGCAACCGACGACTTCGGAACGCTGGTCGACCATCTCGAGGACCTCGACGGCACACTCCACGTCCCCTCTCTCCGCGACGACGGGTCACAGTCGCTCCAGCCCGTCGAGGCAGTCAGCAAACATCCGGCCCCGGACCACATGGTGCGAATCGAGACGGAGTCCGGACGCGAACTGACGGTGACGCCCGACCACCGGGTCCACACGTACGACGCGGAACTCGGTCGTATCGTCTCCGTCGAGGCCAGGGAGCTCGACGAGTCGACGCCGCTCGTCACGCCTCGGCATCTCGACAGCCTGCAGCCGTCTGCGCCAGAACGGTTCGACCTCCTCGCCGAGTTCATGACGACCGACGAGGTGGACGACGACCGGCTGATGGTGAAGGGACTGGAGAAAGACCGTCTCTACGACCTGTTCACCGACCGACTGGCCGCCGGGTGGGACGGGGAGTTCTACGCGCTGCAGAGCACCGCGGACCATCTCGGTCTGACGAAGAAGACGCTGAGCAACTACCTCTACCGGGAGAGCATCCCCGTCTCGTTGCTCGCGGAGTTCTTCGATTCGACCGATGACCTCCTCGGGTTCGTCCCCGATGACGTGACGCTGGGGATGAAGCGCGACGGGACGGAGATAGACCGAGTCGTCGAGTTGAACGAGCGGGTGGCGACACTGCTGGGTTACTACGCCGCGGAAGGGTTCGCCCGGGAGCAGGAGACCCCGAAGGGAGCAATCCACCAGACGGCTATCTGTGGCACCGAGGAGGAAGCCCGTCAGTTCTTCCTCGATACGCTCCGTGAGGAGTTCGGCGTCGACCCGTACGAGGAGAACCGCGCGAAGGTGACTGCCTCGGGGCGGTTACTTCGCGTGTTCTTCGACACGGTTCTCGATGCAGGCGCGCTGGCGCATACGAAGCGAGTCCCGCAGTGTATCTTCGACGCACCCGACGAACTGGTCGGTGCGTACCTCTCGGGCTACTTCAGTGGGGGCGGAAGCGTCTCGGAGAACAAACTGAAAATCGAGGCGACGACAGTGAGTACCGAACTCCGGGACGACCTCGTCGCGCTCCTCACCCGACTTGGCCTCAATCCGCGAATCAACCACGTCGAGCCAGTCCCGCTCCATCGGAAGTTCCCCGACGAGTACCCCATCGATGACGAATCGATGACCGCGCCGTCGTTCACCGTCGGACTCAGTTCGAGGGATGTCGTGCGCTTCGCGGAGGCGGCCGAAATCCACCTCTCCCGGAAGCAGACCCGGTTGGAAGAGAACGTCGCGTCAGTCACTCCGAGGGGCGCACGGGTGTACGATGGTGGGAGCGACGACTACCTCGTCGACACCGTCGAGTCCGTGGAGTACGTGACGGCGGATACCGAGCACACCTACTGTCTGACCGTCGCGGAAACTAATTCACTTGTTTCGGCAGATATCTCTTCAAATCAGTGCGATGGCGATGAAGATTGCGTTATGCTACTTATGGATGGACTTCTCAACTTCTCTAGAAAATATCTTCCGAACCAACGTGGTGGGAGTGTCGCAGAAGGTTCTCGACTCGTTGCGTTCGGGCCGAGCGGGGAGACACGATTCCTCACGTTCGACGAATTCTGGAGTGAACTCGAAAGTCCAGTCGAACGAGACGGCAAGTTCGAGAAACGGACCTGCCTGTCCGAGGGCTGGGAGACGTACGCGTTCGACGAGAACCACGACTCGGCCCCCCGACCCATCGAGAAGGCCATCCGCTATCGGGCGAGCGACGACGAGGAACTCCTCTGTGTCTCGACGCAGTTCGGCCGGTCCGTGGATATCACTGCCAACCACAGTCTGTTCCGCTACGAGAACGGTATCGAGGAGGTCGCCGGGGAGGACCTGTCGGAGGGGGACCTGATTCTCGCCCCCCGCGAACTGGAGGTCGAGACGGAATGGACGACCCTCGATGCCGCCGAACTCGTCGACGACCCGTACGTGGTTATCGACGATCACGTCGAGGATCTATTGCGGACCGTCTGGGAGTCAACCGATCACGGAAGCGAGGCCCACGCTGCGTTCAAGAGTGGACTCTCGTACCGTCTCAACAAGGACAAGATCCCGTACGAACGGCTGGAGCGTATCCTGAATCACGGCGACTTCGCGGTGGATGCCGATGCAGAGATTGCTCTCTGCGGATCGACGAACGGGGTCCGCCGGCTCATCGAAGTGAACGAGAAGTTCGCGTGGCTCCTCGGACTGTTCGTCGCGGAGGGGAGCACGTCGAGTGTCTGTCCGGCAATCAGCAACGCTGACGAGGAACTCATCGAGCGAGCGGCCGATATCACACGCGAGACGTTGGGCGTCGACCCGCACGTCCGCTGGTCGAACCGAGCGTACGAACTCCAGTTCCCTGCGGTCTTCCGCGAGGTGCTGTACGGCCTCGGATTCGCGGACGAGGACTCGTACGATTCCAGCGAGAAGGTGATACCGGATGCGATACTCCGAGCCCCCGACGGAGTTGCGCTCTCCTTCCTCCGTGGATTCGTCGCCGGAGACGGGAGCGACAAGACGGATGACAACGTCACCACGGTCGCGTTCCACACCACGAGCGAGGATGTCAAGGACGGCATCGTCCTCCTGCTCCATCGGTTCGGCATCGTCGCGAACGTCTCCCGGCGTGAGCGGGACGAGTCCCGACAGCCGATCTACACCGTCACGACCTCGGGTGGTGCATCCGATAATCCGCTTCACCGGGTACTGGAGGGTGAGGAACCGTACCTGCCGAAGAGTCTCGTCGTTCGCATCCCCGACGCGCTGATGGAACTCCGCGAGATGGAGATCGAGGGGGTCAAGCAGATCGTTCCGAAGTATCTCAAGCGCCGCGACAACGTCTCGCTGGAGAAGCTCAGGGAGATGGTCGAGGAGATCGAGCGACGTGACCTCCCCGATGGGGCAGACGACCGTCTGGACGAACTCCGACCGCTCGTGGACGGTGACCTCTCGTACCTCCGAGTGACGGACATCGAGCGAATCGACTACGACGGCTACCTCTACGACCTGCAGGTTGGGGGTGACCCCGTATTCACGACGAACTGGCTCTACGCCCACAACTCGATGGACGCGCCCCTCGTCATGTCCTCGCGCATCGACCCCTCAGAGATCGACGACGAGGCGCACAACATGGACATCGTGACCTCGTATCCCCGGGAGTTCTACGAGGCGACCCGCGAGATGGCCGACCCGGAGGACGTCGACGTCCAGATCGCCGAGTCCACGCTCGGCACTGACGACGAGTATCGGGGCTTCCGGCACACCCACGATACGACTGACATCGCGCTCGGTCCGGACCTGTCGGCGTACAAGACGCTCGACGATATGGACAAGAAGATGGACGGCCAACTGGAGCTCGCCCGGAAGCTCCGGGCCGTCGACGAGATGGACGTGGCCGAGCGCATCATCGAGTACCACTTCCTGCCGGATCTCATCGGGAACCTCCGGGCGTTCTCGCGCCAGGAGACGCGGTGTCGGGACTGCGGGGAGAAGTACCGGCGGATGCCCCTGTCGGGTGACTGCCGGGAGTGTGGCGGCGAGGTCTCGCTGACGGTCTATCAGGGCTCCGTGAACAAGTACATGGAGACCGCCCGCCGGGTGGCCGAGGAGTACGGCGCTCGCCCGTACACGAAACAGCGTCTCGAGATCCTGGACAGGGCGCTTGAGTCGATCTTCGAGGACGACCACAACAAGCAGTCAGGTATCGCGGATTTCATGTAACACGTCTTCTTCGGCACGGGTTCCGCACGGGCGCAGAACCACTCACCGCTGTCCAAACACGTTACCACACCACGTGACGAGTGTGGAACCTTTTGAGTGAGGGGGGCGCAATCCGCGGTATATGGCCGCCATCGAGTTGGACGGCGTCACCAAGCGGTACGGTGCCGTCACCGCCCTGGACGACCTGTCGCTGACGGTCGAGGAGGGCGAGGTGTTCGGGTTCCTCGGGCCGAACGGGGCGGGCAAATCGACGGCAATCAACGTCCTGCTGGACTTCGTCCGGCCGGACGATGGCGACGTCCGGCTGCTCGGCGAGCCCGTTCGGCGCGAGGAGAGTGCCGCCGTACGCGAGCGCGTCGGCGTGCTCCCGGAGGGGTTCGGCGTCTACGACCGGCTCTCGGGCCGCAAGCACCTCGCGTTCGCCATCGACTCGAAGGATGCGGACGACGACCCCGACGCACTGCTGGAGCGGGTCGGCCTCGACGGGGACGGCGACAGGGCGGCCGGCGACTACTCTCGCGGGATGAAACAGCGGCTCGTCCTCGCGATGTCGCTCGTGGGCGACCCCGACCTGCTGGTGCTCGACGAACCCTCGACGGGGCTCGACCCGAACGGCGCACGGCGGATGCGCGAGGTGGTCCGCGAGGAGGCCGCCCGCGGCGCGACGGTCTTTTTCTCCTCGCACATCCTCGGGCAGGTCGAGGCGGTCTGTGACCGCGTCGGCATCATCCGCGACGGGGAGATGATCGCGGTCGACTCCGTCGAGGGGCTGCGCGAGGCCAGCGGCGCCGAGAACGCCCTCGAGGTGTCGGTTGCAGAGGAGACGCCGACAGCGGCGCTGGATGCCGTCCGCGATCTGGCGGGTGTCTCCGAGGTCCGCGCGGCGGGCGGACAGGTGACGGTCACGCTCGGCGGCGAGGTCCGCAAGACCGACGTGCTGGACGCGCTCGAGTCGGCCGGCGTCGAGGTGCTCGACTTCGAGACGCGCGAGGCCTCGCTCGAGGACCTGTTCGCCGCCTACACGGAGGGCGGCGAGGCCAACGGGCCAGGTGGCAGAGCGGACGGGCCAGATGGCGGAGCGGACGGAACCGGCGGCGCGGCCGACCAGGGCGCCCCGGCTGCCGACAGGGAACACGATGCGCCAGCCGGCGAGTCCGGGGGCGACGACACCGCGGGTGACGGCGCGGCCGACGACAGGGGGGAAGACCGATGAACTCCGTTCTCGTCGTCGCGCGCAAGGACTTCGAGGATGCCGTCCGGTCGCGGGGCGTGTTGCTCGTCTCCGTGCTGTTCGTCGGTCTGTTCGTGTTCGGGGCGTACTTCTTCGCGGACGCCGTTTCGCAGGCAGCCCAGCAGGCCGGCAACGCGCCCCCTCGCGGCGGCGGAGGCGGAGGAGGCGGACCGACGTCGAACACCTTCCTCCGGGTTCTCTCGTCGGGCGTGACACTGCTCGTCCCCGTGGTCGCGGTCGTCGCTTCATACGGTGCCGTCGTCGGCGAGCGGACAGCGGGGACGCTGAAGCTCCTCCTCTCCCTGCCGCACTCGCGCCGTGATGTGGTCCTGGGGAAGCTGCTCGGCCGGGGCGCGGTGGTCTGTCTCCCGGCGGTCGGCGGCCTGCTGCTGTCGATGCTGGTGTTCCCCCTCACTGGCGTGGCGCTCAAGCCCGTCGCCTTCCTCGGATTCACGCTCCTGACTGGACTGCTGGCGGTCACGTTCGTCTCGCTCTCGGTCGGCATCTCGGCGGCCGCCTCGACCGACCGCCGAGCCGTCGTCGGTACCGTCGGCGCCTACATCGGATTGCTCGTCTTCTGGAACCAGCTGGTTGACCCGCTCGTCGGCCGCCTGGCCGACCTGCTCGACCTGGGACAGACGACTGTCCTGAGAGCCTCAATCACGCTGAAACTGCTGAACCCGCTGGGCGCCTACAACTCGCTGGTGGCCGCGCTCGTCACAGATTCGACTGCCGCCGCGCGGGCAGCCGTCACCGGCGGTATCCAGCTCTCGCGGCGCGCGGGCCTCCTCCAGCAGGTGTACGCCCGACAACTCAGCCAGGGCGGCATTCCCTTTTATCTCACCGACGCGGCCGTTCTCGTCTACCTGCTGCTGTGGCTCGTCGTCCCGCTCGCGCTCGGCTACTTGACGTTCCGGTCGGCCGACCTCTGATAGTGATTAGCGCGAATAGTTTCATCAACGGTGTCGGAAGCGACAGGTTCGGAGACTCCAGCCACTGATATAGATCTCCACGGCGGTAAAGACTCAAACTAATCGCTAT